>NZ_JYNP01000030.1 GCF_000934755.1 Desulfonatronovibrio magnus
CTGGCAAATGTGCATCAATCAAAGCAAAAATCGTCAAAATGTGAAAACTGTAAACATCTGATTTTATAAGCAAAGCGATTCCAGTTACTCATAAGATGTTAAATAAAGAGAGTTTTTATCTTTTTACATTTTTGTCGCGTTATTTGTTTGAAATACTGTGTGATGTCTTATTTACAAGATAAAATGATTGATGTATTCACTGAGATGAATGAACTTTTAAAAAGTAATGTGTTCAATTTACTGAAAAGTACCAAAAAAACATTCTTCAGGTCAGGCTGATTCTGATCTTGTATGAGGTGAACAAGGTTTTGGCAAAGTTAAAAAAAATTCAATTCTGGATTCCACCTGCAGTTGTAGCCATTGCTGTACTACTTACCTGGTATTATTTTGAACGTTTTTCCCTCAGGCAAGAGGTGGAAGATGCTCGTCTATCTGTACATTTTCAGTTGAGCACTTTACGTGCCGAACTGGAGAGAAATATTCACATTAATGCTTCCAGAGTTGAGGGGATGGTCATTGCCATTAGTCTTGAACCGAACATGTCTCTTGAACGGTATGCTTCTCTCGCTGCTCCCTTGATTGAGAATTATCCTCAACTTAGAAATATCGGTGCTGCTCCTGGTCTGGTCATGAAATACATGTATCCAGTTGAAGGAAATGAGGCAATTATCGGAGTAGATTTCCGGGACGTGCCAGCCCAGGCAGATGCAGCACTCAGAGCCATAGGGGCGGGTGCCCTTGTGCTGGCAGGGCCTGTTAATCTTCTTCAGGGTGGGCAGGGACTTATCGGTCGTATACCAGTGTTTATGGATAATGACGAAGGTAGAGAATTATGGGGACTTATTTCTGTAGTCATTGATTTGCATGATTTTTACCAGTCCAGTGGACTTTTTCTAAACGACATGCCTTTTCAGGTAGCCATCCGGGGAAAAGACGCCCTGGGTTCGGACGGTGATCTTTTTTTTGGCTCCCAGGAAGTTTTTGACTCTGATCCGGTCCTGGCAAGTGTGAACCTGCCATATGGATACTGGAAAATGGCAGCAATTCCCGAAAACGGATGGCCAAGCAAAGCTTCCAATGCCTGGCTTATTCGGCTTTTTTTCATTGTGGGTGGCGTGACAATTGTTTTACCAGTGGCTGCTACCTGTCGTTTGTTAGTTATCAGAAGGCAGAATATGCAGCAGCTGCAGCAAAGTTTTAAGCAACAGCAACTTGCTGCCAGAGAAGCTAATGCTGCCAGTAAGGCCAAGTCTGAATTTCTGGCCAATATGAGTCACGAAATTCGGACGCCAATGAACGGGGTAATAGGCATGAACGGCCTGCTCCTTGATACCAATCTTACGAGAGAGCAGCGTTATTATGCTGAAATAGTTCAATCCAGCGGCAAGGCCCTGCTTAATCTAATCAATGATATTCTTGACTTTTCCAAGATCGAGGCTGGACGCTTGGAGCTTGAACTCCTTGATTTTGACCTGCAAAATCTGATGGATGATTTTATTGCCTCCATGTCTTTGCGTGTACACGAAAAAGGTCTGGAACTAATTTATTCCATAGACTCAGACGTTCCCCGGCTTCTTCGCGGGGACCCCGGACGTTTGCGCCAGATATTAATTAATCTGGCTGGCAACGCACTGAAGTTTACAGAGTGCGGAGAAGTGGAGATCAGAGTCAGTAAAGTCATGGATGATGAATCCAGAATGACGACTGAAGATAATCAGGCAGGTCTATCCGCAATACATGATTCAGCACTGAACTCCTTTGAGCGTTGTACTCTTCTTTTTACTGTCCGTGATACCGGCATTGGCATTCCTGATGGCAAAACTGACATGCTTTTTAACAAATTCAGTCAAGTGGATGCCTCCATCACCAGAAAGTTTGGCGGAACAGGACTGGGACTGGCCATTTGCAAGCAACTGGCTGAATTGATGGGTGGAAACGTCGGAGTTAACAGTGTTTTAGGACAGGGTTCTAAATTCTGGTTTACAGCACGATTTGTGGTTCAGGCGAACAGCAAAAATATCCGGCCTGTGCCACCAATTGACTTAATAGGATTGCATGTCCTGGTAGTGGACGATAATGCTGCCAACCTGAATGTTATTCTAAAACACTTAACTTTCCTGGGCATAAGAACCCATGGGGTAGAGAGCGGTGAATCAGCCTTGCGTGCATTATCCGAAGCCCATGGTAGAGGCGATAGGTTTGATTTGGCCATTTTGGATCTGCATATGCCGGGGATGGACGGCATGGAAGTCATTAAAAGACTCAAGGCAGATGCACGCTTTAAATCTTTGCCAACAATCATGCTTGTTCCCTTAGGGCATTCAGACAAAAGTGTCTGTTCGCCCCAGACCATTTCTGCCTGCCTGAACAAACCAGTGAGTCAGTCAGGACTGTGTGACGCCCTGGTCACGGTTATGACTGGTACAGGAAACCAGGTATTCAGCAAATCCAGGATAAGATGCAATGTGACAGGTAAAGCTCAGCTGGAAGAGCCTGAGCATCCTATATTTTCCGGACGAGTCCTTGTAGCTGAGGATAATCATACCAATCAGCAGGTAGTTCTGACCATGCTTAAAAAAATAGGTCTTCGTGCCGATGCCGTAGCCAATGGTCAGGAAGCAGTGCATGCCATACAACAATTGCCTTATGATCTTATACTCATGGATTTAATGATGCCGGAAATGGACGGGTTTGAGGCAGCAAAGCAGATCAGAAGCTTAGAAGAAAACAATGCTGGAATGCGAAAATCATGGAGTGCTGGAAAAAACAGGAAAGATGATGCAGGAGTTCCCATCATCGCACTGACTGCGCATGCCTTGGCGGATGTCAGGGCGCAGTGCTTAGAGGCGGGTATGGATGACTATTTGACCAAGCCCATTGACCCGGAAAAGTTGTCGAGTGTATTGAAAAAATGGTTAAATAATGAAGCTGAACAGGAGGCCGAGGATTTTCAAAAGCCTGATAAAGCCATGATCCATCCATTCAATGCGACTGAGGGCTGGAAAGAACATGGAGCTGATTCTGGCTTGCCGGCTCTGGACCGGGATGAGCTGATGCATCGCTTCGTTGAACAGGATTTTGCAAAAAGCATTGTAGACAGCTTTATCTTGGAAACTTCTGAGAAGCTGACTGTTCTGAGTCTCGCTGTTCAATCACGGGATACTCAAGTAATCCATAAAGAAGGCCACTCGATGAAAGGAGCTGCTTTAACAATAAGTGCCAAAGCTCTGAGCCATGTTGCCATGCAAATTGAGAAAGCTGGCAGGGACTGTGATATTGCTGCTGCTGAAAGTCTGGTACTAATGGCAGAAAATGAGCTTGAAAGACTTAAAAAGGCCTGGAAAAACAATCATCTCAAATGAGCGTCAGATCTCGTGCCACATTTAAATGGCTGATATGGCTGGCACTGCAGACAGGAAGGATTACATGTTTTTGAAAATTCAATGGGGGACAGTTCCCAAGCCAGGGGCAGCCCCCGTGCTGCATAAAAAGATCTGAACTGATAAAATCCCTGCCTTGTGAGCTTAGAAATTCAGAGCTCTTTTTCCTTGCATTCACCATAAGTTAATGTTTACAAGATTCTGCGTTGTAACCTCATTAAATATGCTGAGCAATAAATAAATTTTAATCTTTATTAAAATTAGCAATGTCCAATGTCTTCAACCTTCAGTCTGAACTAAGAGTTTAACCCATTTTATGTTAAGCACAGGGCATGCATTCCGGGACCATCTTGAGCAATAACCAATGTTTTAAGCGTCTCACTTATCAGGCAAGTGGCTCCCGCAAGAATCATCATCTGTGCCACATCGATAACGAATAACGAATAACGAATAACAGATAACAGATAACGAATAACAATTACTAATAACAGATAGCTGGGTTGTGGGCACAGCCCGCATTAGATAAGAGCAATGCTCCCTTTTTTGGAGACTGTATGGTAACTGAACATATCTACAAAGAGCTTTTTGAACTGTCCCCCGACGGTGTTGTTCTCATAGATCCTGAAACTTCTCTGCCTATTGAATTCAATAAGGCAGCTCATGAAAACCTGGGTTATACCAGAGATGAGTTTTTCAGGCTTCGCATAAGCGATTATGAAGCAAAAGAAAGCTCAGAAGAGGTGCAGAAGCATATTCAGAAAATTATTAAAACAGGCATTGATAACTTTGAAACCCTGCATAGAACCAAAACAGGAGAATTACGCAGCTTTCTGGTAACAGTAAAACGTGTCGAGTTTCAGGAAAAAATGGTTTTCTTATGTTACTTCAGAGATATTACAGAGACCAAACAGGCTCAAAAGCAGGCTGTGGAGTTTTATGAAAGGCTTGAGAAAATTGCATCACAGGTGCCGGGTGTAGTTTATCAATACAAGGTTGATGCTGACGGAAAAGGAAGCTTTCCTTACGCCAGCGCCGGCATGAAGGTGGTCTATGGGGTCGATCCTGAGCAGGTTAGAGAAGACGCATCAGCTGTAATGGAGGTCATTGACCCCCGGGATACTCAAGGTGTTGTTGATTCCATTCAAGAGTCTGCAGGAACATTAAAACCCTGGAAAACTGAATACCGGGTTACCCATAAGGATGGAACCCGAAAGTGGCTTATGGGCAGCGCCATACCTCAACGCGATGAGCATGGATCAACACTCTGGCATGGTTTTATTGCAGATATTTCCGAACAGAAAAAGGTGCAGGAGGAACTGGAGATCAAAACCGCAGAGCTGGAAGGTTTTTTCAATGTTTCTCTTGATCTCTTATGCATTGCAGATATGCAGGGCAAGTTTCACAAGCTGAACAAGTCATGGGAAGAAGTTCTGGGCTATGATCTGGATGAGATCAGACAAAAAAATTTTATGGACTTTATACACCCGGAAGACAAGAAAAAAACTATCCAGCAAATGGCTTTGCTGAAAGAAAATAAAAATGTTATTAACTTTGTAAATCGTTTCAGGAAAAAGGATGGCACATATTGCTATATTGAATGGCGTTCGCATCCTCAAGGTAATTTGATATATGCTGCAGCCAGGGACATTACAGAGCGTATTGAAACTGAAGAAGCTCTAAGAATTAAAGAACAGCGATTTCGAGATATATCTCAGGCTGCAGGAGAGTATATTTGGGAGACCAATGTTGACGGAATTTACGTATTTGTCACTGAAAGGGCCAGTCAGGTTTTGAAACGACCTGTTGATGAAATCATAGGCAGTTCACCTTTTGATTTTATACCTGAAGAGGATTCTCAAAATGTAATGAATTTCTTTCTGGACAAGGCTGAAAAAGGTGAGTCTTTTTCAGGTCTTGAGCATAGATCAATGTTGCCTGACGGGAGCTTCATCTGGCAAAGGGTGACCGGAGTGCCTGTTTTTGACAGTGAGGGATTGCTCATTGGATACAGGGGAGCAGCAATGGATATAACCCTGGAAAAAGAAGCCCGGCTCAGCCTGCTGGAAAATGAGCAAAAGTTCAGGGGGCTTTTTGAAATGTCTCCTGTAGGCATTGGTTTAAATGATTTTGCTACAGGTCAGTGGTTTGATTTCAATCAGTCACTTTTAGAGAGTACCGGCTATACAAAAGAAGAGTTCAGAGAGTTGAGCTATTGGGACTTGACTCCGAGGGAGTATGAGCAACAGGAGGCAAAACAGTTAGAGTCTTTGGAAAAGACCGGTTATTTTGGTCCTTATGAAAAGGAATACATCAGAAAGGATGGTCAGCGTTATCCTGTATTGCTTAACGGGATGCTTATTACTGACAAGTCCGGCAAAAAGATGATCTGGTGTATAATACAGGACATTACAGAGCGTAAAGAGTTTGAAGAAGCCATTCTGCGCAAGGAAAAGGAAATTCGAAGTATGACTCAGGCTTCTCTTGATGCGCTTATTGTGATCGATTCAAAAGGAAGGGTGACCTTCTGGAACAAGGCCGCACATAATCTTTTCGGTTATTCTGAAGAAGAAGCTATTGGTAAGGATATTCATGACCTGGTGGCCCTTGAAGCAGATCGAATTAAGGCACAACAGGGTATTCGTGAGTTTGCAGGTAGTGGTCTTGGAAAGGTTGTAGACAATATTATGGAGTTTCAGGCCAGAACCAGGCAAGGAAAAATTATTGACGTGGAAAGATCTGTGGCATCTTTTGAGTTGGATGGTGAGTGGCATGCAGTTGGCAGTGTACGGGATATCTCCGACAGGATAAGAGCAAGAGTTGCCATGGAGCAGGCCAGAACAGCGGCAGAAGATGCCAACAGGGCTAAAAGTGATTTTTTAGCCAATATGAGCCATGAAATACGTACCCCCATGAATGCTATTATTGGTTTGAGCCAGCTTGCCCTGAATACTGAACTGAGTCCCAAACAAAGAGATTATCTGGAAAAGATTGAGACCTCCTCCAGGATGCTTCTCGGGGTTATTAATGATGTTCTGGATTTTTCCAAGATTGAAGCAGGCAGGCTGGAGCTGGAACACCATGAATTCGATCTTGAAAGCTTGCTGGATCAGGTTGCTGTGCTCTTCATAAATTCTACCGAATCCAAGGGACTGGAACTATTTTTTCGCGTGCATCCGGATGTGCCCAGGGTGGTTGTTGGTGATTCATTGCGTATCAAGCAGGTTTTGACCAATTTGATGAGTAATGCTGTAAAATTTACCCATGAAGGTCAGATTGAAATCAAGGTAAATCTGGTCAGCAGAGACAATGAACAGGCAATACTAAGGTTTGCAGTCTGTGATACTGGAATCGGTATCAGTTCAGAGGAGCAGCAGAAATTATTTAAGGCGTTTTCCCAGGCTGACACTTCAACTACCAGAAAATACGGAGGTACTGGACTGGGTCTTATTATCAGTCAGCGACTCGTGGAAATTATGGGGGGTAATATTGAAGTAAAAAGCGAGCCAGGGCAGGGAAGTGTATTTTCCTTTAATGCTCTTTTCAGGGTTGGAAAGGAGGTTGAAGACAGGTTTGACTCTTGCAGTCTGGATGAGTGCAGAGCTTTGATTGTTGACAAAAATGAAACTTCCCAGATTATTTTAAGAGAAATCCTTGAATCCTGGAATTTTTCTACAAAGGCTGCTGCAGATGGAAGACAAGCCTTAAAACTGGTCAGCGATGCTTTGAGTCAGGGAAGGGTTTTTGATGTCATTCTGGTAGATATGAATATTCAGGGTATAAGTGGTCCAGAGACCATCAGGCTGATCCGGGATAAAGAATTGTCCTGGGGAGTCAGACCTCAAGTCTGTATGTTGCTGGCACCATCCGGCAGAAAGGAAGAAGCAGAGAGTTATCTGAGTCTTAACAGGATTGATAATGTGCTTCTCAAGCCATTTACTTCCTCAACTCTTTTTGACGCCATTATGAGCGCAAGAGGAGAAGTGAAGGATGCACAGAAACCCAGCACCATATTTTTTCCTGATTATTATTTGCAGGGCCTTAGTATACTTGTAGTGGAGGACAACGAGATTAATCAACAGGTGGCAAGAGAGATCCTTGAGCAGGCAGGTATTTCAGTACAGGTGGCTGAAAATGGAAAAGTAGCTGTGGACGCAGTTGATGATCACAATTTTGACATTGTGCTTATGGATATCCAGATGCCTGAAATGGATGGTTTTGAGGCTACAAAAATTATTAAAAGCAAATATCCTGATCTGCCTGTTGTAGCTATGACAGCTGCAGCCATGGAGAGTGACCGGCAGAAAAGTTTAGCTGCCGGTATGGATGAGCATTTGGGCAAACCCATCAACCAGAAAATACTATTTCAAACTATCGAAAAATTTATCAGTTCAAAGATCCATGATGATAGGGCAGCTTCTTATAATGCACAAAATCTAAAGGGAGGTTTTCCGATGCAGTTGCCAGGACTTGACGTCCAAAGTGGTCTAAGCAGACTTGGGGGTAACACTTCTCTTTATTCCAGGCTTCTTAAAGATACCGTACGCGACTTTGCTGGCACTCCTGAAAAACTGAAACACTATTTAGACTCTCACAACAAAAGTGATGCTGAAGCTCTCATTCATACCCTGAAGGGTATAGCCGGCAATATCTCTGCAACCAAACTTTATGAGAGATGCAGTCGTATGGTTGAGGACATCAGACAAGATCGAAATATTACCGAAAATGATCTGAAATATTTACAGAGTGCTTTAGATGAGCTCAAAGAGAGTGTATTGCTGCTTAAAAGGCGAGAAAAGAATGATCGGTTAAAAGAATTTCTTCCAGTAGAAGAGCTTTTACCACGAATTGATGAATTTAGGCAGTTATTGATGAAAAACAGTCTGGATGCACAGGATTATGTGAAATATTTTAAAAACTATGCTGGATCAGAGTATTACGCGGAAATAGTGCAGGATCTTATGAAGTCCATGTCTGTTTTTGATTTTAGAGAGGCGGAAAAAATACTTGCCAGATTAGAGGTTCATCTTCAGCAAAACATGGATAATCAGGTTTAAAAATGTATAAAGACTGGCGTCCAAAAATTCTTATTGTAGATGATGCAGCACAAAATCTGACCATTCTGGGTACGATTCTGAAAAGGGATTATGATGTTGTGGCTGCCACGAGTGGCGAAGAGGCACTGCGTATAGCCTTTGGAAGAGAGCAGCCTGATCTTGTTCTGTTGGATATTCTCATGCCCGGTATGGATGGCTACGAGGTTTGCAGAAGGCTCAAAAATGACTCCAAGACTGAATCCACTCCCATTATTTTTGTTACAGCCAAAGCCACAAGTGAAGACGAAGCCAGGGGCTTGAGTCTTGGAGCTGTGGATTATATTACTAAACCTTATCAGGTTCATATAATAAGGGCCAGGGTCAAGACTCAGATTGAGCTTTTCAAGACACGCAAGAAGTTACATCAGGCAAATGTCATGCTCACTACGGAATTGGAGTCCATGAATGAACTCCAGAAAAGTGTCCTGCCCGCGGAACCATTCAAGTCAAACCATATTTTCGCTCATGGTGTTTATCATCTGCCCGGAGTGGCTGGCGGGGACTATTTCGATTATGTACCCCTGGCTGATGGCGGCTTGAGGTGCGTTGTGGCGGATGTATCAGGACACGGGGCCAGAGCAGCATTTATCATGGCCATGGTCAGAACCACGTTTCGGCTTGATAATTGCTGTACTTTGTCCCTTGCAAAGTTAATTAACAGTCTAAACCGGCAACTCATTCACACTTTTGGAGATGAAGGGGATTTTGTGACTCTGTTTGCAGCTGATTTTTTTCCACAGCAAAAGGAAATTGAGTACATTAATGCCGGTCATTGTCCAGCTTTTTTTATAGATGAAAATGGGTTTAATGAAGTAGATGCCACAGGACCGCTGCTCGGTGTTAATGAGCATGATTACCAGATTAATGTTATAGACGGTTCAGGTTTATGGAGGATGTTGTTATATACTGATGGTCTGTATGAGTCTGAAGACATTGACCAGGGGATTATCGGTTATGAAGCCTTTAGAGATGTTTGTCAGGAGCTGTTAATAAGAGATGATTTCGATGTACTGGATCTTCCGAGAAAAATTGCGGACAGCTTTTCGGGCATTCTGAAAGTTAATGATGATCAGACAGCTTTATACATCAGGAGATTATAGATGGATTTTGAGGCCCGTGAACGCGAAGGTGTTTTGATTGTCAAACCATTGGCCAAAAGGATTGACTCGGGCAATGCCCCTGCATTTAAAAGCGGCATGGTGGACTATATAATCAAAGATGAGATCAAAGTGGCCATAGATCTTTCCGATGTTGAGTTTATGGACAGCTCTGGCTTGTCATCTCTGCTATCGACCTACAAAACCATAAGCAAAAAGGGCAAAATGGTGATTTTCGGTGTAAGGCAGAATGTTGGCCAGCTGTTTGCCATTACCAGGCTTGATAAAGGTATTTTTACCATAGCCCGGGATGAAGAGCATGCCCTTACAATGTTTGTTTATGATGGGCTGCGGGCATAGGCCGCCTTAGTTCAAATATTTTCTGATTTCGTCCCAAATCTGTCTTGAACGGTGTTCATCTCCGGTAACTCCAACCCTTATGGTGACTCTGGTAGTATTGGAAGCTATATACCTGGTTCCTATCCAGACATGAGTGCCATCAGGATATTTTGACTCAAAGCTTGCTGAGTCAACATCTACCTCGTCTTTGGTTAACGGAAGGGTAAGGCTGGATAAACCCTGGCGCACGGCCTGATTGGTTGTTTGGAAATCATAACTTATATTTTCCTGAAGGCGACCTTTAAAAAACAGAGCCGCACCACCTCCTGCCGCGCCTCCAAGAGCGAAAAGGCAGCCCGATAAACCAAAGCAAAAAAGTACGATCATTCCCATACATATTTTTTGTTTTAAGTGATACATTTTAATTCTCCTTATTATTGCAGGTATCCCCATTCCTGAAGCCTTGAGTGGGCATGGGCGGCGTAATCACCCTGGTTAACCTGCTGCAGAAATTCATAATATTTTTGAGCAGAAGGCTCTCTTCTGCCCATGCCTTCATAAGAAAGACCTTGAAAAAAGATGGTATTCGGATTGCCTGGAAGAGCTTCATGATAGCGATTAAATTCGTTAAGCGCATTTTCAAAATTCCCGGTATAAATACTGGTCATGCCCAGGATGTGTACAGCCTGAGGCTCATCTGGATAAACCTCAGCTGCCCTGGCAGCGTAACGCCTGGCCAGTTGATACTGTTCCATGCTTAACTGGCATTTAGCCATTTTCAAATTGCCGGCATAATCATCAGGGGCAATGTTTAATGCCCGCTGGTACTGCTCTTTTGCCTTATCAGGGTTTCTCTGTGCCATATGGCTGTCTCCCTGCTGCAAAGCTTTGACAGCCGGAGCAATTCTGCGAAGACCTGCAATATTGTCCATATATCTTTCTCTGAAAATGGGCTTGGTATGCTTTTGTGCCTGGTATCTTGTGCTGACCTCATTTAAAGCTGTCTCATAACGTTCGCTGCTCATGGGATGGGTGGAAAAAAGTACAGCCATGGAGTTTTCATTTTTTCCGGACATTTCATTAAGCATGTTCATTAAGCCAACGAATCCTTCAGGGTTGTATTCAGACCTGGCCATGTATTCCAAACCCAGTGAGTCTGCTTCCCTTTCCTGGTTGCGGCTGTAACCTGCAAGAAGAGCACCGGCACCAATTCCACCAAGACCGGAAACAAGATCTCCCAAATCTGGTCCCACGGCAGCCGTGACTCCTGAAAGTAATACAGCTGTAAGCAGCCCTCTGGTCATTCTCTGACTGGTATGCCTTGCCGCCACATGGCCGACTTCATGGCCCATAAGTGCTGCCAGTTCAGCCTCATTTTCCATGTCCAGAAGGATACCCCGAGTTACGCCGATGGTTCCGCCTGGAAAGGCATAAGCATTGACATACGGAGCATTCAGAGCATGAAAAGAGTAGGGCATGTCGGGCCGGTGGCTCTGGGCCGCTACATTGCGACCCACATACGATACATAGTCATTTAGAGTTTTATCCTGAACTCTGCCGTAATCGGCAGATATCTGATGGGGTGAATTCTGCTGATCAATGCTTATCTCCTGAGATTCAGACATCAGCATAAGCTCTTGCCTGCCGGTTACAGGATTGACAGCGCAGCCAGCCAGAACCCCCATACCTGCTATAGCTGACAGATAAAGGAAGTGTCTGCGGTTGATAACAGGCAGGTCCATGGCAGATTCCACAGTCTTGATAAGTTGTTTCATGATTAACCCCGATAATTGTTCAGGTTTGGGTCTTTCTGAAAATTGCTTTTTCCAGTTCTACAAGAAAAAACAGAATAATACCAAAGATGAAAATCAAGATCCATGACGAAAAGGCAAGGGCTTCAGTCTGAAAAATAAATTGCATCGGCGGAAGATAGGTAAAGCTAAGCTGTAAAACAGCGAGAACAGCAATGGATAAAAGAACCGGGCGACTGCCGAATATTCCCTGAAAGTTCAATGAGGATTCATAGATATACCTGCTGTTGAATAAATAGAATACCTGACCCACCACAAGAGTATTGATGGCTGCTGTGCTTGCCAGGTCTTGAGAATATCCGCCTGCAAGAATAAGTTTGTAATGACCAAGAGCGCCTGTGACAAGGATCAGCGAAACAAAGGTTACTCGCCAGAGGAGAAAACCGGATACCAGGTTTTCATCAGGTGAGCGGGGTGGCCTGTTCATGACATTGGCTTCAGATGGTTCAAAGGCCAGGGCCAGGGCCAGGCTGACTGCTGTGACCATGTTGATCCATAAAATCTGAGGTGGTGTTACCGGCAGGGTGAAATGTCCTGTTGCGTCCATTACTCCGATTCCCATGAGAATGGATGCAATGACCAGTAACGCCTGTCCACCATTGGTGGGTAAAATGAACAGTATAGCCTTTTTGAGATTGTCATAAACTGTTCGCCCCTCTTCCACTGCGTTGGCTATGGAAGCAAAGTTGTCATCAGCAAGAACCATGTCAGAGGCTTCCTTGGCTGCTTCAGTACCGTTTTTGCCCATGGCCACACCTACGTCTGCTCTTTTGAGGGCCGGGGCGTCATTGACTCCGTCTCCAGTCATTGCAACAATATGGTTGCGTGCCTGCAGGGCCTTGACCAGTCTAAGTTTATGTTCAGGGCTGGTACGGGCAAAGACATCAATATCAGGGGTTACCTTTTCCAGATCTTCATCGGATTTGTTTTCAAGTTCCTTTCCAGTCAAGGCGGTTTTGCCGTCACCAATACCAAGTTTTTCAGCTATGGATAAAGCAGTTAAGGCGTGATCTCCAGTGATCATCTTGACCCTGATGCCTGCTGAACGACATTCCTTTACAGAAACACAATCCCCGATGAGTTTGGCAGCAGCCTCAATGGCTTCCTCTCTAGGGGGGTCAATAATACCAAAGACGCCGAGAAGTGTGAATCCATCTTCTACATCCTTATCCTGTACACTTTGCAGATCACCAGCTTTTTTTACGGCAACAGCAAGAAGACGCTGGCCTTTGGAAGCAATTTCTTCCCCGCTTTTCTGCCAGAAATCAAGATCTAAAGGCTTGTCTTTACCTTGATGGCGTTGATGAGAGCAACGCTCCATAACCCTTTCAGGAGCTCCTTTCAGGATAACTACATTTTTACTGTCAACCCTGTTCAGGGTGGCCATGAATTTTTTTTCTGAACTGAAAGGCATGCTGTCCTGGCGTGGATTTTCCGCATTTATTTTTTCCTGGTCAAGTCCGGCTTTCATGGCTGCAGTAACTAAAGCACCTTCGGTGGGTGCTCCATCAAGCTTCCAATGTCCATCTGATTCCTTGATATCAGCATCATTGCATAAAAAGGCAGAGCGCAACATTTCCATGAGCACCGGATAATTATTGAAATCTACTTCCTTATCATGGAGCTTGAAAACACCATCCGGAGAATAACCTGCCCCTGTAACCGTAAAGAGATTATCGCCTGTCTGAATATTTTGTACAGTCATCTCATTCTTGGTAAGTGTTCCTGTTTTGTCGGAACAGATAATGGTCACTGAGCCAAGGGTTTCAACAGCCGGCAAACTGCGAATAATGGCGTTTCTTCTGGCCATTCTCTGTACTCCGATGGCCAGAGTGATGGTCATAATGGCTGGAAGGCCTTCAGGTATGGCAGCTACAGCAAGACCTACAGCAGCCAGAAACATGTCGCCGGCACTATAATCCCTGATCAATATACCGAAGAAGAAAGTAAGACCGGCAAGGACAAGTATGACTGCAGTGAGCATGTGTCCGAATCTGGCAATCTGTCTTAACAAAGGAGTAGTCAGGGTATCAACCTGGCTGAGCATGGAGCTGATGCGCCCGATCTGGGTATTTTCTCCAGTTGTAGATACAACCCCTCTGGCCTGGCCGTATGTGACCAGCGTTCCAGAAAAGGCCATACTCGTTCTGTCACCCAGGGAAGAATCCTCGTCAACCTCATGGGTATTTTTACTCACAGCAACAGATTCTCCAGTCAGAGCCGACTCATCAATTTGAAGATCTCTGGATTCAAACAGTCTGATGTCAGCAGGGACTTTATCCCCTGCCTTAAGCACCACAACGTCTCCGGGGACAAGGTCCTGGGCTGAAATTGTCTGTCTTTTACCATCTCTTATGACCACAGCCTGGGGTGCAAGCATGTTTCTGATGCTGTCGAGAGATTTTTCAGCCTTGCCTTCCTGGATGAAACCTATCAGCGCATTGACTATGGTCACACCGAATATGACCATGGAATCCACCCATTCCTGCAATAGGGCGGTTATGACTGCCGCGACAAGAAGTACATAAATCAGAACATTGTGAAACTGGAGCAGAAATCTGGTTAGAGGACCCTTTCTTGCTGTCTGGGCCAGCATGTTAGGGCCAAAACTGTTCAGCCTGTCAGTGGCTTCCTTGATGGACAGGCCATCAGGGCCTGTCTCTAAAATATTCATGGCTTCATCAGTGGGAACACTGTGCCATTTTCTTTTATCAGATATTCTGGGTTGATTATTCACTTTATGCCTCCTTGAAATGAAATAAGCTTAACTTTGCTTTTGCCACAAATATGAAAATTTGTCCAATAGTAACAGTGCAAGGGAAAAGTATGTGCCGGACAGATAGGGTTTCACGTGCAGGTGTTTTCATTTGTGACTACTGTTATGGTGTAAGTGTTTACCATTTAGTATCCAAAAATAAAGAACACAAAAAACAAGATTGAGATAATTGAAGAAATTTGAAGAAAATCAAAAAGTATCTTGTTGAAAAAAAATTATGCAATGTCCAAAGCAGTTGTTAATGTCCCATGATCATTGGGGTTTGGGCTTGGAGAATTAAATTGTGGACAGCAGTTGGAGTAAACCTGATTATCAAATAAAAAATGTTTATTATCAATATGTTAAGAGTTGAGTGCTCCATAGGTGACAACTGCTTAAAAGCACTGATTTTGAAGGTTGCCAGTTAAACGGGATTCCGGATAAAGATCGTCCTCATGATGAACGCGTGGGAAAGAATTCAACCAATCCTCGAAAAATCCCTGAAACCAGGGATTTTTCAGCTATGGATCAAACCTCTCAAGGGTGAATATCATCAGGATTCCAACAGATTAGTGCTGGAAGCTCCCAATGACTTTATTGCTTCATGGGTCAAAGACAAACTGGAAGATGCAGTGTTAAGCTCTGGAATGGAGGTGCTTGGAAAAAAGCCGGAGTTGGCCATTACTTCACCTGACAATAACTGTAAAACCAGCCCTTTGAAGGTTGGACGTATGGTCAATCCTGAGGAAAAACCGGCTTTGCCATCTCGAAAAGCCTTGAAAATCGTCAGCGGATTCAAATTTTTCTTCAGGGACTTTGTTGTTGGTCCCTGCAATGAGCTGGCCTATGTGGCTTCCAAAAGCTTCTGCAGTGAACGTATTTCTTCTGATCAGCTTTTTCTGTGTTCCTCTACCGGTCTTGGCAAAACGCATCTGGCCCAGTCCATGGGCAACCACCTGGCTGAGATTTCCAATACTAAAAATATTCGCATGGCTTACCTGACTGCAGAAGAATTTGCCAGCCAACTGGTTATGGCTCTGAAATCACGTCGTATGGATGAATTCAAGGCAAGATTCAGGGATCAGATTGATGTACTTATGTTAGAAGATATCCATTTTTTTCAAGGAAAGGAGAATATTCAGAATGAGTTTCTTTCCACAATAAATTCTCTGCAGTGTCAGGGCAAAAAAGTAGTTTTAACCAGCACTTTTCTCCCCAAAGAGCTTAAAGACATTGATTCCAATATTGTTTCGCGAATGTGCAGGGGGTTTCTCGCCGTTATTGAGAGACCTGATTTGCAAACCAGAAGAGAAATCATCAAAAACAAGGCTGCTTCCATGCAGATTGATGTGCCCGACGAAGTGACGGATTTTCTTGCAGGCAAGATACAGCAAGATATCCGTCAGCTGGAAAGTTGTCTGCAAAATCTTGTTTTTAAGGCCAGGATGCTTAAGGAAAAGATATCTCTTGAGCTGGCAAACCAGGTTATCAAGCACTTTGATGTTCAGGAGCACAGCCTGAGCATGGATGATATCATTAATCAGGTGTGTAAGTTGTTTGATGTTTCTTTGGACAGCATCAGTTCCAAGAGTAGAAAAAAACAGTATGTTCTGGCGAGAAACGTGGCATTTTTTGTGGCTCGCAGACATACCGAAGCATCCCTGAAGGAAATCGGTTATAAACTTAACCGTCGACACTCCACTGTGATCAAGGGTATAACGAGTGTAGAAAAAGAGCTTTCCCGTCAAAGCCCTCTTGGCAGACAGCTGGAACAGACTATCAGCCAGATTGTAAGCTGAAAATACAGATCCATTTTTACAACATTACCAGTTCCATCTCTCCCCAGGCTGTCAGCTCTTCCCCGAGTTGGGCCAGTAGTCCAGTCACTCCCTTTTCCTCCAGTTCCTGCCTTTTTTTGTTCATGATATGCAGTGATTTTCTGCTGTTTACCATATTGCACAAAGCAGTAGCTGCAGCATCGGCTACTGCTCCTGATTTTGCTTTGACAACAACCAGATCACCCTTGCCCAGGCTTATGGAATGTCCGATTGTAGCTGATGAAGAACAGACAGCGCAGGGAGTTTCGCAGGTCTTGACGCGAATGCCAAGGGTCAGTTCCTGACCAGGGTCAGCAAGCAGCCCTACTAACCTGTCTTGCGTCGAGTATATAAATATATCTCCTCCATTTTCAATTAGAGCCTCAGGGCTTAATTGATTAAGGTACTGTGCAATATCCTGAGCAACAGCACCGGCCACTGCGGCCATTGGGCCAACATTAAAAAGTGCTGCAGCCTTACACATGTTCTGGATTATTGTCGGAGCATGCCTGGGAATGGGTAATGGGGTCATTGCTGCAGCAAATTCAGGGTGAAACAGGATATGAGTTTTGATGCTCTGTCTTATTTTGTGCAGTCGGCTCAGAAGATGCCCACTGTAGTCAGCTGTGCTTATGATGTATAGATCACTTTGCTCAACAACCAGTTGATAGCCGACTTCACCTTGAAAAGGGGTGCATGACTGACGATAATTTCTCGAAGGATTGATATATTTCATAATTGTAATCAAAGTTGACTGTAGCTGGATTTTTACTAATCTGGTTTTAGTCACTTAGAAGCTCTCCACCCGGGCGGCCCGGGACCGAACTTGTGAGTAACTGTCTTTAAAGTGGAGCCTGCATCCTGCAGGCTATTTAATTCCAGGCGGCTGGAAGCTGCCTCCACCTTGAAGAACAGTCCCATATTTGGAAATTGGGACAGTCCCCGCGAGGTACTATAAAAAAATTTGATGCTGCATTGGTCCCTGGAAGAAATTGGCTTTAATGACAAAATTTACACAGCGCGGGACAGTCCCTGTGCCAGGCTCAAAGTTCCCATCTTTGACGGAACTTTTCTGGCAAATGTGCATGTATCATAGGGCAAAAATCGAAAAATGTGAAAACTGTAAACGTATGATTTTATTGGCAAAACTATTCCAGTTACTTAGAAGAAGGATACAGCTTATGACGTCTCTGGTTTCAGTAATCATTCCAACATATAATAGAGCGTGGTGTCTAAATAGAGCCATATACTCTGTCCTGGCCCAAGATTATCGTCATTTTGAGCTGATCGTTGTTGATGACGGCTCCACAGACACTACAGCCGGAATAACTGACAGTTTTCATGATAGAAGAATCAGATACATTTATCAAGACAACAAAGGTGTTGCTGCTGCAAGAAATACTGGCCTCAGTATTTCTAGGGGCAGGTATGCAGCCTTTTTAGACTCAGACGACACGTGGATGCCTGATAAACTTGGCAGACATTTAAACTTTATGTGTGAAAGCGGATTCAAGATTTCACAGACTGAAGAAATCTGGTTTAGAAAAGGCAAAAGGGTAAATCCCATGATTAAGCATCATAAGCCTTCAGGCTGGATATTTGAACGTTCTTTAGAGTTGTGCCTGGTAAGTCCTTCCTGTACAATAATGAATATGGATCTGGTGGATCAGGGGTTTGTTTTCAATGAAGGGCTGCCTGCATGTGAGGACTATGATCTGTGGCTCAGAATAAGTCTGCATTATCCCTTTGGATTGCTTCCGGTTCCCTTGACTGTTAGGAATGGAGGGCGCCCTGATCAGCTTTCGTCAAAAATTATTGGTCTTGATTTGTACCGAATTTATTCCCTGCTGGATATAAAAAAACATGGAGTTCTTGACTATGAAGCAGACCTGGCTCTCAACAGTATTCTGAAAAACAAGGTGAGGATATATTGTCAAGGGTGCCTGAAAAGGGGACGCGTGGAAGAAGCCATGCGAGTTCAGGAGCTTGTGCTGCAATATTTTAGTAACTTACCGCCTCAATTCTGTAGCAAAAAACAAGAAGCTTTTTTACTTTGATATGAGAAATAATGCCCAAGATCCTGATTCTTCAGCCTTCAGCCTGATAAATCAGTCAACGCCTCAACTTAACTGTCCCTGTTCAAAATTGGGTTGTGGGCACAGCCCGCATTAATGTGGGTAGATGTTTGCTTATTTTATGTATTTGGCATTCCTTGCGCAGTGTTTCTTGACATAAGGTTTGAATAGTGAAAAATTTTAGTCAGGTAAGCTGTATGCAAAGGCCTGACTTCTGCAGTGATTTTTTTACGTATCTACATAACGGGCACGCCAGAGACCGTAAAGCTATGAAAATTACCTTTTTTGCCATTTTGTTATTTGTCCCTCTCTGGACTGTTCAGGCCCATGCCGCCAGTCAGGATAATGTTGTCCTGGCTTATGTTGATTTTCCTCCTTATGAATACATGGAAAATAACGAGGCCCGGGGAATTCTCGTGGAAATTGTGCGTACTGTATTTGACAGGGCTGACATAAACCTTGAACTGGTTTATTATCCATTCAACAGGGCCTATCAGGAAGCCATGCAGGGCAGTATAGCCGGTATTTTTAATTTTTACAAAACTCCCCAAAGACTTGAGCATTTCGACTTTTCCGATCCTGTCATTCTCAATCCACTTTACTTGTTTGTTCGCCAGGAAAGTGAGCTTTCTTTCAATGGCGCCATTGAAGATCTATCCGGTCTGAATGTAGGTGTTATGTCAGGGTATACTTATGGGGCTGAATTTGACAATTGCAATTTGTTCAACCTCGATAAAGCCAACTCTCATGAGTCCAACTTCAAAAAATTGATCATGGGACGCATTGATGTTTACCCGTGCGACTGGCTTGTGGGACATTACGTGCTCCAGAATCATGGATTGCAGCACAATGTCAGGGCCTTGCCTGTTCCTTTAACCGTTATGGAGGGCCATATCGGTTTTGCCGGGGGCAGACACCATGATGTCCTTAAAAGAATTAATCCTGTTATCAGAACTATGCATGAATCCGGAGAGATACAGGCCATCATAGACATTTATATTCAAGGCTCAGACTACCTGCAGAGTCTGATAACCGGGAATATGGAGTCAATGGGGGGTCAATACTCTCATAACCTTCAGCCCAAACCAGATGCGCAATGATTAAGCTTTTTGGCAGGCAAATTCAGAGAAGTTTGACTAAAGACCTCATTGTGGGGATTTCATTGTCCCTTGCCGTCTTACTGACTGCTCTCGGCGCAATCTTTTATTTTTATCTTACCGAGAGGTACAGTGCTGACATACAAAACAGATCTGAAATGCTGAGCGATGAAATAGCTCATGTTCTTTCCAGACCAGCTTGGAACCTGGACCATGATTTTGCCACCCATATTGCTTCGGCCTATTTACATAATGAAATAGTGAGCGGTATCAGACTGATTTTCAGTCCTGAGACTGTTGTTTTTGACCATATTCCAGACCATAACGGGCAGGATCTCTTTGGAAAGACCAGGGATATCTATTTTGAAAATGATTTTTTTGAACCACACGTTGTAGGCGAGGTGGAAATATGGTTTTCCAGACATCAAATTCATGAAATGCAGAATAATATAATCCGCATTGTAGGGGTGACGTTACTGAGTTCAATTGTGATTATTGTACTGGTTATTCAGATTCTAATGTCATTATTGCTCAAAAGGCCACTCTCAAGTTTGCATAAAAGTATCCGGTCCATAGCAGCAGGTAATTATAAAAGCTTTATAAGGCCGGTGCCGCAGGAGGATATAAATGCAATTATTTCAGATGTTAATCTAATGGCAGAATGTATAGCCGATCATACCAGCCGTCTCAGTCTGGAAATTAATGACCGCAAGCAGGTGGAAAAGGACTTGCGGGAGAGAGGCAGACAATTACAGAGTTTGAGCGATAATTTGCCGGATGGATATGTGTATCAATGTATCATGAGTGATGATGAAAAACGTTTTACTTACATCAGTGCCGGGGCCCAGCGCCTGCATAAAGTGTCTGTAACTGATATCCTGGCCGATTACCGGGCATTTTATAACCTGTTTACTGAACAGGACAGAGAGCATATTCTGGAGCAGGAGAATAGAGCGACTGAAACCATGTCGCAATTCAATACGACAGCGAGATATATCTCACCTGATAATGAACTGCGGTGGATGTCTCTAACAGCTGCCCCAAGGCTGACTGCAGAGGGTGATCTTGTCTGGGAAGGTATTGCCATGGATATTACTGCTCAAAAAAACCTTGAAGAGCAGCTGCGTCAGTCCCAGAAAATGGAATCAGTGGGTATTCTGGCAGGAGGTATTGCTCATGATTTTAATAATATTCTCCAGGCCATGAGTGGGAATATTCAGCTGATCTTAATGCATAAATCCAAAAACGATCATGACACAAAACGGTTGGAGATCATAGCGGGATCAATAGATCGGGCAGCCAGGCTTGTAAGGCAGCTGCTTCTGTTCAGCCGCAAAGCTGATGTTATGCGCCAATGCCTTGATCTCAATACTATTGCGCGTGATTCTATTGTCATGCTGCAGAGAATTATTCCCAAAATGATCAGCGTACAGTTTGCTCCTGATGAAAATTTATGGACAATTGAAGCAGACCCGGTTCAAGTCGAACAGGTAATCTTAAATCTGGGTACCAATGCAGCTGATGCCATGCTTGAAGGTGGCAGATTGACCATTGAAACAAAAAATGTGGATCTTGATGATGACTACGTCTCAAGTCAGCTGGATATCCAGCCTGGACAATATGTTATGCTTTGCATCTCTGATACCGGACATGGTATGGACACAGTTACTCTCGCCAGTATTTATGATCCTTTTTTTACTACCAAAGAAGTGGGTAAGGGAACAGGACTGGGGCTGGCTACGGTCTATGGAATAGTTAAAAGTCATGGTGGCAGTATTCATTGCTATAGCGAACCGGGACAGGGGACAACTTTCAGGATCTATTGGCCCCGGGCTGTGAATGAGCCTGCCCTAAAAGCGTTGGATCAGCCTGAAGTTGAATCTTCCTGGATTGTCAAGGGTAATGAGACAATACTGGTAGTGGACGATGACTTAGATATTCTGGAATTGACTGCAGAAGCTCTCGAGGGCTATGGCTATCAGATTCTGACGGCTGCCAGCGGCGAAGAAGCCCTGTCAAAGTACTCGGAGCGAAAAGGTGAGATAGATATGGTGATCCTGGATTTAAACATGCCCGGTATGGGCGGCAGGCAATGTTTGGATCAGTTGCTGACAAAGGATGCAGCAGTCAAAGTGCTTGTGGCCAGTGGCTACTCCTTAACCGGGCAGGCTGCAGATGTACTCAAAAGTGGTGCTGCGGGATACATTGGCAAGCCTTTTCAATTTAGTGAACTGCTGATCAAAATCAGGGAAATATTGAGTAAAGGAGAATAATTTATGAAATGGTTTTTTTTCGTACAAACCGGGATGACAGCCTTTATTGTTTTGGTTTTGCTTGTGGGATGTGGTGGGGGCACCAGCAAGGATGATGAAGAACTGAATCGTCAGATTGGACAGATGCTCATGATAGGTTTTCGTGGACTGGAAGTGGATGAAAACCACTTTATTGTCAGAGATATCCAGGAAGGCCGTGTGGGTGGGGTAATACTGTTTGATCGAGACGTGGCTTTAAGCTCGGATATACGCAATATTGAATCTCCTGAGCAGTTGAAAAAACTGACAGCAAGCCTGCAGAGCCTGACTGACGATCCCCTTCTCATTGCAGTGGATCAGGAGGGGGGCAGAGTAGCAAGGCTTAAAGAAAAGCATGGATTTCCGCCTACTGTATCTCAAGGCTGGTTAGGCAAAGCAGATGACCTGCAGCTTACCTTTGACTATGCATCACAAACAGCCCAGTTACTGGCTGACATGGGAATCAATGTCAATCTTACTCCAGTAGTTGATGTTAATGTTAACCCTGACAACCCGGTTATTGGCAGACTTGAGCGGAGTTTCTCAGATGATCCTCAAAAGGTTGCACTGCATTCCGCACAAGTCATAGAAGCCCACCGCGAGCATAATATCATTACTGCCCTGAAACACTTTCCAGGACATGGCAGTTCCACACAGGACTCGCACCACGGTTTTACTGATGTTACTGATACATGGAAAGAATACGAACTGAAACCCTATACTTTGCTCTTTGACTCTACCGGGGTTGATATGGTCATGACTGCTCATGTTTTTAATGCCCGCTTAGATTCACAGTGGCCGGCAACCTTGTCTTACAGTATATTGCATGATCTTCTGCGTGTTGAAATGGGGTTTGACAAGGTTATTATATCCGATGACATGCAGATGGGGGCCATAAGGGATCAGTACGGCCTTAATACTGCTGTTGAAAGAACTATACTCTCTGGAGCTGATATAATAATTTTTGGTAATAATCTTGTATATGACGAAGAGATTGCCTCAAAAGTACGGGACATTATCATCAACAAGGTTTATCAGGGCAAGATAAGCCGGGGGCGCATTCAGGAGTCTTATGACCGGATTATGAAGCTTAAAGAGGGTTTGTCTTAACACTAATGCAGGTTGTACCCGTAACCCAATTTAAACAAGGATCGTTAAGTTGGGGCGATAACTTTAATTTTAGGCTGAAGGCTGAAGGCTGAAGGCTGAAGGCTGAAGACTGAAGGCTGAAGACTGAAGGCTGAAGGCTGAAGGCTGAAGACTGAAGGTTTAAGGCTGAAGGTTGAAGGTTGAAGACTGAAGGTTTAAGGCTGAAGGCTGAAGGTTGAAGGCTGAAGGTTTAAGGCTGAAGGCTGAAGGCTGAAGGTTGAAGGCTGAAGGTTGAAGACTGAAGGTTTAAGGCTGAAGGTTGAAGGTTGAAGAATAAGGATTTTGGGTATTATTGCTCTTGTCAGGGTTAAAAATTTTCTTGTTACACCTCGTTCCCAGGCTCCAGCCTGGGGACGTTTAGTTCTTGCGGCTCCAGCCGCTTCTTCATACCAAAACCTGGATTCCGGCTTTCGCCGGAATGACGGTAAAGAGTAAAAACTTGCTTTAACCGTCACCCCGGACTTGATCCGGGGTCCAGTTTTTTTTGAAGTTACTTGTAAGTTCCTCACCTGGGTGGACCGGGACCGAACTTGTGAGTAACTGTCTTTAAAGTGGAGCCTGCATCCTGCAGGCTATTAAATTCCAGGCGGCTGGAAGCCGCCTCCACCTTGAAGAGCTGTCCCATATTTGGAAACTGGGACAGTCCCCGCGAGGTGCTACAAACAAGACTGATGCTGCATTGGTTCCTGGAAGAAATTTGCTTAAATGAAAAAATTTACACAGCGAGGGACAGCCCCCCTCCGGGCTGTAAGCCTCCGGGCAGGAAGCTGTGCCAGGCGCAAAGTTCCCATCTTTGACGGAATTTTTCAGGCAAATGTGCATCATTCATAAGCAAAAATCGTAAAAACATGAAAATTGTAACCGTCTGATTTTATTGGCAAAAAGATTATAGTTGCTTGTAAGCTCCTCCCCCGGGCGGATCGGGACCGAACGTGTGAGTAACTTGAAATAGCCTTAACACGTTAGAGATTGCCGCGCTCGAAGACTCGCTCGCAATGACAACTTAGCTGTCAGGGATGTAGTTGCTGAAAACCTGTCACCCAAGAGGGAGCCTAAGCAACCGAAGCAATCTGTATGGTAAAACCACCCCTCGTTCCCAGGCTCCAGCCTGGGGACGTCTTGCTCTTGCGGCTCCAGCCGCCTCTTCAAAAAGTAGCTGGAGCCACAAAAAAAAGAGATGTTCCCAGGCTGGAGCCTGGGAACAAGAGCAAATATACTGATATTTGTAAGTGTTTAATTTTATTGTTAATATGATTCCAGTTACTTAGAAGCTATAAAATATCGATACAAAGAGTACACTCCAGTTTTCAGAATCGCTTTATGTTCGAGGTACATTGTAACAGCTCCGGAGGGCGAGTATGCGTGGTGCGCCAAAAAAGAAAAAGATAAATGGCTGGGACAAAATTAGTAATTATCTGCTTAAAATTTTAAAACCTTATGATTGGACTCTTTCCTTTCGCTTCATAGTTATACCTGCTGTTTTCCTTTTTCTCGTTGTTTTGATTACTTCTCTTTTTTTTGCACGCAGTATTCACATGTCATCCCAGGAGCATCTTACCGAACGACTTCATCTTGGACATTCTTTACTGAATAACCAGTTCAGGGAGAACTTCAGATTTATTGACTTCAGCGCAGCCCGTATTGCAGAGAATCCAGATGTAATCCAGGCTTTTTCCTCACGGGATTTGTCTCTAATCAATGACCTGCTTAAACAATCCACAGACCCCATCAGACAACTGCCAGGTTTCAACTCTCTTGATTTCTGTATTTACCTTGACTTGGACCATGAAGGCCCATTGTCTGGATGGGAGTGTACTGTCAGAAATGAAGTGATTGCACCTTTTGTCGAAAAAACATGGAAGTCACGTGATGGGAACAGCGAGATTTATGTTGGATCCATGGGTCTGAGCAGAATAACCTTAGTGCCTGTTATTCAAGATATGAAAACTGCAGGAGTGTTCGGGATACGCATTTCTCTGAACTCCATTCTGTTCAATCTTGATCTGCCAAGAGGAATGACCATGGTTCCGGTGGTCAGTGATGAATTTGCAGCCAATCTCAACCCGGCGCTGATAAGCATGGATTATGCTGGCTGGATTGCCTATGATTCCAGCCATGCCTTTACTTTACTGCCGTCTGCAAGTATTGACAGTAACTGTCGATTATCCCTTGAGCGCAACAACAGCTTTTTGCTTTATCCCTTGATGAACTCTTCCGGAAATGAACTTGGAGGTGTTATTCTTGGAATAGACCACTCGCTCATCACCAGCCACAACCAGGCTTACTGGCGGTACATCACCATAATAAGCTTGTGTTTCGGTCTGGCAATAATTCTTACTCTTTTCATCAATCTTCTCAAGATCAAGCAGTTTTTTCAGAAGCTTAAAAGGATGGTCATTGCTTCGCACAGCAATGATTTTTCTGATCGTTTTGAAACTGATCCTGTGCATTGTCTGGAGGTTTTGAATTGTCATAATGAAGAGTGTCCTGTGTATGAAAATCCGGCCCTGGTATGTTATCTGGAAACAGGATCCGAGGCCATTTCTCCAAGGTGGCGGGACACATGCATTTTTTTAAACAAGTATGAAGATTGTACCAACTGTCCTGTTTATGCCATGCGCCGGGGAGACGAACTCGATGAAATGCGTAATGTGATAAATACCATGATGCGCCTTTGGAGCATTTTTCTTGATAAAAGCGGACGCCTTTTGAGCAAGGTTTTGAGAACTGAAAGCACCACTTATCATATTCCTTCTCTTGATGATGTCGCCAATAGAATGGAACAGATGGCTAACCTGACTTCTTTCAGCCATGATATCAGGGGGGTTTATCAGAAGGAAGAAGTTTACGAACAATTAAAAATTGCTTTCAGCAAAACTTTCAAGATCGATCATTTTCTGCTTTTTGAGGTCAATTCAAGTCAGAACAGGATGTCTCCTGTTCTGGACAGCCATCCGGATGATGTATTGTGTAAAAAGGATATTATTTTAAATCCTGAAATATGCAGGGCCAAGCGAATGTCCGAAGAAGTCTCTTCCGCAGGCAATGAAGCCTTATGTCCGTATTTTAATTGTGATCATTCAAGACATATTCGATATTGTATTCCCCTGGTTATGGGCGGTCAGGTGGGAACGGTCTTCTCTTTCATGGTTCCTCGATCTGAATGGAATATGAGGCGTGAGCAGGTAGTAGTTCTACGTAAATATATGGAGGAAACAGCACCTATTCTTACCACTTTGCGACTTCTTGAGGTGACCAGGGAACAATCCATGCGTGATCCTTTGACTCATTGCCAGAATCGCAGATTCCTGGATGAGTATATGCAACAGTATGAACCGTTGTGCATTAGAGAAAACAAGACCATAGGTTTTTTGATGGCTGACCTGGATTACTTTAAGCAGGTAAATGATCATCACGGCCATCAGGCAGGAGATATGATGCTCAAGCAGGTTGTGAGCATTATTAAGGAAGGAATTAGGTCATCTGACTTGCTGATCAGGTACGGTGGAGAGGAATTTTTGATTCTCCTGCCACAGGTTGAGCCTGATATGAGTGAAGCAGTGGCTGAAAAAATCCGGGCAAAAATTGAGCAATACGAGTTTGATATTGGTGATGGCAAAAGAATAAAGAAAACCATCAGTCTCGGAGTTGCTGAGTTTCCCCATGATGCAGACAGCATGTACAAGGCGATTAAGTTTTCTGATGTAGCTCTTTATGAGGCCAAGAAAAAAGGCAGGAACAGGGTAATCAGGTTTAAGCGGGAAATGTGGACGGATGAGGACTATTAAAGAGGGCTTTGTCGCAAGGTAACTGGTAATTGTGGTGCTCAAGTCTGTTAATAAAAAAACGTATCTGTATAGCGCCTTGTATGTGGCATGGCTTCCTGCCCGGACGCATACAGCCTGGAGGGGGACGAGCTATTCCGGTACACACAGATTCAGAAAAATGAGTCATTTTGAGCACAAATTGATGCTCAAACGAGTCTCGGAGTAGCCTGTCCTTATGCTTTCCTGTAAGCCGATAGACAGATACAAAAAAACATAAAGGAGAATAAGTATCGTGCAGAAAACAGTGTATTTTATCGAAGGAGATGGAATTGGTCCAGAAGTATGGAATGCAGCCCGGCCGGTTTTGGATAAGGCCTTAGAAAAGGCATATTCAGGTGAACATGGAATTGAATGGAAGGAATTACCGGCCGGGGAAAAGTCTTTTAAAGACAATGGAGAATATTTGCCTCAGTCAACTATAGACACTCTGGCCAAAGCTTCTCTGGCCATGAAAGGACCTCTGGCTACCCCAGTGAGCGGTGGGTTCAGAAGCCTTAATGTGACCTTGCGTCAGGTTCTTGATTTATATGCATGCATACGACCGGTACGCTACTTTCAAGGTATTGAATCACCTTTAAAAAGGCCTGATCTTGTAGACATGGTGGTTTTCAGAGAAAATACAGAAGATGTTTATGCCGGGATAGAGTGGGCTGCCGGGGCGTCAGAAGTTCAAAAGCTTATTTCCTTTTTGCGGGAAGAGATGAAAGTCAATGTTTCAGAAAACGCTGCTGTGGGGCTCAAACCTGTTACAAAAAATGGCTGCCAGCGTCTGGTAAGAAAAGCTGTACAGTTTGCCATTGATCAGAAAAGACCCGGTGTAACTCTGGTACACAAGGGCAATATCATGAAATTCACAGAAGGCGCATTCAGAACCTGGGGTTATGAACTGGCAGAAAGTGAGTTTGCTGACGTAACCATTTCAGAAGAAAAGGCCGCAGACAATGAGACCAGAGTGATAATTAATGACCGTATTGCAGACGCCATGTTTCAGGAAGTACTTATGCGCCCTGAGCAGTACAGCGTCATAGCCACCACCAACCTTAACGGAGATTATCTTTCTGATGCTCTTGCTGCCCAGGTAGGTGGTCTTGGTCTTGCGCCAGGAGTGAATATGAGCGATAAGCTGGCTTTTTTTGAGCCTACTCATGGAACCGCTCCCACAATAGCAGGAAAGGATATGGCTAACCCTGGCAGCCTCATACTTTCAGGCGCCATGCTCCTGGAACACGCTGGGTGGGGTGAAGCTGCGCGGCTTATTCATAATGCTGTGGAAAAGGTTATTGCCGGCAAGAAAGTTACTGTTGATCTGGCATCACAGATTCAAGGAGCTAATCAGGTTGGGTGCCGGGAGTTTGGAGAGCTTATTGGTATGAATTTATAAGCATATTGCTTGTATTGGTCGGGGGCCGGCAGTCATTTGAGGGGGTTCAGTTAAGGCTTATGTCGGAAAGCTGCCTGTCAAATGTGCGCCGGACCCAGCCTGGAGCATTACGCGTTTCTAAGAAATGTCAATTGGGGACAGTCCCGAAGCCCGGGACAGCCCCCTCTCCGGGCTGTAAGCCTCCTGGCAGGAAGCCGTGCCACATGCAAATGGCTAAACTATTACAAATTTTTTCAGTTTTCAAAAAAAGGGTAATGCTTCCATCCAGCCAAAACCGCTAAGTATTCACCATTTTGCGAGGACAGCCCGCTTCAGTATTACTTTCCGGCATATCTCTTGGGGTTTATATTGTATTTTTTTACCTTATAATTGATGATGCGGTAACTTACCCGAAGATCACGAGCTGCCTGCAGCATATTGCCTGCAGCTTTTTTCAGGGCTTCAATAATCAGCTCCTGTTCAAATTTGGCCACAGTTTCCACAAAGGGCAGTTCATTATCGGTAGCTGTGCTTTCAGCAGTCTGCAGTGTGGGTGGGAGATGATAGGTTCTGATTACCTCTTCATTACACAAGAGAACCGATCTTTCAATGCAGTTTTTCAGTTCCCTGACATTGCCCGGCCAATGATACTGACTCAGCAGATCCATGGCCGGAGTGGATATACGCTTTATCTGTTTTTCATATTCCTTGCTTGAAGACTCAAGAAAATGTTCAGCAATGGGCAGGATATCTTCCCTTCTTTCCCGCAGTGCTGGAATGAAAATGGGAAATACATTTATTCTATAATATAGATCTTCCCTGAACCTACCTTCTTTGATCAAGTTTTCCAGCAATTGATGAGTAGCACAGACAATGCGCACATTAACCTGGGTGGTTTTTTCACTGCCCAGTCTTTGAAATTCTCCTTCCTGAATGGCCCGTAAAAGTTTGGCCTGGGCGTCCGCACTTAGTTCGCCGATTTCATCGAGAAATAATGTGCCTTGATGGGCCAGTTCAAACCTTCCTTTTTTATGGCTGACGGCTCCTGTAAAAGCCCCTTTTTCATATCCAAAAAGTTCGCTTTCTAACAGTTCTGAAGGCAGAGCAGCACAATTAAGTTTGACAAAAGGTTTGCTTTTTCTCGGGCTCAAATTATGGATTGCTTCAGCCAGCAGTTCCTTACCTGTGCCGGATTCTCCCCTGACAAGCACAGTTGCCTTACTGGGGGCTACCTGCATGATCTGGTTCATAATGGCCATCATGATCTTTGATGATGCAATCAGCTTATTCTTGGCCAGGTCCTGATAGGTAACGCAGTGATCAACAGGTAAGAAACCGGCAAATTCTTTTTGCCGGGTCATTTCTTCCTGAAGAAAAGATGCCTGTCTGGCGATGATTATGCCAAGGATCTGGAGGAATCGGCAGTCTGTTTCCAGTTCTGAAATATTTTTCAACCCCATCTCAGCATTCAAAACGCCAAGGATTTCCATTTCATTGTCAGGGTTTATTCTCTTTATAGGTACGGAGATAAAAGAAAGGCTTGCCAGTTCTTCAGGAGATCGATCAAAAGCCAGGTTGAGGAAATTGGGATCGTCCTTCATTACGGGAACTGTGATGGGCGATCTTTCCTTGACTACCAGTCCGGTTATTCCCTGACCGGGTGTGTATGAATATTTGGGTGTTTTTTTATGACCGTATGACAGGCTGAATTCAATGCTTTGACTTTTGGGATCAAATATGGCCAGGGACATGCGCTTATATCCCATTTCCCTGGACGTAACTTTGAGCAGCTTTTCAAGCCCCTCACGGAGCGGGCCTTGCCAGCCCAACTCCATGAGGATCTTTTCCAGAATAATAAGTTGAGTGTTGTCACTCATTGAAAAGCCTATTTATCCCGGGTGATGTATTCAGCGCCAAGACGGGCCGCCTTCAGGTTAACATCAACCAGTTTGGGTTTCAGACGTTTTTCAATGGACTCAAGGAGGATATCAAGGCCAAAAGGAAGTACGCCCATGGAGAAAAAGGCTCCCATGAGAACAGTGTTGGCTGTTTGTACCACTCCTGTTTCTTTTGCCAGAGATAAGCAAGGCAAAAATTTTGCCCGGGGGGAACATTTAAGTGTTTCTGACTTGACTAAGTCTATGGAAGGGTATTCTTCCCTGCCTGTGGTGACTGAAATGGGCGGAACAGGATCTTCACTGCTAAGAACAAGGCCGTCCTTAGCAATAAAGGGAAGCGCACGCAGGGTTTCCATAGGTTCAAAACCCAGAAGAACATGAGCTTCTCCAAGCGATATCTTTGGGCTGGCATAACCCCCGAGAAGAACAAAAGAGTGAACCACCCCTCCTCGCTGAGCCATGCCGTGAATTTCTCCAGCATTTACTTCGACACCCTGGTCCAGGGCAGTTTCTGCCAGCAGTTTGGTGGCAGTAAGGGTTCCCTGGCCACCTACTCCAGTAAAAAATACTCTTAATGGTTTCATATAATCAGCTCCTGGAACCTGGTTTGATTTCATCGCAAATCTGGACACAAACCATGCATCCAGCGCAAGCATCCTGGTTGACCCCAACAGTTTCGCCATCTTTGAAAAAAGCTGGACAGGCCAGAGTATTAAGACATTCAAGGCTGGCAGGACCAGAAGTTTTGATGGTGGCGACCTTGGTACGCTTAATTCCCAGCACCTTCTTGGCATAAAGAGGGCAGGGATCTTCAGCAATAAGTACCCTGACACCTTTCATTTCCTTGAATTCCTCTAAGGCAGTTGATACAGCCTTTTGATTCAAAGCCTTGACCTTTTTTACATGTTGCACGCCACTGGCTTTTACCAATGGCTCAATTTCAATATTGCCAGGTCTGAGTCCGTATAGGGCCTGATCAACTCCGGGGTGGGGCTGATGTCCTGTCATGGCCGTGGTTCTGTTGTCTAAAATAACAACAATAAGATCATAGTCATTGTATACTGCATTGATGAGTCCGGTCACTCCGGAGTGAAAAAAAGTTGAGTCACCGATAAATGCAATTACCGGATTATCAACCACCCTGGACATTCCGCACCCGCTGGATACCGAAGAACCCATGCACAGCAGAAAGTCCGCTGATCTGAGAGGGGGAAGAATGCCAAGAGTATAACATCCAATATCTGAAGAGTAAATGGCGTCATCACCAAAAATCTTTCTGGTATTAACGTACACAGATCTGTGAGAGCATCCTGCACACAGGTTGGGCGGGCGGCTGGGCAGAGCTGCAAGATCCGGATTGCAAAGTTCCTGGGTTTTTATTTCTATACCTGTTGCTTTGGCCAGTGCCTGCTCAACACACAGAGTCGAGTATTCATCCCATAAAGGAAGTTCTTCTCCTTTACCTGTAACTTCAAGGGTCAGCCCGTTTTTCTGACACAGAACACGAACATCATTTTCCAGAATAGGTTCGAGTTCTTCCAGGATTACCACTTTATCAAGACCTTTCAGAAAGTTTTTAATGGTGTTTTCCGGAAGAGGCCAGGCAATTCCAAGCTCAAGAACTTTAACCTTGATTGCTGGATTGGATTTAAGAACATCTTTAAGATATGACCGTGATACTCCTGAGGCAATGACTCCTACTTTTCCCTCACCCCAGGATTTATTCCATGAACAGTTTTCAATTTCAGAGCGAATGTTTTCTAAGTTTGAAGTCAAAACTTTATGTCTGATTCTTGCTACAGCAGGAATGGGTACAAAGCGGCCAGGATCTTTTTTAAACTCACCCCTGGTTTTGGCGGGTTTCATGGGACCGAAGTCAACCGGACCTCTGAGGTGGTTGATTCTGGTTGTAGTTCTGAGAAGAACCGGCTGCTGCCACTTTGCGGAAAGCTCCATGGCTTCCTTAGCCATATCCTTACATTCCTGGGCAGAAGATGGCTCAAAGCAGGGCAAACCTGCCAACCGGGCATAATATCGGTTGTCCTGTTCATTCTGACTGGAATGACATCCCGGGTCATCAGCCGAGAGAATGACCAATCCTCCGGGGGTGCCAATATAGGCCAGAGTCATCATGGGATCTGCAGCGACATTCACTCCCACATGTTTCATGGTCACTAAGGTGGGTACACCTCCAAGGGCGGCAGCTCCTGCGGTTTCCATGGCTACTTTTTCATTGGGAGCATACTCAAAATAATAACTGCCCCTGGCAGACAATCGGAAGAAGGTGTCTGGAACTTCAGATGATGGAGTTCCAGGATAGCAGGATATAAATCCAACACCCGCTTCTAATGCCCCTCTAACAATGGCTTCGTTGCCGAGAAGCAATTCTCTAACCTCGCCTTTGGGATCTAAAAGATTCATAGCTGGCTTCCTTCTAAAGGTATTATGTTTTAAATTAATTTATGATTGAATTTTTTGCTGAAGCTGTTCGATTTTAAACTCAATAAATCCTGTATCCATGTCCTGGGAATGTTCCATGAGCTTTTGATAGGCATCCAGAGCAGCTGCATAATCCCCTGACTGTTCGGCGTTAAAAGACAGAAGGCTTAAGTATTGATGCTGGAAATCACCTGGAAGTGAGCTGTTTTTCAGTATCTCCAATGCCTGTTGATGATCGCCGGAGAGTTCATGGGCTTTAGCCTGACCCAGAACTGCTACCGGATGCATATCAGGATCAATTTGTCCCAGTTGTTTAAAATCAGCTGCAGCACTGGCAAAGTTTTCCATGTTCATATGTATGCGGGCTTTTTCAAGCAAAATAGCTCCATGGAGGCGTTTTGGGGCATGATTAGAGAATTCCTGTAACATGGACAATCTTGCGGATGAACTATCCTGACTCAGGATATTTTCCAACTCATTGTTTGCCCTGGTAACTTTTCTGTCTTCCCAGAAAGTATAAGATGAATAAACCACGGCCACAAGAAGAACCGTCCCAACAACAAGGACAATGGTTCTGATATGTTCCTGGATTTTTTCTAAAAAAGGGTGAGCTGATGAGTCAGCTTCACTCATTATTCTGTCCAGAAATCCTTTTTTCTCAGATTCGCTCATAATTGCTCCATTCTATCTATATTGAGAGTTAGAAGTTCTCAGTTCATTGTTAGTGGTTGAATAAAAAAATATGATTTCAAGTGGTTAGACATTAAATACGTCTAAACATTTTTAAGTATTGAAAAATGATAGCAGTTTAGCCCTTTGGACGCGACACTGGGACTGGGTCTTCCGGGATCCCCGTGCTTCTAAGTAACTACAATCGTTTTGACAATAAAATTAGACGGTTACATTTTTCACATTTTACGATTTTTGTCTATGATACATGAACATTTGCCTGAAAATTTCCGTCAAAGATGAGAGCTTTGCGCCTGGCACAGCTTCCTGCCCGGAGGCTTACAGCCCGGAGGGGGACTGTCCCTCGCTGTGTAAATTTTTATCATTAAGGCAAATTTCTACCAGGAACCTATGCAACATCAATCTTTTTTATAGTACCTCGCGGGGACTGTCCCAATTTTCAGAAAAGTGACAGTATCCTAAAGTTACTCACAAGTTTGGTCCCGGTCCGCCCGGGTGAGGAGCTTCTAACTTGACACATCTAAAGCATCGGTTGAGGCTCGAGTTGGCCCGGGAGTGCCAGTTTCCTGCTTTGCTTAAAATGGGGTTAGACTGTTACGTAAAATTCAATAAATCCAAATATGGGTAATATCACCCTTTATGTGATGCTGAGATCTGTTCTGCCAGCTTGAGAAGAGCTTGAGCTGCAGGGCTTTCAGGATGAGTCTTAACGTAGATATATCCTTCATCACCGGAACGGACTACCTCAGGATCTAATGGTATCCTGCCCAGAAAAGGCACATCCATTTCAGATGAAAGTCCTTCCCCTCCACCGGAATTAAAAATATTTAGTATTTCATTGCATTTAGGGCATGTGTAGCCACCCATATTTTCAAGAATGCCAAGTATGGGTGCATCCAGTTCCCGGCAGAATGTTACTGAGCGGCGGACATCATCAATGGCCACTGCCTGTGGTGTGGTAACAATAATAGCTTCAGCGTCATTGCCCATGAGCTGCAGGGCAGACATGGGCTCGTCCCCAGTGCCGGGAGGGCAGTCAACAATGAGATAATCAAGATCTCCCCAGGCCACATCCTGCAGAAACTGGCGTATAAGTCCCATTTTGACAGGACCCCTCCATATTACTGCTTCTCTGTTGTCCGGCAACATAAAACCGAGAGACATTACCCACAAATTTCTGCCCCAGGGGACAGGTTCAATATAATCTTTTTCAATGTGAGGTCTTTCTGTTGACAGGCTCAACAGTCGAGGAATTGACGGGCCGTGAACATCAACATCCAGAAGACCAACTTTCAATCCCTGCATGGAAAGCGCAGCGGCCAGGTTGGCGGCAACTGTGCTTTTTCCAACACCTCCCTTTCCACTCATAACTACAATTTTATTTTTAATGCGGCCAAGTTTATTTTTGAGTTTAGCTTCTTTGTCTTGCTGGTCTTTGTCCGGACCGCAAGCACATGATGAAGCCATTTTAAGATCCTGCATATATTCCTCCGGTATAATTACATCCTTGATTTTCAAGCCTGTTTTTTATTTTTCACTTCTGTCCTCAGCCATTCATACCAGGCATCAATGCCTTCCCTGGTTTTTGCTGATACAGGGTAAATATTGATGTCTTTGTTCAGGCTTCTGGCAAAGTTTGAGGCCTTTTCCAGGCTAAAATCAACATAGGGCAAGAGATCAGTTTTGTTTAAAAGCATTACTCTGGATTCAGCAAAGATAAGCGGATACTTTTCAGGCTTGTCGTCACCTTCAACAACGCTTAGAATTGTAACCTTATAGTCTTCTCCTACTGAAAACTCAGCCGGACATACAAGATTGCCGACATTTTCAACAAATAAGATATCTACATTGTCAAGATTTAACTCGCTGGCGGCATCCAGGACCATTGAACCGTCAAGATGACATCCGCCTTCAGTATTAATCTGGATTGCTTGAGCACCTGTTGCAGCTACCCGTTCGGCATCATTGCTGGTCTGAAGGTCGCCCTCAATAACAGCCATGTTGAACTCTTCCTTAAGATCAGTGAGAGTTGCTTCCAGCAGGGTTGTTTTCCCTGCACCCGGAGAGCTCATGAGGTTGAGAACCAGGATTTGTTTTTCCTGAAACATCTTACGCAATTGATCTGATATTCGATCATTGGCTTCAAGAATCTTGCGCACTACTTTTATTTGCATAATTTTTACTCCGATAAATATTTCACCTGATTTATTCTGCTTCTAATTCATCTATGTACAGGTCTTTTCCGGAAATGATTTCGTGTCCAAATTCAGCCCGGCAATGGGGGCAGGTCATGATGAGCAGGTCTCCTTCAGGCGCAAACTCTTTTCTGCATTCCCTGCATCTGGCTTGAAGGGGCACTTCTTCAATTTCCAGTATGGCCCCCTGAAGATCTGTATCCATGGTCATGGCTTCAAAGGCGGTCTGCAGAGCTTCCGGTACTATGGCGGATATTCGGCCGTACTTGACTTTGACTCTGATGAGTCTGGTTACACCGTGTTTAGCCATCTCCTGTTTGATAATTTCCACCAGGCTGTGGGCGATGGACATTTCATGCATAATATTTCACTTTGCTGTATTTTTTTCCTGCTATATGCAGAGATTTCTAATGAGTTTAACCTGGTCGGCCCGGGACAAAATGTGTGAGTAACTTATACCACTTGTTCCCAGGCTGGAGCCTGGGAACAAGAAAAAAATATTATTTAAAGAGATTACAGATTCAGGTTATAACTGCTGATGAAATCCTTGATTCTTATTCTGGACTGTTCCATACGAACCTTCAGTGATTGTCTGTATTCAGAGAGATCAACCTTTGAGCGGGCTACCCCGGAAGTCATGGCAGCCTCTGCCACAGCAGTAGATTCCCATTCTATGATTCTTGAATCAAGGGGTTTGGGAATGACATAGTCAGGTCCAAAGGAAAGTTCCTTGAGGCCGTAAGCATCAAGCATATCCTGAGGTACCGGCTCTTTGGCCAGGTCTGCCAGGGCACTGGCTGCTGCAATCTTCATTTCTTCATTGATTTTACGCGCATTGACATCAAGGGCACCACGGAAAATAAATGGAAAACCTGACACATTATTAACCTGGTTGGGATAGTCTGAACGTCCAGTACCCATTATGCAGTCCGGACTGACTTCCTTGGCATCAGGATATGAAATTTCAGGATCTGGATTGGCCATAGCAAAAATGATGGGTGATTTGGCCATGGTTTTGACCATGTCCTTTGACAAAAGTCCTTTGACCGAAAGGCCGATGAAAACATCCGCGCCCTTTATGGTTTCAGTCATGGCCCCGAAGTCTTTAGACTGGGCAAACTCCAGTTTATACTTGTTCAGGTCTTTTCTGTCTTTATGCAGCAGGCCCCTGGAGTCATACATGAATATGTTTTCAGCAGGCAGGCCGAGGCTTACATAAAACTTGCAGCAGGCAATGGAAGCAGCTCCTGCTCCGGATACCACCATCTTCATGTCTTCAATTTTTTTGCCTGTGATTTCTAAGGCGTTGAGAAGACCGGCTCCGGAAATGATGGCTGTGCCGTGCTGGTCATCATGGAAGACAGGTATGTCCATTTCTTCTATAAGGGTTTCTTCAATTTTGAAACACTCAGGAGCTTTTATGTCTTCGAGGTTGATTCCGCCAAATGTGGGTTCCAGCATTTTAACGAATTCAATGATTTTTTCCGGATCTTTCTGGTTGATATTGATATCATAGACATCAATGTCGGCAAAGGCCTTGAAAAGAACCCCCTTGCCCTCCATGACTGGTTTACCCGCCATGGGCCCTATATCTCCAAGTCCCAGCACCGCTGTGCCGTTGGAGATGACCGCCACAAGGTTGGCCCTGTTGGTATAATCAAAAACCTTGGCCGGATTATCAGCAATTTCAAGGCATGCTTCAGCAACGCCCGGGCTGTAGGCCATGGACAGATGTTTCTGATTGGCGCACGGTTTTACAGGCAAAACTTCAAGTTTGCCCTTCCTGCCCATGCTGTGATATTCAAGCGCTTCTTCTCTGGTAAATAAAGACATTTGCTCCTCCGAGGTGGTTATCTTAAATGTTTTTTTCAGCTACTGTCGAGATTCAAGCCGGCATATGTACATAGGTCAGATGGCTCTGGTTTTCAAGCAAATATTTTGAGGTACATTTGGATAAGTTTAATAATTTCCAGTCACTTGAGACTTTTCTAAAGACATTAGGGCAGTTCCGGATGGATCTGGGCCTGGAGCGAATGCACGCTGGTATAGAGTTGCTGGGAGGGCAGCCTCATTATCCTGCTGTCCAGATTGTAGGCACTAACGGTAAAGGCTCTACAGCCTGCTTTCTGGAAAGTTTAGCAAGGTGCAGCAGACTTAAAACCGGACTGTTCACTTCGCCGCATCTTGTTCATTTCAGGGAAAGAATCAGAATTGATTCAGAGCTTCTTTCTGAGGAAGCATGGGTTGTTGCGGCCAACAAGGTTTATGGCCTGTGCAGAGAGTTGAATCTTACTTATTTTGAGCTTTTGACCATTATTGGACTTGAAATTTTCAGGGAACAGCAAATTGATCTGGCTGTTTTGGAAGCCGGGCTGGGAGGGCGGTTTGATGCTACCAGCGCCATTACTCCGGCACTGAATATTTTTACCCGCATCGGCCTTGATCATATTTCTGTTCTGGGAAGCAATCTTGAAGAAATTGCCAGGGACAAATCCATGGCCATGAAGAAAGGTCCGGTGATTATTGCCAGGCAGGATGGCCAAGCCCTTAATGTTTTGCTGAACCGGGCAGAACAGGTCGGAGCTGATGTTTTTCTGGTGGATGAATTTTTTGAGTTTGTCGGCACTGAGGCAGTATTAAGAGATTTTCCTGAAATCATGATTATCAGCCGGGAACTGGGGCTTAAAGGAAGGCATCAGCTGGATAATGCTGCCACGGCTATACTTGCGTGGAAAGTGCTGTGTTCAGAATATGGTTATGTTTTTGATCTCCAGAACTGTCTTGCCGGGTTGAAAAAGGCATTCTGGCCTGGGAGGATGCATATTGTCAGAAACGAACCAGTAGTTATTCTTGATGGTGCTCATAATTGCCAGGCCTTTGAAGCTTTAAAGGATTCTCTTGAGGACATGAAAATCAGGCCTGAGACAATTATTTTTTCCTGCATGAAAGACAAAGACTTAAGCAATCTGGTTAAAGCTGTAAAAGAGATGGGGGCCTTAGAAATCCTGGTGCCGGACATTAAGGATAACCCAAGGGCAATGTCTAAGTGCGATCTGGCTGCCATGATTGGCAATAAAGCTAAGCCACTGGATAATATTGTAGAATTTTTAAAAAATATTGACAATGACCAGGGCCCGGTGCTGGTCTGCGGATCTTTATATCTGATTGGGGAAGTATACGCTGCCTTTCCTGAGTGGATGGAATCCAGGCAGACGGGCTGAGGGGAAATACTTGAAGAAAAACAGGTATTGGGATAGTTTAGGAGTTTGTTTGGTTGTCATTAACCTGAAAGTCACTGCTTACATGGGTAAACCTGCAGGTACACAGATTTGAGCAGGTTTATTTCTGTTTGCGGGTGCAAATGGCTGGGAGTCCTGGCATGAGCATTGTGGTTAGGGAGTCAGATCCAAGAGCAATGGAAGTGTCTGTTTCAGAAGATGAGATTTCTGTATTTCTTTCTGATGGTCGAAGGATCAGCGTTCCTTTGGCATGGTCCTGGCGTCTGTCCAATGCCAGTCACCAGGAGAGACAAAACTATCAGCTCATTGGCGATGGTTTGGGGATTAGCTGGCCGGATATTGATGAAGATATAAGTGTTGAAGGAATGCTTCGGGGGATACCGGCTAAAAGGCCTGGCACTGGCAAGCCTGCCAGTAATTGAAAGATGCTGTCACCTTTCTGGATACTGTGATATTCTTTGTAACCTGCCAGGTGTAGAACAAGAGGAGGAAGGCATGGCGAATATTAATATCTTCGGAGTGGATGAACGGGTTAAAGAGTTATTGGAAAAAGAAGCAACAAGTTCAGGGATAAGCATTAATTCTCTTGTGTTGCGGTACATATATAATGCAGTCGGGTATTGTCCAGGTCAAGATGAAAGCCATGTTCAGGATCATCTGGCAGGAACCTGGTCGCAATCAGAATATGATCAATTAATGGATGAGATTAAACATTTTAATGAAGTTGATGCATCTCTTTGGAAATGAAGAATATTGATGTCTATGGTCTTTTGGTCAGTCACTGCTTTTACTAATTTATGCTTTTTGCATTTTATTTTTAGTTTAATTTCAGGAGTTATTCTTGTCCTCTTTATTTAGATTGTTACCTTCAGTTGATTCGGTTTTGAGCGGGCTGGCTGATAAGAAATGCTACAGCAATTATCCCAGAGCTTTTATTCGTGACCTGGTGAATGACTTTCTGGAGCTTTGCAGGCAGGAAATCAAGGCTGGAACCATATCCGGCGATGACGAACTTAGTCCGGAAAGATTCAGCTCCCGCCTGGAAGCCTACCTTAAGGTCCATACCAGGCCGCATTTCAGAAGGGTTATCAATGCCACCGGGGTGGTCATTCATACCAATCTGGGGCGTTCTATTCTGAACAGGCAGGCAGCCCAGGCTGTGTGGGAAGCATGTCTGCATTATTCTAACCTCGAGTTTTCTCTAAATACAGGGAAAAGAGGCAGCCGCTACAGCCATGTGGAAGAGCTTCTGTGCAGGATTACCGGAGCAGAAGCAGGCCTTGTGGTCAACAACAATGCTTCGGCTGTACTGATTATTCTTGATACTCTTGCCAAAGGCAGGGAAGTGGTGGTCTCCAGAGGTCAGCTTGTGGAAATAGGCGGATCTTTCAGAATACCTGATGTCATGGCCAAGTCAGGGGCTTTTCTAAAGGAGGTGGGAGCAACCAATCGCACCCACCTTAAAGATTATGAATCAGTTATTAATGAAAATACCGGAGCTCTGCTTAAGGTTCACACTTCAAACTACCGAATCATCGGCTTTCACAAGGAAGTTACCTTGAAAGAGCTGGTTCAGCTGGGCGACAAGCATGGCCTCCCTGTGATTGAGGACATGGGAAGCGGTAATTTTTTTGATTTTCCCGGGCATGGGTATCATTTCATGCCTGAGCCTACAGTGCAGCAGGTGGTCAAAGATGGAGTATCAGTAGTTTCCTTCAGCGGGGATAAGTTACTGGGAGGACCACAGGCCGGTATAATAGTGGGCAGGGAAAAAATAATCAGCAAAATCAAAAAAAATCCCATGAACAGGGCTATTCGCATAGATAAAATGACTCTGGCCGCTCTTGAGTCAACTCTCAGATTTTATCTCGACTCTCAAGTTGCCATGCGTGAAGTTCCTACCTTGCGCATGATAACCATGAAGCAGGAAGAACTGAAAAAAGCTGCTCAGAAACTCATGAACAGGATCAGGAGAAGCTTCGGAAATGAATTGAAATGCAGCATATTTCCAGCCAACTCCAGGGTTGGTGGAGGTTCATTTCCAGAGCAGGACCTGCCCACATATCTGGTGGGCGTAAAATCAGACAGAATGAATTGTGAGCAGTTGAAGGAAAAGCTGCTGCGCACTGATCCACCATTAATCGGAATGATTGTACATGATCTTTTCTGTTTAGACCCCAGAACACTGGATGTGGATGAGTTTGGCCTGGTGGTGGAAGTACTTGGGCAGGCTTTGGAGGTGTAAGAAGTCAGAAGTCAGGGGTCAGGAGTCAGAAATCAGGAGTCAGAAGTCAGGAGTCAGGAGTCAGGAGTCAGGGGTCAGGGGTCAGAAGTCAGGAGTCAGGGGTCAGGAGTCAGAAATCAGGAGTCAGGAGTCAGAAATCAGGAGTCAGAAGTCAGGAGTCAGGAGTCAGAAGTCAGGAGTCAGAAGTCAGGAGTCAGGAGTCAGAAGTCAGGAGTCAGGAGTCAGAAGTCAGGGGTCAGGAGTCAGAAGTCAGAAGTCAGGGGTCAGAAGTCAGAAGTCAGGAGTCAGGGGTCAGGGATCAGGGATCAGGGGGCAGGGATCAGGGATCCGGGTGAAATATAGTACCTCGCGGTGACTGTCCCAATTTCCAGAAAAGTGACAGACTCATTAAAGTTACTCACAGGCTCGGTCCCAGGCCGCCCGGGTGAGGAGCTTAAAACTTAACACTTAAAACTTAAAACTTAACACTTAAAACTTTAAACTTAACACTTAAAACTTTAAAAAAATCCACGGAGCGCCAATGGAATTCAAAACAAAAAACTGCTGGGAAGTATATAAAAGTAAAAAGCATGTCAGCGCCATGGACAGGCTGGCTCAGGATTATATTGAATTTTTAAGTAAATGTAAGACAGAGCGGGAAACAGTGGAATTTCTGGCTGAAAAGGCCATGAATGCTGGTTTTGAAAGAGGTATAAGTTCTGACAGATTCATGAAGACTCATAAGGGAAAAAGCCTGATCCTGGTTAGAAAAGGCAGAAAGAAGCTCAGTGAAGGCCTCAGGATTCTCGGGGCGCATGCAGACACTCCCAGGCTGGATCTCAAACAGAGGCCACTTTATGAAGAATGTCAGGTCAGCCTGGCCAAGACTCATTACTATGGTGGCATCCGCAAGCATCAATGGCTGGCCAGGCCGTTAGCCCTACATGGGGTAGTAATTAAGACTGACGGTACAAAGATCAATGTATGTATTGGAGAAGATCAGGATGATCCGGTGTTTACCATTGCTGATCTATTACCCCATCTGGCCTACAAGCAGGTTGAAAAAAAGTTGTCTGAAGCTTTTGAGGCAGAAAAACTTAATGTTGTTCTGGGACATGTTCCTGTTGCGCCCTCAAAAGAAAAAAATGAAAAAGAAAAAAATCCTGTTAAGCTCGGAGTGCTGGGTATTCTTAACCAGCGATTCGGCATTATAGAGGAAGATTTATACAGTGCTGAACTGCAGGCTGTGCCTGCAGGGCCTGCGAGATATGTGGGCCTGGATAAGGGATTGATCGGAGGATATGGTCATGATGACCGGGTTTGCACTTTTGCCGGATTCAGAGCTTTTGTAACCCAGGAAGATCCGGAATTCACCCAGTTGCTCATTATCTGGGACAAGGAAGAGATCGGCTCTGAAGGTTCCAGCGGAGCCAAGTCTCTTTTTATGGAATACTGCATAGAAGATATGCTTGATGCCTGGGAACCTGAAACCAGAATCAGAACAGTTTTTGAAAATTCCAGGGCTTTGTCAGCAGACGTGCACGCGGCCATGGACCCTGATTATCAGGATGTGCATGAAAAACTCAATGCTTCTTTGTTGGGTCATGGACCTGTATTCTGCAAGTTTACAGGACACAGGGGAAAGGTTGGAGCCAATGATGCCCACCCGGAATATGTTGCCTGGCTAAGGGGGATACTCAACCAAGCCGGAATACCATGGCAGATGGCTGAAACTGGTAAGGTGGATCTTGGAGGAGGTGGTACAGTGGCTAAATTTCTGGCAGTTTATGGAATGGATATTATTGATTTTGGTCCAGGCGTCCTCGGAATGCACAGTCCTTTTGAGATCTGCAGTAAGGCAGATTTGTATGCTTCTGTTCTGGCCTTTGAACAGTTTTTCAAGAGTTGAAGATGGGCAGGCCTGTGGTGAATTCGACACTTTCCACCTTTTTTATCACCACTGAGTGCCGGGTGTTTACCTCTGTTTCCTTAGAAAAGGGCTGAACTGTTAAAATTATTTGAAATGTACCACGGGTCTGTTTAATGCTTAAGTTGCAGATAGACAAAGGCAAGTATTTTAAGGAGAAAAAATGCCTGTAATTATGGGCACTGCCGGACATATTGATCATGGTAAAACAACTTTGATCAAAGCCCTCACCGGAATAGAGTGTGATCGTCTAATTGAGGAGAAAAAAAGGGGCATCACCATTGAGCTGGGGTTCGCCTTTCTGGATCTGGATGATAATTTCAGGCTGGGCATTATTGATGTTCCCGGCCATGAAAGGTTTGTCAAAAATATGGTTTCCGGAGCTTCAGGGATTGACTTTGTCCTTCTGGTTATTGCTGCAGATGAGGGAGTAATGCCCCAAACCAGAGAGCATCTCGACATCTGCACCCTTCTGGGCATTGAAAAGGGTCTTGTGGCTATGACTAAGACAGACATGGTGGATGAAGAGTGGATGGAACTTGTTCAGGAAGATGTGGGAGAATACCTGCAAAATACTTTTCTTGCTGAGGCCCCCATTATTCCGGTATCAGCCCATACAGGCAAGGGGATTGATGAACTCAGGTCCAGACTTAAGGAAATTTCAGCTTCATTCAAGCCACATCGCAGGTCTGATCTTTTTCGTCTTCCAGTGGATAGAATATTCACTATGAAGGGGCATGGAACAGTCATAACCGGTACTACTGTCTCGGGAAAAATTTCTGTAGGCGAAGATATAATGATTTATCCCCTGGAAATAACTTCCAAGGTAAGATCCCTTCAGGTTCATGGTGAACAGCGCCCTGATAGTGAGGCTGGAATGCGTACCGCTGTCAACCTGCATGGTTTAGAAAAAGAGGATCTTGAGCGAGGGTTTGTTCTTGGCCGTCCAGGAACCTTATTCCCCAGTGCAGTATGGGATCTGGAGCTGAACTATCTTGAGTCTGCTCCAAGGCCTCTGAAGCACAGGACTCAAATCCATTTCCATCATGGTTCCAAGGAAATTCTGGCCAGGATCTACCTTTTGGATCGCGATAAGATTGAACCGGGAGAGAAATGTGTTTGCCAGGTTCGTTTTGAGGACCCCATGGCCGGAGTTTACGGAGATCGATGTGTACTACGTTCTTTTTCTCCTCTACGGACCATTGCTGGAGGCAAAATAATCAATCCAGTGGGCGGCAAAATAAAGCGTTTCTCAAAAGATGTTTCGGTTCTGGAAAAGCTTGCTCAAGCCAGAGAAGAAGAGGTTATTCTTCTGCAGTTAGAGCTTGCCGGTGCCTCCGGGCTTTCCTTGTCTCAGCTTGTGATCATGACTGACATGGAAAACAAGGAATTGGAAAAAAAACTACAGGTCATGGGGGGCAGGCAGGAAGTATTTCTTTTTGACAAGGACAAGAGGATCTATGCCAGCGGTGACATGGTCAGAGATACTGAGTCCGTGATGCTGGAAAAGCTTGAAGCCTTTCATGCAAAAAACCCCATCAAGGAAGGCATGTTCAGGGGTGAGCTTTCAGGCAAATGGGCCAGGGATATTCCGGAAAAGCTTTTTTTCTTTGTTCTGGAGAGAATGGTCCGCAAGGAGCGGATTGTTTCTGAGCAGGAATATTTGCGATTGCCTGGACATAAAGTTTCTCTTGCAGCTGATCAGGAAGAACTCAAGAAAAAGATCATGGCCATTTACAATTCTGCCTGGATTCAGCCTCCTACTGTCAAGAAACTGCTGGAAGACCTTGATCTTCAAATGAAGGAAGCAGCTCCAGTTCTAAAGCTTTTGCAGGGTCAGGGCGGGCTGATAAAGATCAATGAGGAATTTTATTTTACCCAGAAGGCCATCGATGATCTAAAGGGCAAAATATTTACTTTTTTCAAATCCAATGAGGAGATGGGGCCAGTGGAATTCAAGGAAATTACAGGGCTTTCCAGAAAATTTGCCATACCTTTGCTGGAGTTTATGGATAAGGAAAAGTTGACTATCAGGGTGGGAGATAAAAGAAAACTGCGCGGCCGCGGTTGATTTTTAAAGGCTGAAAATGCGCATATTAAATATCAGCGGCTCAGCTTTTGTGCCCACATTCAGATCATTGGGACATCAGGTATTGAGTGTCGGATCATCACCAAGTTGTGATGTTCATCTGAAAAATCCAATGGGAATAAAAGAATTATGGGATATTCTCAAAGCCAGATCCTTTTATCCGGACCTTGTTTTCTGGAATGACACCTGCCGACCTCCAGAAGTTTTCGGGATTGAGAAGTTGCCGGGAGTTACCATTGGTTTTACCATAGATCAATACTGCAACCCCTGGCATGTCCCATACAGTTGGGCCTTTGATCTGCTGCTGGTGGCCCAGAAGGATTATCTTCCTTTTTTTGTCCAGAAAAAATTGCCCAGAAATTGCCAGTGGTTTCCTCTTTTTTGCAATGAGGACAAGGATTTTGATTTTGGGCTGGATAAAGATATCCCTGTCAGCTTTGTTGGTACCCTTAATCCTCCTCTCAACAGGCAAAGACCTCTTCTTCTAAAAAACTTTAAAAAACTTTCCCCTTTATATACTCATCAGGGACAATACGCTGAAGTTTTTTCCAGAAGCATGATTGTATTAAATCAGAGTGCGGCAGGAGAATTGAATTTCAGGTTGTTCCAGGCAGCTTGTTGTGGCGCTGCTGTACTGACTGAGGACGTTGAGAATGGCCTTAGAGACATATTCAGGCCTGGTGAGGATATTCTTCCTTTTTATAAGCGCGGCAACCATGAAAGTGCGGTCAGCATAGCAAAAAAGGCATTATCCAATCCGGAAAAAACCTTAGAGATAGCAAAAGCCGGACAAAACAAGGTACGAAAGGAACATAGCGTAAGGGTTCGGGCCAAAAGGATAATCAGCATGGCAGAAAGGCTGATTTATAACAAGGCAAGTCAGTGGAGAAGGGATAATCTCAAGCTTATAGAAAATGAGCTCAGGAAAAGTTTTCTTTTTCTTGCTGCTGATCGGGAGTTGCCTTTAACCAAATCAATTAGAGACTTTTACATGCATCTTGGAATCAAGAACTGATGCAAGAAAAAAAAGCGTAAAGTTCCCAGCAGATATTTGTTAAATATTAGTAACTTACCGTTTTAATCCTGTAGAAAAAAACAAGAAATTTTGTAATTGTTTAGCCCTTTTCTAAGGAAAGCAGGGGACAGGCACCCCAACCCTTGTTTTTTGTTGATGTAAAACACAGACTTAATAAAACAAGGGCTGGGAGAGCCAGTCCCCCTCCGGGCTGTATGCCTCCGGGCCACATGCAAATGGCTAAACTATTACAATTATTCTTGTTTAAATTGAGTTGTGGGCACAGCCCGCATTAGACTTACCGACCTCTTGGGACGCTGCAAAAGCAGTTGAAAATTCGGGAAAACTGTTTATTCTTTTTTGCTTTACATAGTGCATTACGCTGGGGTATATTGGCAAAAATATTGCTACTTATTAATGTAGCACTACAGCGATGCTCTGGTGTTGAGGTAGTGTAAAGTGGTTTTACCTGGATTAACTTAAAATAGTGAGGGTTTTACAATCCATGTCATTTTTCAGCTCACAATCTCTTAGTTTAAGAAAATCTGCCCCTTTAACTGATAAGGAATTCGATGACCTCAGCACCTATATTTATGAATTAGCCGGCATAGAGATCCCTAAGCAGAGGAAATATCTCTTAGAAAACAGGTTACGTTCCAGGTTGGGCGAGCTCAAGCTAAATTCTTTTTCAGATTATTATAAATATTTGAAATTTGGGCCCAACAAGCAAAAAGAGGTGGAAATTTTCTGTGAAAAGATGACCACCAATGAGACAAGTTTTTTCAGAGATGCCAAGCAGCTTGGCGTTTTTCGCATGGCAGTGCTTGCTCCCATGCTGCAGAAGTTAAAACAGTCAGGAAAAAAGCAGATACATATCTGGTCGGCTGGCTGCTCGTCAGGTGAAGAGCCATACACTTTGAGTATTATGCTGCATGAAATGCTTAAAATGTCCATTATGGGCTGGCGAATTCGCATCACAGCCAATGATATTTCTTCAGCCATGATCGCTAAAGCGAAAAAGGGTCTTTATAGTGAACATTCCCTGAGAAATACCTCCAAAGACATCATAAACAGATACTTCACCAAAGAACCAGGTGGATATCTGGTCCATCCCAAAATAAAAAAGAATATTGTATTCGAAAAGATAAATCTTAATGATACAGCTGCCCTGAAAAAGATCCCCAAATCTCAGATAGTATTCTGTCGCAATGTTATAATTTATTTTGATCCGCCCATGAAGAAAAAGGTTATTAATTCTTTTTATGACAACCTTGTGCCTCAGGGCTATCTTGTCCTTGGACATTCAGAATCTTTACACAGTATAACCAATATTTTCCAACCCATGCGAAAGCCCGGTGGAATAATGTATCAGAAGATGGATTAGGGTGCAGGTATCGCTTAGCGTTTTCAATGACTAACGCGGGCCATGCCCGCAACCAGTTATCAGTTATTTGTTATATTTCAGTAAACAGATACCTTCTTTTAACTATGGAGGCTTAAGGGTGAAAAAAGTTTGTACTGAACATCTCCAACCGGGCATGAAGCTGGCCAAGGATGTAGCTGGAGCGGATCAAAGTGTTTTTCTAACCAAAGGGACTGAACTGACTCCCGACGATATAGAGGGGTTGATGGACCTCGGTGTCAGCTTCATCAACATAGCTTCTGAGGGAAAAGAACAGGACCTGGCTGATCTAGCTCGACGATGTGAAGAGTATGTCAGGCCTTTTTTTTATTATGTTGATCCCGGTAGTTCCATTTTCAACGATCTTTACAGGGAAACCCTGGAAAGCACGATGAGTCGGTTAGTGAAAGAGGGAGTCTGGAATTTGCCATGCGAACAGGAACTCAAGGCCATGAGCCATCAGGCCAAACGCGATCTTTTCTTTCATGGCGAGGGTGGACCTGAAGATATTGTAAGCCATGAAATGGAATTGATTTCATTTCCAGACACATATTTTAAGCTGCAGGAGATTCTCAAGGCCCCTGACAGCACCGCCAGTCATGTAGCGGATGTAGTTCGTTTGGATTTAAATCTTGTGGCTAAGCTGCTTCGACTGGTTAACAGTCCTGCATACGGTATGCCCGGAAAAATTGAGTCCATAGAGCGGGCAGTGGCTATCATTGGGGTAGAAGGCGTCTCCAACCTTGCCCTCGGTATAACCGCAATGCCCATGTTCAAGGATATTCCGCCTGATCTGATGGACGTAACTACTTTTTGGAGGCATTCTATCAGTTGCGCCATATTTGCCAAGGATATTGCCTCAGCTGCGGGGTTAGAAGCTGAGTCCTTTTTTACTGCCGGATTGCTGCACGATGTAGGCCGACTCCTCTTATTGAAAAACCTTCCTGACGCCTATTTGCAGGTACTTCTTTATGCCAGAGGCAGCTTTATACCTTTAATGGAGGCCGAACAGGCTATCTTGGGTTACAATCATTCAGAGCTTGGAAAGGTTCTGCTTAATTCTTGGGGATGTCCAGGAAAACTTGTAAATCTGGTGGGTACTCATCATTCACCGGAATACCATAATCAGGGTAGAGATGCCGCCATCATTCAACTTGGTGACAACCTTGCCCACGCTTTTGCCATAAGTGGGGGTTGGAAGTATGTTTTGCCCGGTATGCAGGAAGAAGCCTGGGAATCAATAGATGTCAAGCCCAGTGTTGTTATCAGCAGCTTTAAGAATCATGGCCAGGCACTTGAGGATATTTCGCAGACCCTTATGTAACTTGAGAGTTCGGGCAACTGTTACTGTCCAGCTACTCGCAAGCCTGCTCCCGGGCCGCCCGGATGAAGCGATTTTAATTTTCAAGATAACAAGCAAGGACTTGTTTTTGATACATATTCAAGAGCGTTTATAGTTTCATGAAAGGACAATATAGTGTACAGTTTATTAATCCTGTCTTGAGCGCTGTTCTGAATGTTTTATCCACCATGGCGAATATAGAAGCCAGGCCTGGCAAACCTTATGTGAACAAAAAGGGCACTGCCTGTGGAGATATAACAGGCAGTATAGAAATCAGCGGTTTTACAAATGGTATAATATCTTTAACTCTAGAAGAAAAAGTTATATTAACCATTGTAAATAATATGTTATATGAAAATTTTACTGAAATTAATGATGAAATTATTGATGCCGTCGGAGAACTGACTAACATGATATCAGGCCAGGCCAGAAGTGAACTGTCCAAGGAAGGGATAAGCTTTAAGGCTGGAACACCCAAGGTGGTACTTGGATTCGGGGAAAAAATTGGGCATATTGAATCTGCACCAATTCTTGCGGTACCTTTCCAATGTGATGGGGGCAAACTTGTTGTGGAAATCAGTATTTCCTGAATATAAGGTATATTTACCATGGTTAACATCAACTCAGACTTAATCAGCAATGAAAACCTTGAGCCTGTCTATGTAGCGAGGCAGCCGGTTTTTGACACCGACATGGAGATTTGGGGTTATGAATTGTTGTTTCGCAGTGGTACTGAAAGCAATCTGGCCAGTTTTGAAGACGGTGATATGGCAACTTCCAGGGTGGTTGTAGATGGTTTTTCAATGGCTGTGGATATGCTGACCCCGGGGCAGAAAGTGCTAATTAACTATCCTTCGTCAATGCTGCTCAAAAAGGTTCCCTGGGCCTTGCCATCAGAAACTGCTGTAGTTGAAATTCTGGAAACGGTTGAGCCTGATCAGGATATCCTTAAAATATGCAAACAGTTAAAAAGTGATGGTTATGTCCTTGCTCTTGATGATTTTGTAGGCAGTCCAGGTTATGAACCTTTTTTGGAAATTGCTGATATTGTCAAAGTGGATGTTTTGGACTTGGGACCACAAAAACTTGTGGATGTGGCTAAGAACCTCCAGAATTATCCCTGCATCATGCTGGCTGAAAAAGTTGAGTTTCTCGAAACTTTTGATTTCTGCCGTAAAATCGGATTCAAACTGTTTCAAGGCTATTTTTTCAGTAAACCTCAGATTGTGTCCGGGAAAAAGCTGGCTGCAAATCAGCTGTCCAAGCTTGATATCATGAGAGAATTAGGTGCTGCAGACATTGATATGAAAAAGATATCTCATATTATTCAAGCTGATGTGTCACTCAGTTACAGGCTGCTCAGGTACATCAACTCTGCAGGGATGGGATTAACCCATAAAATCAAATCCATATCACAGGCAGTCAATATGCTGGGGCAAAGGAAGATTGCCACCTGGCTCCAAGTAATTGTAATGGCTGAGATGAACTCTACAGCCCGGGCAGGGGAGCTGCTGCAACTTTCTCTGCAGCGGGCCAGATTTCTTGAAATTATCTGTAAGCATACCAGAACAACCCCTCTGCCACCTGATTCCATGTTTATCCTTGGTCTTTTTTCCTACCTTGACGCTTTATTATCTCAGCCTATGGAAGAAATTATTGAGAAAATCAGCCTTGAACCGAGGATGTCCGAAGCTTTATTGGGGCATGATAAGGAGCTTGGTGTATGGTTGAGTCTTGTGAAGGCTTGCGAAAGGGGTGACTGGGAAAGTGCAGCTGCAGCACTTAAACTTACTGGGCTTAACTCCAGTGTTGCGGCTATTTCCATGAATGCTGCAGGGATATGGGCCAGGAAATTTCTTGATATGGCGTAAGGCATCTTGAGAGTTATCAGTAAAGTGTGTCTTTTTTGTATCTCTTTAGCGTTTTTAGGAAAAGGGGACAGGCACTCCGCGACCCATTTGAGCATCAATTTGTGCTCAAAATGAATCATTTTATGGGACAAGTGGGTCCCGGAAGAGCCAGTCCCCCTCCGGGCTGTATGCCTCCGGGCAGGAAGCCATGCCACATTCAAAGCCCTAAACAGGTACTGTCTTTTTAATATTGTGTCTTAAAGGAGTTTGTTTTGTTTACAACAGATGAATTGGATAAATACGCGCAGGTAATGATATGGGCTATGAAAAAAGCAAGAAAAGAGATGTTCATCAAGGGTGATATAGTTCTTATCAGGGCTGACAAATCAACAATTCCCCTGGCAGATGTGATATATAAGCATCTGCTGAAAATGCAGCTAAATCCTGTGATTCGCATCAACCTGCCTGAACAGATGGAAAAAACTTTTTTTTCTCTGGCAGACGATGGGCAACTTGCATTCAAAATTCCTGGAGACCAGGAGCTTTATTCATCTTTAAATGGTCTGATATCACTTCTTGGGCCTGAATCTTTAACACATCTCAAAGAAATTGATCCTTCCAGGATAGGTAAATACGCAGTTACTAAAAAGTATTTACGTGATATACTGGAAGAAAGAGAAGGTAAGGGCAATTTTGGCTGGAGTCTTTGTCTGTACCCGACAGAAGAGCTTGCTAAGAGAGCAGGCCTTGGCATCCATGAATACAAAGAACAGATTGTAAAGGCTGTATATCTTGACCGTAACGATCCAGGCGTAATCTGGCAAAGCATTTTTGAAACTTCTCAACAGGTAAAGAAATGGTTGAACAGCATGGATGTTGAATACTTCCATGTCCAGTCAAAAAATACTGATCTAAAAGTCTTCCCGGGAGAAAAACGTCGCTGGCTTGGTGTATCGGGTCACAATATTCCCAGCTTTGAACTCTTTCTGTCTCCAGACAGACGTTTGACACAAGGCGTCTATTTTGCTGATCAACCATCATATCGCAGTGGTAACTATGTCAAGGGAGTGCGTTTAGAATTTGAAAATGGTAAGGTTGTACACTCTTCTGCTGAAGAGGGTGGAGATTTTCTTAAAAACCAGCTGGAAATGGATGATGGTGCCTCATATCTTGGTGAATTTTCGCTGACAGATAAGCGTTTTTCCAGAATAGACAGGTTTATGGCTCATACTCTGTATGATGAAAACTTTGGTGGCGCAAGTGGTAATTGCCATGTTGCCATTGGAGCTTCTTATGCTGACACCTATTCCTCGGACTCTAAAGAACTGACCCGGGAACTTAAGAAAGAACTGGGTTTTAATGACTCTGCTCTGCACTGGGATCTGGTTAACACAGAGCAGAAAACTGTACATGCAGTTTTAAAAAAAGGTGCAAAACAAGTTATTTACGACAATGGTCAGTTTACCATGCAAGGTCTGTAACCTACCCAGCCCCTCCTTAGTTAGTTTCCATACGGAAAGTCTTTCTTTCCGGATGTTGGGGAGCATTACGCGTTTCTGAAAATTCAATTGGGGACAGTCCCGAATTCTAAAATAATTGACATAAAATTATGCTTAAATCATTACGCTCCAAACTCCTGGCAATGGTGGCTCTCATTCTCCTTCTCACCGCTGTTACGATCCTCTATTTTACTCACAGGGATGTGGGACGGGAAGTTATGCGTATTGAGCAGAACAATGCCGTGAATATCCTGGATTCTGTTTTTCTCAATATCCAGGGGGTTTATCGCGGGCTTATCTCTGACAGGGTGATGAGCATTGAGATGAGCAAGGAACGGCTCAAAAGAGAATCAGGTTTTGTCCTGTCCATGCTTGAGCTGTACATGGGAGGGCATGATGAAGTTTTGGCCCGGAACAGGGAAGACCAGCAGGAAAGATTTCTGAACTGGCTCTGGGATCTGGATCTTGGTTCAACCGGTTTTTTTATTGCCGACAATCAGGGTAATATTATTTTTGATACACAAGTGAGTCTGGTGGGACTGGCCCTTGATGATGTTTCAGATATTAAGGGTCAGTCACTTAGTCAGGTGGTAAACAGGCCCGGTGCCGGTTATGAGCAGTTTGTTGTTTTTTCAGCAGAAGGTGCTTCCCGTGATGCTCAGCAGGACCAGCGTCTGGGATACCTGGTCTTTTTTCCCGGATGGGAATGGGTGCTGGGCTCTTCTGTGGATATTTCATATATTCAGGCTGCAGAAACCGCCAGACTGGCAGAGCTTGTTCAGGGGCTTGAAACCCAGTTCAGGCAGATGCGCATTGCTGAAACCGGTTCTTTGATGATGTTTGACAGTGAGGGTGAAATTCTTATTGCAGCCACTGCCTTTCAAGACAGGGACAGTATGGAAGAACACCTGTCTGACCTGGCTGGGTCAGGGAGGAACAGGGAATCTCTGATCATATCTGCAGATGGTCAGAACATCATTGCCTTAACCCGCTATTTTCGCCCCCTGGAGTGGTATCTGAGCGCCCTGATTCCAGAGGATGAACTCAGTGCTCCGGCCCAGAACCTGGTCCGCAGTCAGTCCGTAATTATTGGGCTCATATTTGTTCTGGGCGCCTTGGCAGCAGTCTTTTTTGTGCGTCAAATATCCGGGCCGCTGGTTATACTGGCAGGACAGTCTAAGGAAATGGCAGTCAGAGACATTACGTCCCATGAATTTGACGCCAGACCCCTGCAGCGTCTTGTAGATAAATACCGTGACGAAGTAGGGGAGCTGGCTGGTTCTTTCATGCATATGCAGCAGGAACTGCGGAAGAATGTTCTAAAGCTGGTGGATGCTACTGCTGCCCGGGAAAGATATGAAAGTGAACTTAACATGGCCAGGGAAATTCAGATGAGTATCCTGCCTAAAAAGTTTCCTCCCTTTCCTGAGATAAAGGAATTTGATCTGTATGCTTACCTTGAGCCGGCTCGTGAAGTCGGCGGGGATTTATACGACTATTTTCTGCTGGATGAAGATCACCTTTGCTTTACTGTGGGTGATGTGTCCGACAAGGGCATGCCTGCATCGCTGTATATGGCCATTACCAGAACCCTGGTCCAGAGTCATTCAGGCAAGGACAAGTCTCCAGCTGCCATAATGTCCAGAGTGAATGACGATTTGAGCAGAGATAATACCAAAAGCATGTTTGTTACAATGATTCTCGGTATTTTGAATATCAGGACCGGACAGGTCAGGTATGCCAATGCTGGTCATAACCTGCCCATAGTTTTCAAAAGCAGGGGAGAATGTGCTTTTGTGCCCGGTATCAGCGGACCTGTGGCCGGGGCCATGGAAGGCATGAATTATAAGGAGCTGAGTCTTGATCTTGAACCTGGAGATGGTTTGTTTATCTATACCGATGGGGTAACCGAAGCCATGAATCCGCAAAAAGAGCTTTTTTCCGATGAAAAGCTGCTTCAGGATGTAGCAGTACTGGAAAATGCCGGGGTTGAAGAGGTGATCCAGGCTGTCCGACAGAGGGTTGTGGAATTTGCTGACAGCGCACCGCAGTCTGATGATATCACTATGCTCATGCTTAGGTATAATGGCCGGTAACAGGTGTTTAAAATCCTAACGGGGTCATACCAAGAGAGCTTGAGCAGGTCTGGGTCGCACCCCCAAAATAGCAGTCAATCTCAATGTAAAAAAATGACAATCAAAATTTGGTACTGGTATAATGCCTGAAAACACAAACATATCAAATAGGCCCTTGGAGCAGGCTGGATGCATCCCTGGTCAGCCGGATGCAGAAACACCGGACATTTATGCTTGATCATTAAGGCAGATTTATGCTTCTCACAGGATAAGTTCACAGGCTTTTTTTTAGTAATAGGTAATAGTTTAGCCATTTGCATGTGGCAGGGCTTCCTGCCCGGAGGCATACAGCCCGGAGGGGGACTGGCTCTTCCGGGACTCACTTGTCTCAAAAGTGAGACGTTTAAATCATCGGTTGACCCTCAAGTGGGGCCCGGAGTGCCTGTCCCCTGCTTTTCTTAAAAAAGGGCTAAACTATTACAATAATAGTTATTCGCCGTACATATCAGTAATAAGTTTCCGTAATTGGGCTGCTTTTTCCTCTGATAAATTATCAATTTTTTTTCTCAACCTTTGCTTGCTGATGGTCCGAATCTTGTCAGCATCAATTTCAGCATTTCTGTTTGCACATTTTGTCTGTATACGCGTTCTCCATAAAGGATGCAGCTTAGAAGTTAATGGGCAGACAACAACAGTATCTAAATATTTGTTCATTTCATCTTGACTTACTATGACGACGGGGCGCACTTTTTTGATTTCGCTTCCCAAGGTGGGGTTAAGGTCAGCAACAAATATGTCATATCTTTTAATATTCAAAGTCCTCATCCTCCAGGCCATCAAGAAGTGCTATATTAAAATCGTCCCAGTTTTCATTTTCATCAGCCATGCTTTTGTAGGTATCTTCCCAGGAAAGCGTCTTTTCTTCTTTATTACGAAGAAGTAGCTTCCTGCGGATGTTGCACCGAGAGCTGATAGAAAGCTTGAATACGTGGATCTGTCCGAACAGCTTGAGGATTTGAAAGTGCCGCCTGGCAATCTCCTTCATCCACTGTCGGGAAACAGGCAGGGACAGCATGCAATTTCAATCAATGATCAGTGGCGTATCTGTTTTCGTTTTGAAGGTGGCGATGCGTATGAAGTCGAAGTGTGTGACTACCACTGAGTGAGGTGATGATATGTCTATTCTTAATACGACCGGTATGCAACGCAAACCCACGCATCCTGGCGAAATGCTGAGGGAAGATTATCTTCCGGATTATGGACTGACGGTTTCGGGGTTGGCCGAATCTTTGGGTGTCTCTCGTCAGTCAGTTAACGAATTATTATGCGAACGTCGTGCTGTTAGCCCTGAAATGGCGCTCCGGCTTGCTCGCTTGTTTGGTAACTCGCCCGAATTCTGGCTGAATGCGCAGCGGTCTGTTGATCTCTGGAATGCTGCGAAGTCGGTGAAGGAAGAAGTGGATCGAATCAAGCCGCTACATGCTGCATAACCAAGCCGTACACCGGATGCCAAAACCTCCGCTTCGCGGCTCCAAACCGGCGCGTGAGCCTGGCGTTATAAGAAGAGAGAAACGTGCAAAAAGCAATTGTAGTCGGTGCCAGTTCCGGTATAGGACAAGAGTTGGCCAGAATATTAGCCGCATGAAAATCTATCTGGACAATTGCTGCTTCAATAGGCCGTTCGACGACCAATCCAATATCCGAATTCGTCTTGAGGCGGAAGCGAAATTACGAGTTCAGGAGGAGATTCGTTCTGGTTCATTTAAGAAATTAGGGCTGGGCTACTCTGCCGCACAGCGGCTTACTTGAACAATGCGCTCACTTCGTTCGGCACGATTATGGAACAAAAAAGCCATATTTTTATATTGACACATTTTCTTCCCCTATCTATTCAAACCTAATGAGCAAACTTTCTGACTTCGAGTGGGATTCGAAAAAAAACAAGCAGAACCAGGAAAAACATGGAGTTTCTTTTGCCCTGGCACAGCTTGCTTTTCTGGACACTGATCGTGTTATCCTTGAAGACCTTGAACATAGTGAAAATGAAAAACGGTTTTACTGTCTTGGCAGGGTCTCAGACGCGATAATGACGGTTCGGTTTACATACAGAAAGAACAAAATCAGAATAATCGGCGCCGGATATTGGCGAAAAGGAAAGAAAATCTATGAAAGAGAAAATCAAATACACAGACGAACCAATGGGGAAAGTTAAGGTTATCTCTGACTTTCTTCCATCTCCGGAAGAACTTGCTTTAAAAGATGAAACCGTTAAGGTTACAATTGCGCTAAGTAAAACGAGTGTGGACTTTTTTAAGAAAGAGGCAAAAAAATATAATACACAATATCAAAAAATGATTCGCAGGCTCCTGGATGAGTATACACTGTCCAGCAATAACCATGAAGCCTTAACCAATAAGGATAGAGTCGACCAGGAAGCCGTGAATATTGGCTCTGGACAGAAATGAGCATGGTCGAGCTCTATCCATAAGTTCATAAAGCCCGGTGTGCCTGGCAGAGAGTAGGGGGGGAAGCTTTTTTGAGGATTGTTGCTGGAGGGAGTAATTGAATCAATTATAGAAAAAACCAAAAAAAATAAAGCAATTAGTATGAGGATGTCAGCCTTTGACCTTGAATTGCTAAAACAAAAAGCACAGCGAGAAGGAATGCCGTACCAGACTTTATTGAACACTATAGTTCATAAGTATGTCACCAATCAATTAGTAGATAAGAACGAAGTAATAAAAACAATCACAATGATGAAGGAAAATGAGGCAATTTAACAATGGGCTCCAAGGGACGCTCCGCTTCGCTACGCCCCTGAGCTCAGGCGTTAGTGATGAGCGACAATTATAATCCCCCCCTGACGACAATAATTTTTTTCTCTGCTGATGAATCGTGGCACCCACTTCGTTCGTGCCACGAGTATCTGAGAAGTGCGAATTGGACTTGACTAATCACATGCAGTGACGTATATTTAGAATAGATACGTCACTGGAGGGCCGATATGGATACAAAGCTTACGCTTAGGCTGGACAAGGAAACAATTGAGAGAGTGAAAATTTACGCTTCAAAGCAGAAAAAGTCTCTAAGTAAGTTAACTGAAGAGCTGTATAAGTCATTCCTGATGAGGAGTAATGATGATTGTCAATCAGAAATTCGCTCACCAATTGCAAAAAAGTATAAAGGTATTATTAGCAATACTGATTTTGATGCTGAATTCCATAAATTGACTTACTTAAGGGATAAGCACCTACCATGATCAAAGCATACATTGATTGCAATATCCTGCTTGATTGGCTTCTAGACAGGGAGCCGTTCTCATCTTATTCTGCGAAAATTATTGAATTAATCGAAACTCGAAAGATCATTGGTCTTGTTTCACCGCTTACATTGGCGAATACATATTATGTAATTTCGAAAGATTTGAACAAAAAGATAGCCAATGAATTTATCCATGATAGTTTACGTATCTTTTCAGTGCCGGGGGTATCTCTAAAAAATGTTAAAGAAGCGATTGCAAATAAGTTTAAAGATTTCGAGGATGATATACATAGTTCCATTGCTGCTGAAAATAATGTGGATTTTCTCATAACCAGGAATAAAAAAGACTTTAAGACCGATAAATTCAAAATATTGGATGCAGAAGAGTTTCTGCGAATAATTGAAACAAAATAGTATGAAGAATTAAAAGTTTCTGGATCAGCGTAAATCAGCGCAATCAGCGTCAAAAAATTCTTATTCTTTGTCTTTTCTTTGCCTTTAATGCTTAAGAATGAAGCCATAAGAATCTTTGACGCTGATCTCGCAGATAGACGCAGATAAAGGTTTTTGTGTCATTGTGTCATGGGGTGTCATGTGTCATGGGGTCGGACCTAACCAAGTTATTGAACTAATTGAGTAAAGGGTCTCTACAGGGCCAAAAAATTACCTTAGGATGCCTTTTTTGGGGCCAAAAACATAGATGTAAGCGTATATACCCGGGCGTCCCGGGACCAAACTGATAAGTAACTTAAATCCCTCGTTCCCAGGCTGGTGCCTGGGAACAAGAGCAAATGAAGCATCGAACCCGCGATGCCAAAAGAAAGGAAACGAGATGATCGCGAACACACTGCCCCCCTGCATTGTAACCGAGAAGGTTGAGGAATCTCGCGAGTTCTACGTGAAGCACTTTGGCGCCAAGGTGACGTTTGACTGCGGCTGGTACGTGAACATGCAGATCGGGAAGGAGACATCCGAGCTTCAGTTCATGGCGCCGCGGGCGCCTGGTCCCCCGACGTGCAACCCGGCCGGGCTGATGTACAACTTCTCGGTCGATGACGTGGATGCTGAGCATGTCCGCCTTACGGCAGCCGGTCTCTCCCCGATTATGCCGCTGGAAGACCATCCTTGGGGAGATCGTGGCTTCGCGATTCTCGACCCGAACGGAGTTATACTGTCCATCTTCTCTCCCCGTGAACCAGCGGAGGAATTCAAGCAATACGTCAGGGACTGAGGAACCGCACAAGAGGCTGGTGGGTACGCTCGCAAGCTCGCGCCTCACAGCCCCGACGTTAACACTAACATACCCATTTTATGGAATGGAAAAGGTAATAGAGGAAGTAAACGCAAGCTGCGGGGGCTAATTCTATCAGCTGAATGTTTGAGATCAGATCGAAACTAAGAAGATGGTTTTAATCCGAAAAATAGGAGGCTCAAATGTCAACCATATTAACTTTAGAAATTCCAGATCAAATTTATCGACCTTTACTAAAAAAGGCTGATAAATGTGGAAAAACTATCGACCAGTTATTGATTGAATGGATGGAAGATGTAGTAAAGGATGAGTTGGATGATCCTTTATTAAAAATGGCAGGGGCTTTTTCTTCTGATATCAAAGATATCAGCTCAAATCATGACTTTTATGTCGGACAAGAATTGAGGAATGCCCATGAATGAGGTTTTCGCTGATACCTCTGGTTGGGCCAATTATTTTGTCCAAACTGAGTCGTTTCATAAAGATGCCAAAGGGTTGATGCAGCAATGGTACAAAGATCAAACCCGTGTCATAACAACAAATTATATCCTTTCGGAGCTTGTCGCCTTGTTCATAAGTCCGCTCAGAATACCGCGTCCGCAGCAAATCCAGGCGATTGAGACAATCAAGACTGTTGGTTGGATCGAAATCATCCATATTGACAAGCAGTTAAATGATAAAACTTGGCAATTTATTAAGGAACGAGATGATAAAATGTGGAGTTTGGTTGACTGCTCAAGCTTTGTTGTCATGAAAGAGCGTCAACTCAGTCATGGATTTACGACGGATCATCATTTTGAGCAAGCTGGATTTGTAAGATTATTGAAGTAGTAATCAACCAAAAAGGATAGAGTCGACCAGAATAGCCGTGAATGGTGGCTGATAGCAAGAGATGAGCATGGTCTATTTCTATCCACTGTTTCCATTTTTGAAACAGTTCAACAGGAAGCTTCTCGTCAGCAGCGGCAGGAATGAGTTGAATCTGTACAGCAGGAGAGATTATGCAAAGAAGAGTTTTTATCAGCATGATCGGCGCTTTTTTTTGGGGCGCTGGTATTTGGAGGGAAAGTTCCAGAGGTAAAAGCCAGGGTTATTCCCAAGCCTGTATCTCTAGTCCAATGCCATGTGGCAGGATTTCAGTACTATCAGGGGCCTATGGTATTTTCTGATCTTCAATCCGGCCAAAAATTAAAATTATTACGCGAGCCTAACAACCCCCACGACAGCAAAGCCATTGCCGTATTCACCTCAAACGGCCACAAGCTGGGATATGTGCCCAGGACTCACAACCCGCTTCCTGCTGATCTCATGGATAATGGACACAAGCTCACAGCCAGTTTGCTTTCAGTTTCTTCGGATATGGGAGAATTTAGCTGCCTGAAGATGGGGGTTTTTGTGAATGGCGGTGGCTGGCAGGGGTTGTGATTTTTCGGGGTCGATTGTTAAATTTTGTAGGCAGGAAAAAAGGGAAACCTTCCATGAAAAAACTTTCCAAAACACCGGCACTGGGGTCCAAAGTTGTTTTTGCGGCATTTACTGGTCGGAAACAAAAGTGGACGGCTCAACTATAAATGGCCTGATTAATGGAAAAAATTACTTAGATATGATTTTTGAAAAGGTGAACATTACATTATAGCTGAACTGTCCATAAAATATTCGTTAAGAATCTGGTAACCATGGTCCATCTGGGAGAGCAGGGTAAACGCTCATCACGTCCAATAACCAGCCCATAGCTGACGAGATCGAAATCCCGGTGGACAGGATCATTGATATGAAGAAAAACAGCCAGGATACCTCAGACCTGGAAAACCGCATCGACCAGCTCGTTTACCAGCTCTATTCTCTGACCCCGGAAGAAATTGAGGTGGTGGAAGGTTCAGATCAAAATTGATACGAAAGCATAAAAAACATCCTTTATCCAGTCTGGGTTATAGTATTGAGGATGAAATATGACATCCCGCACGTTTCCGGCTGATTTAGGGAATAATCAGGAACCAAGACGTTTTTTTGATCTTTTCTTGCTTGTGTTTCAGGTAAGAAAGTGGTTATCTGCCCCGAAAGCGAAGCCATTATCGGTTATTGCTACTCAATTTTATTTTAATTTTGCACAGTACATGATTCAAAAACAATCTTCCATTAAGTTGAGTTAAAGCCGCTAATCTCCGGAAAGTATTCGATTTTATAGAAAGCGGTACTTGGATCGTTCTTTTTGATGAGTTCGACATCATCGGCAAGAACCGGGACGACAGCCACGAACATGGGGAGATAAAAAGAGTCGTCAACAATTTCCTCCAGATGCTGGACAACATCAAGGGTGACAGTCTTATCCTGGCGGCAACCAATCACCAGTACATGCTTGATCCGGCGATCTGGCGGCGCTTTGACGATGTTATTTACTACGAACTTCCTGATGACGATATCAGAAAAGCATTGTTTGAACTCTACCTGAGGCCGATCAAAACAGATCCTGATATCGACTTCCTAAAAGCCGTGACTTTGACACAAGGGCTCTCGCCTGCTGATATAAAAATGATAACCGAAGAAGCCATGAAATTGTCTATTCTTGATTCAAGGCCTTGTCTTTCACAAGGCGACATCGAGGCAGCCATCCATAAATTCATCCGCCGTGAAAAGGTCAAGAATAACCAGATGGGAGATCGATAATGGACAAACATGACCATCTGCGACTGCCAGTATACAGCGATAATGTTGAACGTCAGAAAAAAGGCGGTTTCGGCGTTTACAGTTTACCGGAGGGGAGGGGAAAATCGGCGTTTTCTCAAGCAGCCAGGAAAAAAGCGGAAACAATCTCTCAATCATTTGCCGCATTAAAGAAAAAATTCGCCGGTCGGATTACCCCGTCCTTAATCTATGAAATCGAAATCAACCAGAGTGTGTCGCCGGATGCTTTTGAGAATACACTAGCATCCATGGGAATCCATGTCCTTTCTGTCGCGGAAAACAGAAAAGGCTTCTGGGTTGTTTTCAGCGATGACGAGACACTGGCGGAATTTAAAATAAAGCTCGCAACATACGGTAGTGAAGATGGCCCCAAATATGACTTTTTTAATGCTATCGACTCCTTTCAGGACATTCCCAGAGAGAAAAAAATCGGCAAGGGATTGTATGATAGCCATGGAACGATAACTGAGGACAGAGGAGGCAAAATCCCCCTTCTCAATAATCGGACAACAGAAGACATCATCCAATACGATTGCGGTACCAGCTTTGCCGCTCCCAAGGTCGCATATCTTGCCGGGAAGATAGCCAATCACTTTCCACAAGGGTCTGGTAACTTTATTAAAAACATGTTGCTCATCGGGGCGGACTATCCAGCCAAGCCAAGCAAGGACTTTTATCAGACCGACAAACCTCGAGACGCCGACAAAGCCCACCTGGCAGTTTGCGGTTATGGCGTGAGCAGCTTCGAAAGAGCCGTGAATTCATTTGGCAACAGAGTAGTGCTTTGGGATGAAGGGTGGATTGGGCTGAACCATGTGCGGGTTTATTCCTTGAATCTGCCCGATATTTTCTTTTCCGAGCCAGGCAGGAAGAGAATAATCGTTACCCTCACCTTTAATCCTGAGACACGGCTGACCCGTGGTGACAGCTATCTGGGAAATCGAATGGAATTTCATGTGTTCCATTCAATCAACCCGCAATCACTGATTGAAAAATACGGCGTTATTAACGAACAGGCGGAACAGGCAGGGGTTCCTGAGGGTTTGAGGAAGTATAAAATTGACTTCTTTCCCGGCAGCAACACAAGAAAAGCCGGTTGTCATCAAAAGGCGTGGAAGGAGTATAAGCGAGAACCCAAAGATAGACCAGCGCCTCCGGTTTCACTTGTTCTTCTGAATTTCAACAAGTGGATTACAGATGAAACAAGGTTGCAGGACTACTGCATTTCTGTAACTTTTGAACATGAGAAAGAAAATCGTTTATACGCCCAAATAAGAAATTGTATACAAGCACGGGTTCGTATTGAGACTGTATAGTGTCAACGAACATATGGACAAAATCATCTAATCCGCTATTGATAGCAGAAATAGGCTCCTATTGAGTTTTCTCTTTGTGTACCGGCCTACGACCTGACTCCGGAAGAAATTGAGGTGGTGGAAGGACAAAAATGAAAATTTTCAGAGCTATTTCATTACAAACCACTTAAAAAAGGTTGATTGACCTGAATTTGATTCAAAAATGCCATCCATCAGAAATCCAGGGGGCTCCTGGCCTCCTTTCTGGTTTGGCTCTTGACGGTATGGGTGTAAATCATTGTCGATCTGACATCGCTGTGCCCTAAAAGTTCCTGGATGGTGCAATGTCGTAGTTGGCCTGGAGCAGGTGGCTGGCAAATGAATGGTGGAAGGTATGCGAGGTAATGCGCTTGGGGATCTGAGACTTTTTTACCGATTCCCGAATGGCCTTCTGCACATGGGATTCATGAAGGTGGTACCGCTTGCGCTGTCCGGTTTCAGGAACATGGGTCAGATAGGTTGACGGGAAAAACCACTGCCAGACTAATTCCCTGGCGCTGTTTTTGTATTTTTTCTCAATACTGTCGAACATGAATACTCCGTCATAGCCAGCCTCCAGATCTCTGGCATTTAAAGCCTTGACCTGTTCCAATTGTGAATGCAGCCTGGGCATAATATTCTGGGGCAAGGGAACAGTCCGGTCTTTTTTGCCCTTACCGTCGTGGTTAAATTGACAAAAAATAATCAGTCAACGTTCGTCAAAATGTGTTGGCCCATTGATTGACAATGTATATACAGAGGGTTATCATTTACATATGAATATCTTCTGGGACGAAGACAAGAATAATTGGTTGAAAGCTGAACGCGGGATATCATTCGAAGAAATTGCTGACCAAATTATTCAGAAGCATTACCTCGACATTATTGAAAACCCTACTCGGCCTGATCAATTGTATTTTGTGATGCTAATACGTGATTACACGTGGATTATACCATTTCTGTTGAACGAGGAAGACCAAATAATTTTGAAGACAGCTTTTAAAAGTCTTAAGTACCATAAGTTGTATGCGGAGGATAAAAAATGAATCATAAATTAACTAGCGAAGAGCAAATCATAGAAGATAATCTCGACAATTTTAAAAGTGTATCTGATGAAAAGCGCAGCCACATTGAATCAATTATAGAAACAACCAAAAAAAATAAAGCAATTAGTATGAGGATGTCAGCCTTTGACCTTGAATTGCTAAAACAAAAAGCACAGCGAGAAGGAATGCCGTACCAGACTTTATTGAACACTATAGTTCATAAGTATGTCACCAATCAATTAGTAGATAAGAACGAAGTAATAAAAACAATCACAATGATGAAGGAAAATGAGGCAATTTAACGCTTGGGCTCCAAGGGTGTCATGGGGTAGGGTGTCATGGGGTCGGACCTAACCAAGTTATTGAACTAATTGAGTAAAGGGTCTCTACAGGGCCAAAAAATTACCTTAGGATGCCTTTTTTGGGGCCAAAAACATAGATGTAACCATATTATGCCCAGAGCCAGCAGATATTTATTGTCTGATCATGTGTGGCATATTACCCATAGATGCCACAAAAAGGAATTCCTGCTTAAATTCGCCAAGGACCGTAGCACATGGGTAAAATGGTTGTTTGAAGCCAAAAAGAGATACGGGCTTCAGATATTGAACTATACGGTTACTTTAAACCATATTCACTTGCTGGTACACGGTCATGAAGACAAAGATGTTATACCCAGGTCTTTACAATTAATAGCTGGCAGAACCGGCCAGGAATACAATCAGAGAAAAAAGCGTAAGGGTGCTTTCTGGGAAAACAGGTATCACGCTACAGCTAAAATCAGCTACTTGCTGGTCTCAGAGGCCCCGCCATGAGTATCAAAGGGACTGCCTGACCCGCGCAGTCGATACTTCATCGATCATATGCAGGTAATATTTTCTTGTTTGGAGAAATTTTGATGCACTTTGAGATTGTTAGCATACAAAAAGCTGTTCGAAATAGCAGACATAGATTTACACTGCATGCACTTGAAAAATTGATCGAAAAAGATATCTCACCTGAAGAAGTTCGAGAGGCTATGCTCGCTGGAGAAATCATCGAAACATACCCAGAAGACAAATATGGCCCATCATGTCTGGAGCTTGGAAAATGTAAAAATGAAAAAATTCTTCACGTTCACTGTTCAGTAGATCCAGTATGGATAATCACAGCCTATTGTCCTGCACAAAAACCAAACAAATGGGATAGTTTTTTCAAAAAAAGGAGATAATCATGAAATGCATTGCATGCCATGAACAAATGGAATCTCGTACCGGTGAAATTGAATTGCGGATCAACGGGAGATTGTTTTTAGTTGAGAATGTCACCTATCAGCAATGCCTGTCTTGCGGAGAACGAGTACTCAATCCAGAGACAAGCCAAGAAATTTTCCACAAGGTCCGCTCCAAGCAGTATACACAGAAGCACGTCTTGCTTCCTGTTGTACAAAGCGAAGTAGCCATGACCGGATGACATGTTGGGCGTTATGTGAAGCAGCCTGCATTATTTGAAGAACACGGCAAATTTGGTGAACAAGAACCAGCAGAGGCCAACATGCTGGAGTGGCGAGTGTTTGAGGATCGCGATTTAGGTTAAATCATAAATAATATCGAAGGTTTATTTTAATTTTGGCCTAAATCGATTGATTCTAACGCCAAACAACGGGCTTTTTTGAAACATAAAACATATAACTAATAAGGATAGAGTCGACCAGAAAGCCGAGATTATTGGCTCTGGGTAGAAATGGGAATGGTCGATCTCTATCCATTGTTCATGAAGCCCGATGTGCCTGGCAGTGAGTATGGGTAAAGCTTTTTTGAGGATTGTTTCAGGAGGGAGTAAGAATTGTCCTCAGGTCCATTCGGAGTGCCTGGTGGAGATCAATTTTGTCTTTTTTTGAAAAAATCTGGTAAAAACCGGCACAGTTTGCAGGTTTATTGTCCATTTCTCCATACGTTTGACGCACCAATGCTGTCCTCCTTTCGGGGGGTACTGAGAGAAAGCATATGCATTTCCGAAAGACTGGCAGGTTATGTTTTTTAACCTGAATCCCAGAATCCGGCTTTGCACGGAAGTATCAGCTTGATAAAGACCAACAAACCTTCACAGTCAGGGCAATAGAGTTTGCCGGCTTCGGAATCCTTGGATTCCGGGAGGCTGTCACAGTGTTCCTCCCAGTCGTCTGTAGAGATCAGAGCCTGAATGTCAGAAATCTTGATTTTGCAGGAGGCGTTCATGAAGCCGTAATGACGGACCTTCATGAAACCTGAGGGCAGGACGTGTTGCAGGAACCTGCGCATGAACTCCAGGACATTCAGGACCATGGTCCGGATTCGGTTGCTGCCGTGTTGTTTACAGGTAAAGGTCACGGTCCTGTTTTGGACGTTGACGATTCTACTTTTTCCGATGGCCACTCTGAAGACATAAGGCGCAAGATATTTTAGGGCTGTCCTGCCATCGCCTACTGCCTGGGAGTTGACATTCCAGTCAATGGTCCAGGCATCAGGGTTGATTTCAGTAAGAAGCTCTGCTTTTGACATTTGCTCTTTGAACAACGCCTTGTAGATTTTTGACAGGGCCTTAACCGGAACAAAGAAACCATTATTCGACGCCATCCACGTTTTCCTGTCCGCTGAAAGTCTTCCGCCTGGGACCAGATAATGAATGTGTGGATGATAGTTCAACTGCCTGCCCCAAGTGTGCAGGATGCCGGTGAAGCCGATCAGCTGAGCGCCTATATACTTTGGGTCGCCTGCCAGACGTTTCAGGCTCTGGGAGGATGCCGTGAACATGGCGCTGTAACCCTTGTCTTGATGACAGCGTATAAAGGAACGAAGTTGTTCCGGAATGGTAAAAGTGATCATGAAGTACTGCCCGGAAAGCATTCGTTCAAGCTGTTTTTGCAGCCATTGTTGTGACTTGTGGTACTGGCATACCGGGCAGTGACGATTCCCACAGGACTGACTAATAACTTGCACCTGTCCGCAGTCCTGACATTGGTAGATTGTTTTTCCTAACCTCCCTGAGCGGCAATCAATTATGGATTGAATGACCTTCCGGTGATTTCTGGGAAGATTGGGGAAGGTTGTTATGTACTCTGGGCCAAAGCCTTCGAAGATCCCCTTGATTTTGCTCATGGCTCAGAAACCTTTCATCAGGTCGTTGATCCGTTGACAGGCATCTTCCTGTCCATTCCGGGAGAGATGGAGGTAGACCATGGTAGTCATGAGCTGGGCATGCCCCAGGTAGTTCTGGATAATTCTGATATTGACTCCGGCTTCCAGCAGGTGTGTGGCATAGGAATGTCTCAGGGTATGAATAGATACACGCCGTTTGGTTATGCCTGCCGCAAACCTTGCTTTCCTGAAGGCGCCCTGGACGCTGTCTATGGCCATGGGTGTCAAGGAAGTCGGCCCAAGATTGTGCCCCCTTCCCAGTGCCGGAAAAATGAGTTTGGGATTGCGGTGCGTTTTCCAGTATTGCCGGAGAAGAAGCAAAGTAGATTCCGGCAGTGGAACAAAGCGGTCTTTACAGCCTTTGCCTCGATGCACATGAATCATCATTCTCTGGGAATCGATATCAGATACCTGCAGGTAGAGGGCTTCCTGGAGTCTGAGCCCGCAGGTATAGACCGTGGACAGGTAAACGTAGTTGTGAAAGGTATGGACCCGGGCCAGCATCTTGTTGATTTCTTCTCTGGTCAGGACACAGGGCAGCCTTTTTTCTCTTTTTGCTCCCAGGTAGGAGGAGATATGCCAGTCCTGCTTGAGAACATTGATAAAGAAGAATTTAACCCCGCTGTATGCGATACGCAGAGTGGCCGGAGCCCACTGATCAACATTTCTTCGGTGCAGGAAGTAGTCTTCCAGTTCCTGCTCAGAAATCCGGTCTGGGGTTTTGCCATAAAAATCGACAAGCTTTCGAATTGACCTGGTGTAGCATTCCTGGGTACGTTCACTCATACCTGCAAGTTGCAGGGCTTTCATGGACCTCTGGTAATAGTCTTTCATCATGAACCTCCTTAAAGTTGGAAAGTGAATAAAGGAGATTATGAAGAATGAATGGTGGGTCCTGCAACTTGCAGGTATTAGCGGATTAAGAAAAAAATTCGGGCTGGGCTAATCTGCCGCGCAGCGGCTTACTTGAACAAGGCCGTAAACGCGGACGCATTTTTCGTTCGCTACGCTCACTACAAATGCGCCGGTTACGGCTGGCGTTAGCGCTTAAAATAGAATTGACATCAAGTATGACCGGAGTTATACTTTTTTATGACCCAAAATAACCACAATCCAAAACTCGGTGCAAACAATGAAGACAGCCATTTCTATACCTGACAACATATTTCAGGCGGCCGAACAGTACGCGAAAAGTCACGGGGTATCTCGTAGCAAATTATATTCAGAAGCCGTCGCCCAATTCCTCGAAAAACACTCCAAAGACCAAATTACCCAAAGATTAAATGAACTATACTCTGACCAATCTTCCGAGATGAATGAAACTATTACTACCTTACAACTCAACTCTCTTGAGAAAGAAGAATGGTAATAAAACGGGGGGAAATTTGGTGGGCAGAATTACCCGAACCTCAAGGGTCTGGGCCTGGGTACAAAAGACCATTGGTTATCATTCAAGCCAATGAATTCAACGAAAGCAAAATCAACACAGTAATTGCCGCAGTCATAACAACAAATCTTCGGCTAGCCGCAGCACCAGGCAACATAATACTTCCAAAAAAGAAGTCAAAACTACCCAAAGAAAGCGTTATCAATGTGTCTCAAATCATCACAATTGACAAATCGTTTTTAACAGAAAAAGTAAACTCATTGCCAATGTCCGTAATGCTCCAAGTTGACGAAGGTATGAGGTTAGTTCTCAACTTGTAACCAGCTAATATCACAGCAAATTGCGCTAACAATTTAATAAACCTGACAGCAAGCACGAACGTTTTGTGGCTTCGATCAGCTTGGGTGTAAAAAGGTGCCTCCCCGCAAAACCCAGTTCGCTTGCTGCAGGTTATCTCAGCGTTGGAACCACTAAAAATGAGGAATTTAAATTATGACTGAAAGAATAGAAGATAAAATGATTGAGCACTACAGGAACATCGTACTTCAAAAGCATCCTACGTATTCACATTCCTGGCCGCTGATTTCTGGATACAACTCGAAGGTTGGATCATTTAAAACATGGCTTGCGGTATGGGGGTGGACCTAACCAAGTTATTGAACTAATTGAGTAAAGGGTCTCTACAGGTCCAAAAAAATGCCTTAGAATGCCTTTTTTGGGGCCAAAAACATAGATGTAACCATATTATGCCGAAAGCCAGCAGATATTTATTGCCTGATCATGTTTGGCATACCCCGGTGAAATGGGAAGACCCCGATGAAATCCAGAAGAGCTGGACTGCTGGCGCAGTATTTCATGGGGCAAGGATTTCACTGGGTAAATAACCCATTGATGCCGTAAAAAAGAATTCCTGCTGAAATTCGCCAAGGACCGGTCAGCTTGGATCAAATGGTTGTTCGAAGCGAAAAAGGGGATTATCATTGAAAGGAGTTTTGATATGTCCATGAAAAATCCGCCTCATCCAGGGCTGTTTGTGAAAACGGAGATACTGGATTCCCTTAATCTGTCCATTTCAGAAGCAGCCGGTTTGCTGGGCGTTCGCAGGGCCACCCTGTCTGCCCTGATCAACCAGAGGACCTCTTTGTCCCCAGAGATGGCCTACCGTATTGAAAAAGCATTTGGAGTCAGCATGGATATGTTGCTCCGGATGCAGGCAGGATTTGATGCTTGCAAAATGCGTCAGAAAAAGCCGGAAATTATTGTTAAGCCTTATGAGCCTGCTGGAGCACATTGAGCCCCAGTTGATCAAAATCAGGTCTGTTTAGGCATCCCCCTGAATGCTTACCATCAGGAATAACTTTGAAAATCCTTTTAACAGTGATCAGTTCACTGTTTCCATTTTTGAAACAGCTCAACAGGAAGCTTCTCGTCAGCAGCAGGAATGAGTTGAATTTGTACAGCAGGAGAGATTATGCAAAGAAGAGGTTTTATCAGCATGCTTGGTGCTTTTTTTGGGGCGCTGGTATTTGGAGGGAAAGTTCCAGAGGTAAAAGCCAGGGTTATTCCAAAGCCTGTATCTCTTTTCCAGTGTCATGTGGCAGGATTTCCTTATTATCAGGGTCCGAAAATCTTTTCAGATCTTCAATCTGGCCAAAAATTAAAATTATTACGCGAGCCTAATAACCCCCACGACAGCAAAGCCATTGCCGTATTCACCTCAAACGGTCACAAACTTGGCTATATACCCAGAACTCACAACCCGCTTCCTGCAGATCTCATGGATAATGGACACAAACTCACAGCCGGCCTGAGTTCAGTTTCTTCGGATATGGGGGATTATAGCTGCCTGGAGATGGGGATTTTTGTGAAGGGTGGTGGCTGGCAGGGGTTGTGATTTAATTTTGCAGGCAGGATAATGTAATTGTATCGGAAAACAAGAAAAATTACGAGGAATTACATTATAATAAGTGTTTATGAAAAGGAACGTGTCAATGGAAATGTGGTTCTGTAAAAAAATTGGATAACCTGTTGGGTAGATTAAGCTTTTTGGGTACCTATTAACCATGTTGTGGTTATTATCGACCTTGACGCATGAGTACCTTTTTCGTCATTGCCGGGCCTGTGGAGGATCTATCAGAGACTGAAAAAAATTCTAACTGTTTTTCAATCCAAATCAGCAATAACGGACCCGGCAATCCATCTTTACCTGAAAAACAGAAAGATATGGATTTCCCAGTCAAGATGGAGAATGGCCAGGTTGGAACTCCTTGATCGTGGTAAACAATTATCGTTCTTGTAACCTGCTTTTGAAAAAGTTGATAAACATTATAATTATAAAGATAAAAATAGCGCAAGAAGATTCAAAAAATTGGAAGATTGTTTAAAACACAGAAAAAATATTGCCAAGCAAAATAATAATGAAAACGATGCGTTAAGAATTCAAAATCTAATCCAAGGTGTAATTGATTACATGCATTATAGAGGAAGGCATGGCTTGATTAATGATTTAGAGACTGCTGCTGATAATTAGTCGTCCCAGAAAAATTTGATTTTTTCAGGGACGACTAATTACAAATACTTCTTCAAGGATTGCCCTTCCTGTCTTCGAAGGAGGCAAAACAATCAGCCCTTTGTCCTCAAACTTTCGAAGCAGAATCCGGCAAACCTGATCTTTAAAAATACTGTTTCTCGATACGTGTTGACCCTCCACTGGTGAGTGGGTAACATTGAGAAAATATTGAGGTGAGAAATGCAAAATTACACAGTGGAAACAGAAATAATGAATGACGGTTCACTCATCATTAAGGGCTTGCCCTTTCAGTCTGGTGATAAAGTCGAGGTCATTATCCGCAGCCACAAGCATGGCAAGAAAAAGGGTACATGCTATCCTCTCCGTGGAAAACACATACGTTACAATGATCCTTTCGGGAGTGTTGCCCAGGAGGATTGGGAAACTCTGAAATGATCATCCTAGATACTCACATCTGGGTCTGGTGGGTACACGGGGATGAGCGAATCACCAGCTCCCAGACAGAGGTCATTAAAGCCAACGAGTCAGATATCATCGGTGTAAGTGCAATCTCAGCCTGGGAGATCGCAAAGCTTGTTGAATATGATAGACTGACGTTGCCATGTCATTTGCAGGAGTGGTTTTCCGAAGCTCTGAGCTACCCAGGTGTTCGCCTGATTGAACTCACTCCAGAGATTGCTGTAGAATCTACAAAACTCCCAGGCGGGTTCCACCGTGACCCTGCAGACCAGATCATCGTAGCAACTGCAAGGCTTCAAGATTCTGCGATTGTTACTTCTGACAGTAAAATCCTGCAATATCCTCACGTCAACTCTGTATCATAAGGTCAAGCAGGCTGTTTATGCATTTATCGCGGGATTCCCAATGGCAGGCGGTTTCTCCGCCTTCCCCATGTGGCGCTTGGGAGAGTGTTGGAGTCAGCCCCCCATGGTCAGCAAAATGCGTCAGAAAAAGCCGGAAATTATTGTTAAGCCTTATGAGCCTGCTGGAGCGCATTGAGCCCCAGTTGATCAAAATCAGGTCTGTTTCGGCATCCCCCTGAATGCTTACCATCAGGAAGAACTTTGAAAATCCTTTGTCTCTGCTTAGCGCTTTGCATGTTGCATGGCTTCCTGCCCGGAGGCATACAGCCCAGAGGCATACAGCCCGGAGGGGGACTGGCTCTTCCGGGACCCACTTGTTTTATATTATGACACGTTTAAAGCATTGGGTGATGCTCAAGTGGGGCCCGGAGTGCCTGTCCCCTGCTTACCTTAAAAAGGTCTAAACTATTACGAAAAATGGAGGTTTTGGGTGGATAAGCTGAAAATGGAGTCCAAAGACCTGGTAAATGAAAATATTGACAGGATTCAGGAATTTTTTCCGGGTGTGGTTACTGAGTCTAAGGACAAGAAGGGCAGGCTCATCAGGGCAATTGATTTTGATCTGCTTAAGCAGGAACTGTCCGACACTGTGGTTGAAGGAGAAAAGGAGCGCTATCAGCTGACCTGGCCTGGAAAAAAGCAAGCCATGCTCATGGCCAACCTGCCCACCACCAACACCCTGCGCCCGGTCCAAGAGGAAAGTGTTGACTGGGATAAAACTGAAAACCTGTTCATTGAAGGTGATAACTTAGAGGCGCTTAAGATATTGCAGGAATCATATCTGAACCAGGTCAAATGCATCTATATTGATCCTCCATACAATACTGGTAAGGATTTTGTCTATAGGGATGATTTCAAGCAGAGCAGGCAGGAATACCTTGATCAGTCCGGGCAGGTTGATGAAGAAGGCAATCGTCTTTTTCAGAATAATGAGAGCAATGGCCGTTTTCATAGCGACTGGCTGAGCATGATGTATCCCAGGTTGAAGCTGGCCAGAAATCTGCTGCGAGAAGATGGGGTTATCTTTATCAGTATTGATGATGGTGAGGTGGCGAATCTGAGAAGAATATGTGATGAAATTTTTGGTGAAGGTAATTTTTTAGGAACAATTGTGTGGAAAAAGAAAACTAATGGCAACAATATGGGTTATATTCCACCTGTTCACGATTACTTTATTGTTTATTCGAAGAAGGCTTCTGATAATTGTTTGCTTGGTTTGCCATTATCAGAAGAATACATTGAAAAAAAGTATTCAAATCCTGATGATGACCCAAAAGGCAGATGGACGACAACAGATCTGTCTGCCAATCATAAAGGCCCATACTTTCCAATAAAGAATCCAAATACTGGTGAATTGTTTTACCCTCCCAAAGGACGCTATTGGGTTTTTAGTAAAGAAGAAACTTTAAAAAGAATCGCTGATGGCAGAATTATTTTTGGAAAAACTGGTAATGGTAGACCTATTCAAAAAAAATATTTGTCAGAAAGAACTTCAGTGAGAAGAAAGGCGGAGTCATGGTGGGATAAGCACGGTATGAATCAAGATGGTACAGAAGAACTTGGTGGTTTAGTAGGAACAAAGGTAGTTGATCATCCAAAGCCATCAAAAACTTTAAAATATATTAGCGAGTTATCGACTAACTCAAATGAAATTATTCTCGATTTCTTCGCAGGTTCCTCAACCACAGCCCACGCAGTCATGCAACTCAACGCCGAAGACAAGGGCAAACGCAAATACATAATGGTTCAATTACCAGAACCATGCCCGCCTGACTCAGAAGCCCATAAAGCAAGATATAAGAACATTGCTGAAATCGGCAAAGAGCGCATCCGCAGAGCAGCCGGAAAAATCAAGGAAGAAACCGGGGCGGATATAGATTACGGGTTTCGGGTATTCAAGGTTGATTCCTCCAATATGAAGGATGTTTATCATCACCCCCACAAAACCACGCAAAGGACCCTCCAGGATCTCATCACCAATATCATGGAAGACAGAACAGCAGAAGACCTGTTGATTCAAGTTATGCTGGATTCAGGTCTGCAGCCGTCATTGCCCATGGAAAAGAAGACTGTCCAGGGCAGGGAAGTGTTTTTTGTTGCCGGCAATTCCCTTGTGGCCTGTTTTGACAAAGACATTCCTGAGCAGCTTATTCACGACATAGCTGAGCATAAGCCTTTGCGGGTGGTTTTCCAGGACAAGTCATTCCAGGATGACGCAGCCAGGATCAATGTGGATGAGCTTTTTAAAACTCTGTCGCCTGGTACTGAAGTCAAAGTGATTTAACGGAGTCAATCAATGAAGCTGAAATTTAAGATACAGGACTTTCAGACTCAGGCAGTCCAGGCAGTGGTTGATTGTTTTCAGGGCCAGGGCAATCAGCAGTCCAGGTTTACCCTTGATCCTGGCAACAGGGATATTGGTTTGCTCAAATTTACCAAATGGCAGCTGCCGGGCTTCAAAAACCCAGATGTTTTTCTTACTCCGGACGAGGTTCTGGAGAATATTGTCAAGGTCCAGACCAGAGAGGGACTGTGCCTGTCTAAAGAATTGGAAGGGCAATTCAATCTGACCGTTGAAATGGAAACCGGTACAGGCAAGACATACGTCTACATCAAGACCATGTTTGAGCTTTTCGAAAAATACGGCTGGGGAAAGTATATTGTTGTGGTTCCATCCATTGCTATCCGGGAAGGGGTGCGAAAATCCTTTGAAATGACTGAAAAGCATTTCATGGATCTATACGGTCGCAAAGCCAGATATTTTATCTACAATTCCAAAGACCTGTCCAAGATTGATCAGTTTGCCGGAGATTCCGGCATCAACGTCATGATCATCAATACTCAGGCATTTAATGCCAGGGGCAAGGATGCCAGAAGGATATATATGGAGCTGGATGAATTCCAGTCCAGGGAGCCTATTGATGTCATTGCCCGGACCAGACCGATACTTATCATTGATGAACCGCAGTCGGTTGAGGGCAAGAAAACCAAAGAGGCTTTAAAGCTGTTCAAACCATTATTTTTCCTGCGCTATTCAGCCACCCACCGTGAAGAATACAATAAGGTTTTTCGCCTTGATGCTTTGGATGCTTATAACAAGAAGCTGGTCAAGAAGATCAATGTCAAAGGTATAACCGTCAAGGGTTCTACTGCCACGGACAGCTATTTATACCTGGAAGGCATTGATCTGAGTAAGAAACATGCGCCTTTGGCCAGAGTCGAGTTAGAGGTGAAGTCAAAGTCAGGCGTAAGAAGAGTGCTCAGAAAACTCTCCACCAATGACAACCTTTATGATCTTTCCGGAGGTCTTGAGCAGTATAAAGGTTATATTGTTTCCCAGGTTAATGGACAGACCAATACTGTTGAGTTTGCCAACGGGGTTATTCTGGAGGCTGGAGATGTTCAGGGTGATGAAAATGAAGCCACTCTCCGGCGCATCCAGATCAGGGAAACCATAAAATCACACCTCAAAAAGGAAAAGGAACTGTTTCCCAGGGGCATTAAGGTTTTATCCCTGTTTTTTATTGATGAAGTTGCAGGATACAGAAAATACGATAAGGACGGCAATGTGGCTCCTGGTGATTATGCCTTGATGTTTCAGGAGGAGTATCAGGCCCGGATTGATGAAATTCTGGATCAAGCCGAAGGTGGCGATCCATACGCAGAATATTTAAGGCGGATTGAGCCGGAAAAGACTCATAATGGATACTTTTCCATAGACAAAAAGGGGCGGCTGACAAATCCAAGGCTTGGAAGACGGGAAACTGATTCACAGGATGAAACAGCTTATGATCTGATCATGAAAAACAAGGAAAGACTGCTCAGCTTTGCCGAACCCACCCGTTTCATCTTTTCCCATTCCGCCCTGAAAGAAGGCTGGGACAACCCCAATGTTTTTCAGATCTGCACCTTGAAGCACAGTGAGTCCACCATTAAAAAGCGCCAGGAAGTAGGCAGAGGACTCAGGCTTTGCGTTAATCAGGATGGCGACAGGATAGACGGATCTGTGCATGGAGTGGATGTGCATCAGACCAATGTGCTTTCTGTTATAGCCAGTGAATCTTATGAGTCCTTTGTCCGGGAACTGCAAAAAGAAATTGCAAGCACACTTTCAGACCGTCCAGTCAAAGCTGACAAGGAATTCTTCCTGGGTAATGTCATATCCAATGAGCGCCAGGAAGAGATTAAAATTGATGAGCGTATGGCCAATAAAATTTATCAAACCTTTGTGCGCAACAATTATGTGGATGAAGAGGACCGCCTGACTCAGGATTATTTTCAGGCTGTTGAGCAGGATGCTCTGGCCCTGCCCGATGAGCTGAAACCATATCAGGATTCGGTAAAAGAGCTGGTCAGCAGGATTTATGATGAAAAGGCGGCAAAGTGGGCTGAAAATGAGCGGGAGCTGAATGTTGAGCTTAAACTTAATAACCGGAATTTTTCCAGACAGGAATTTCAAAAGCTCTGGAAGAAGATCAATGTCAAATCAGCCTATACAGTGAGTTTTGAATCAGATGAGTTGATCCAGAAAAGTATTGCCGCCCTGAATACCAGGCTGAGCGTTTCTGATCTTTCAGTTGTCATCAGGGATGGAGAGCTGAAGGAGATAAAGTCCAAGAGTGAACTGGAATCAGGCCGGTCATTTACATTAAAAGAATCTCAGTCCAAGAATGTGTATGGAAATGTTTCTTCCGGGGTGCGCTATGATCTGGTGGGCAAGATTATGGAAACTACCCGTCTTACCAGAAAGACCATTCTAGGCATACTTTCCGGAATGAATGAGGACAGGTTTGCACTGTTTCAGAAAAACCCGGAAGATTTCATTATCAAGGCAGGCAGGATCATCAATGAGGAAAAGGCCTCGGTCATTATTGAGCGCATCACCTACAATCCCACAGATAAGATCTTTGAAACAGATATTTTTACTCAAAATACCATGAAAGGAAAACTTGGAGTCAATGCCTTTGAGGTGGAGCGCCATATTTATGATCATGTGATAACGGATTCAGGCATTGAAAGTGAGTTTGTCCGCAAGCTGGATGCCAGCAAGGCAGAAGTTACTGTCTATGCCAAGCTGCCCAGGGGCTTTTTCATTCCCACGCCTGTTGGTGACTATAATCCGGACTGGGCCATTGTCTTTAAAGAAGAGGCAGTCAAACATGTCTATTTCATAGCTGAAACCAAGGGCAGTATGAATTCATTGGAGCTTAGAAGAATCGAGGAAGCCAAGATCCACTGCGCCAGAAAACATTTTGAACAAATCAGCAACAGCACTGTTCAGTACGGAGTGATTGACAGCTATGAGAAGCTGCTGGATGTGGTGAGGTAGGTCTTGAAAGCTGACATGGATAATCTGCAAGTAGAACCAGACACTTGTTGCGAATGCGCGGATGGGGTCGGGCCGCGGCAAGTGCCTGATATCAAATACTTAATTATCAATTTTGCTTTTTAAAACAGTCCTATATGGCATTTTTGGGAGCCCAAAATATTTTTTTTCTCAGAACATTGTGGCGTGTCATGCTGGAATGAAGATTAAAGATTCGACTGCAAAAACCCTTTTTTGCAGCCGCAGGAATCAGGAGACAGCCTCCGGCCCATAGGGGCCTATCATTAGGTTTGTGGTTTGGGGTCGGACCTAATCAAGTTATTGAGTTGATTGTATAAATATCCTCT
>NZ_JYNP01000033.1 GCF_000934755.1 Desulfonatronovibrio magnus
ATTTTGCCAATAAAATCAGACGGTTACAATTTTCATATTTTTACGATTTTTGATCATGATTGATGCACATTTGCCTGAAAAATTCCGTTAAAGATGGGAACTTTGCGCCTGGCACAGGGACTGTCCCTCGCTGTGTAAATTTTTTCATTGAAGCAAATTTTTTACAGGAACCAATGCAGTATTAATCTTTTTTATAGTACCTCGCGGGGACTGTCCCAATTTCCAAATATGGGACTGTTCTTCAATGTGGAGGCGGCTTCCAGCCGCCTGGAATTAAATAGCCTGCAGGATGCAGGCTCCACTTTAAAGACAGTTACTCGCAGGTTCGGTCCCGGGCCGCCCCAGGGGAACAAATATGTGACAGTTCTTCAAGGTGGAGGCGGCTTCCAGCCGCCTGGAATTAAATAGCCTGCAGGATGCAGGCTCCACTTTAAAGACAGTTACTCACAGGTTCGAACCCGGGCCGCCCGGGTAAAGAGCTTACAAGTAAATTCAAAAAAACTGGACCCCGGATCAAGTCCAGGGTGACTGTTAAAGCAAACTATTACTCTTTGTCGTCATTCCGGCGAAAGCCGGAATCCAGGTTTTTATTTGCACTTGTTCCCAGGCTCCAGCCTGGGAACATCTCTTTTTTTTGTGGCTCCAGCCACATTGTAAAGAAGCGGCTGGAGCCTGGGAACGAGGGGTAAAAGTTACTCACACTTTCGGTTCCGGTCCGCCCGGGTGAAGCGCTGCTAATAGACAACAGCTTTATTTAAACATTTACTCCTCAAGCTTTTTCCATTTTTCCAGCTTATCCTGGATAAAATCCACCACCTGCTGATGCTCTTCCTTGCCATTGCCCTCAACTTTCATGGGCTGACCAAAGCAGAAATGAATAAACCTTTTGGGTCTTATGCGGCCAAAATCCTTTAAAGGCCAGCCTGTGCTCCAGGCATCAGTTTTTAGCGCCAGCGGAATCAGGGGCACTCCTGCTTTTCTGGCCAGCTTGACTCCAATAGAATTGAACTTTTCCGGATCAAGTTTTGTGGTTCTCGACGTCTGAGGAAAGACAACTATGGATGTACCTTGAGATAATTTCTCCTGTCCCTGTTCCATAACGGTCTTGAAATCCTGCTTTGGGGTCTTGCGAGTGACCACAATGGGTTGCCGGGAAATCATGACATGTTTGAAAACCGGATAGCGAACCAGGCTATCCTTGATGACAAAAGTAACCTTTCTGTGCGGACGGATTATCCCGCCCAGAACAAAAGTCTCTAAGGTGCTCATGTGATTGGCTACAAAAACGCATGGCTCCTTGAGATCAATGAAATTCTTCTTGCCATTGACGAAAAACCTGCAATCCACCTTTTCAAGGTGCTTCAGGATGGAAAGACTGCTATCCACCCAGTCTTCTCCTGTAAACTGCTTTTTTTTGGCCTTGCGTGCTGAACGAAATACAGTTCCCAGCATCCTCAGGTAGAAATAAGGGGTAGGCAGGATGTGAAAGATTTCTGATGACTTTGCAGGATTGGTTACATAGCTGTCTTCATAGCTGATTACAGATGAACTCATGACATCTCCTTATGTATTGTTGAAAAGTAACTCTAAAGCGAAAATAGTTTCAGGCATTGCCGGCAATTGCCGTTTTTATCCCAGCGATGCAGTATCAACCTGCAACTCCTGGGTAAACTGCATATCATGCAGGCGCTTGTATAATGAACAAGACTCAAGTAGCTCAAAGTGTGTACCCATGGCCAGAATTTTTCCATTAGACATAACTACAATTCGGTCAGCGGTCAGAACTGTGGACAGCCTATGGGCGATGACAATGCTGGTCCTCTCCTTAGTCAGATTGTCCAAAGCTTTCTGTACAATACGTTCAGACTCGGTATCCAGGGCGCTGGTGGCCTCATCAAGGATGAGAAGAGCTGGATCTTTCAAAATGGCCCTGGCTATGGTGATCCTCTGTTTCTGCCCTCCTGACAGCTTGACCCCTCTTTCGCCGATAACTGTATCATAACCCTGGCTGAGTTCCAAGATAAAATCGTGAGCATAGGCTGCTTTGGCAGCGTTTATTATGTCATGTTCAGGAACATTGTCCATTCCGTAGGCAATATTATCGCGTATAGAGGCATTAAACAGAAAGTTATCCTGAGCCACAATGCCCATAAACATGCGCAGATCAGCCAGGTTATAATCTTGAACAAAATGGCCGTTGATGAGAATCTCACCGTGCTGGTGCTCATAAAACCTGGGCAGAAGATTTATTAGAGTTGTCTTCCCTGAGCCGCTGGGCCCGACTATTGCCAGTTTTTCACCCTGTCGGACATCTAAGCTGATATTATTTAGTGCCGGAGCCTGACTGCCTGGGTATGAAAAAGTGACTTTCCTCATCTCCAGGCTTTGAAATGGAGGCTTAAGCTCCTTTGATCCTCCTTTTTCTATTCTTAATTCCCTTGAATCCAAAACCTCGAAAACCCGCTCAGCACCTGAAAGGGCCTTTTGAATTGCGATATTGGTCTTGCTCAGACCTTTAACCGGCTGATAGAGCATGATCAAAGCCGTCAAAAAAGAAAAAAAGGTCCCTGGAGTAGAATTACCTGCAATAACCTGACTTCCGCCGTACCAGACAATGAGTCCTACTCCAATGGCTCCAATGACTTCCATGATAGGTGAAGAGGCATGATGGTATCTGTTTTCTTTAATGGCAATGCCCACAAGTTTCCTGTTTTCAGCGGAAAAATTGTGCTGTTCTTTCTTTTCATTGGCAAATGCCTTGATTACCCTGATGCCTGAAAATGTTTCCTGTAAGAAATTGGTTATATCTGAAATTTTGGATTGAGTTTTGCGGCCCATTTTCCTGAGCTTCTTGGCAAAATAAATAAAAGGATAAATGGCCATGGGATAAATAACCAGGGACAGGGTGGCCAGAACAGGATCACGGTAAAAGATAACTGCCATAAGCACAAGCATGGTCAAAAGATGCCTGACCAACTCTACAAGCTTGGGCAGACTGACAGCAAGCAGATTTACATCACTGGTTATCCTGGCCATGAGCATACCTGTCCGGTTGTCCTCAAAAAAGCGCACAGGCAGGGCAATCATTTTAAAATAAAGCTCTCTGCGCAGCTGACCAAGAACCTGAATACCGCAATAATTCATCTGAAAGTTCTGAACATAAAGAAAAAAACCTTTGAGAGCAAAGACCAGTACCAGAAGCAGCGGTATTAACACCAGAGCCTGCTGATCTTTATTAATAAAAATATCATCTAAGGCAGGTTTAACCAGAAATGCTGCTGCTCCAGACATGGCAGCCACTATTCCAAGTGCAAATAGTGAAATAATTATTCTGACCTTGAACTGCTTGAAATACGCCAGGGTTCGTTTGGACAGCCGCCAGCTGTCAACTTTAGACCAGTCGGATTTTAATTGCATGAAGTATAAACACTTGATTTTAAAAGTTTATCTAACGCGGATTGTACCCGCAACCCAAAAAAAGATATTTTAACCGCCCGTTCGAAGACTCACTCAAGACGCAAAGTGCATTCAACCGGGGTGCCTTTACGGTTCAAATTTTCCTGTATTTTATGACAGGGTTTCAGGAGTAAGTTACTAAGCTTTTTCCGTGACCCTGCACGGAAAAAAGTGGCCCCTTCGGGGCAAAAGAGACTGCCCACGGAATACTCGGAAAAACACTGAATAAAGAAAAGAGACATTTTCCGTGTCCTTCCGTGTGTTCCGTGGGCAAAACCTCTTGGCTTTCTTTGAAAATGAAACAACATGTTTGTTTGAAATTTCCGCTAAGCGCCTAAAACTATAAGCAAGCTATCAAAACATGAAAAATGACCATCATTTCTGATAAGCTCTGCGTAAACATGTGCAGACTATTCAGTTCCGCATAAAAAAACAATACCCGACACAGTGCTTTGCGTCAGCAGGAACTGAAAAAGACGAAAGCTTGTAATGTCATTAAAACAAATTTATGCCAGACTCCGGTGCAGTTCATCGTCTCGTCAATTCTATCCTGATTCCTCAAGCGCGCAGTTGACATGTCCATGCTTAGAGAATTAATGGATCATGGATTGACTTTTTACGATCAGATTGCCCACAGGACAAACGCACAGGCGAACAAACAAGTGCTCACCATGCTAATTCAATAACACAAACTACCCAAATTGAAAAAATCTCTGAAAATTCTCATGGTCACCAGGACCAGTCATATCACTGAAATAGATATGATGTGCAGAATGCGTGCGCAAGGTCAGGATGTCCACGCCCTTATTGAATCAGCCTGCACTCATGCTGACCTCCTCAGTCAGGCTGGTGTACCTTATCATAACCTTGATTTATCATCCCGGCTGGATATAAAAGGCATACTTTTTTTACGCAAGCTGATCAGGAAAGAAAAATTTCAGGTGGTGCACGGCTTTTCAAACAGGCCCATCAGTAACCTGGTCTGGGCCAGTCTGAACCTGCCTCATGTCCTTGTAGCCTACAGGGGGGCCATTGGTCATGTTCGGCGCTGGGACCCTGACTGCTGGCTGAAATGGCTTCACCCCAGGTTGGATCGCATCAGTTGCGTTTCTGAGGCAGTACGCCAGGATCTCAAAAATTCAGGTGTCCGGCCGGACAAGCTTGTAACCATTTACAAAGGGCACAATTTTTCCTGGTATGATGATCTTGCCCGGATAAATATCCACAAGGAATTCAAGATACCAGCCCAGGCTGTCATTGTTGGCTGTGCTGCCAATATGCGCCGGATCAAAGGGGTGGACGTACTCATTGAGTCCCTGTACCATCTTCCTGAACATATCCATTTGCTGCTCATGGGTGAAGTTCGTGATCCTTTGCTCATCAGGCTTTCAAAGGATCCTCGCTTAACCCGAAGAATTCACTTTGCAGGATTTCGCAAGGACGCTCCATCCCTTCTTGGCAGCTGCTGTATAGCAGTGGCACCTTCAAGAGGAAGAGAGGGTCTCACCAAGTCAATAATTGAACCCATGGCCCAGGGAGTTCCTGTTGTGGTCACTGCAGCTGGAGGTCTGCCGGAAATGGTAGAGCACGGAAAAAGCGGATTTGTTGTACCCATGGAAGATCCAGCAGCCATGGCTCAAGCCATTAAGCAACTGACCTGCAATCCTGAAAAACGAAAATTTATGGGCCAAAATGCCAGGAAGTATGTTCGCTCCAGATTCAGCATTAACCAGACTGTAAACCAAACCCTGGAAATGTATCACCAGGCATGCACCCAAAAAGGAATTTTGTCCTGATGCCTGAATATACTCCCATAAGCGTTATAATTCCTTGTTTTAATGAGGAAAACAATCTGCATGACTGTTTAGAAAGCGTAAAATGGGCTGATGAAATTATTATAGTTGATTCTTTCAGCACTGACAAAAGCTTAGACATTGCCGGCAGGTATACGGACAGAATTTTAAGGCGAGCTTATAAAAACCACGCTGATCAGCTTAACTGGGCAATCCCCCAGGCAAAATTCGACTGGGTTATGGTGGTGGACTGCGATGAACGTATTCCTCCTGAGCTTATCAGGGAAATTCGTGCCCTTAATCTCAGCCAGAGTAATGTGGACGGCTATCGCATAGTTAGGTCTAATCATTTGTTTGGAAAAAAAATGCGCTACTCAGGGTGGGGCAGGGACAGTGTACTTCGACTATTTCGTAAAGATAAGGGTAGAAAAAAAATCAAAAGAGTTCACTCTGACTTTCAGGTGCCGAAAGAAGCACCCTTAAAAGGGGAAATACTTCACTACCCCATGCCTTCCATGGAAATCTGGTTGGAAAAAATAAACCGCTACACCACATGGAAAGCCTTGGATAAAATGGAAAAACCAGGTATTTCCCCTGTGATTCATCTCTTTACCCGTCCTCCACTTCGTTTTTTTAAGGACAGCATTCTGCGACTCGGCATTCTGGATGGATGGCGCGGTATTCTTGTAGCTGCCATGTCCGCTTTTGCTGAAATGGTTATGTCTGCCAAAATGATAACGCTGGATCAAGTACTTAACAAAAGGAGTAAAAGGTGAGTAAGAGTATTTTAGTTTGGATAGATGAATCTTTTACAAGACTATTTAACCCAGGTAATCATAACAATAATATGGCTGCCAAATATATCGGTGTGTTGGGCTTGGTATTGTTTGCGATAGGCCTATCTTTGGGTAAATCTCTTCAACTCATAGGTATAGCTGCAATGCTTACTGGAATCATTATGGACAGCAGTAGATTTTTTAAAATCGTCCGCCTCAGCAAACTAATGTGGATGGTTATCTGCTTTTTGGTTTTCATTTGGTTAAGGACATTTTATGGGATTTTAGCTGAGACAGATATTGAAGCACACCGATTAATCGATGGTGCCAGAAAATATTCATATTTAGCAATAGTTCCAATTTTTGCTTACTGGATAAAAGGAGATGAAAAAATTGTTACATTTTTTTTTCTTATTACCATAATATCTTCTGTAGCCTACCTTATGTTGTTTTCTGGTTTGGATTTTTTAAATTTTACACAAGGCAGGGGCGTCGACCTTAACCTACCCACCTTAATTATTGCCTATGCTATGTTTTTGAGCCTTATGCTTTTATGGATATTTTTATTCGCATTAAAAATACCTGCTACTCTTGCGCAAAACTACTTTAATAGATTAATTTTTGCTTCCCTGTTAGGGTTTTCTTTTTTTACAATAGCCATTGCTCTAATAACATTAGAAGCAAGGGCATCTTCAGCTGCTCTTCTACTTTGCATTATAATATTCGCTCCCTGCCTCGTTTTCAGTCACCTAAAAAAAGCAGGAATAATCAAGACTGGAAAGTCAGCTACTGTTTTTTTTATATGCTGTACTATGTTTTTTTTGCTATTTTCTCTATCATCCTTTTCAATGGTCAAATCCCACCTAAGCAACAATGAGAAAGCATTTGTCCACCTTAAGCAGAGGATCAACGATGACTATTTAGCAATAAAGCATATAATAAATCGAGGCGACATACAAGAAACCCCAATTACAAGCTTGGGAGAAAGAATTTATATGTGGGCAATAGCATGGGAGCTTATCAAGGAAAAGCCATTTTTTGGACACGGAAGGGGGGTAGTCATAAAAATTCCCGATGCTGCAGGTCCAGCTGGAACAAAAAGGGTCACACCTCATTTCCATAATACAATAGTAGAAGCTCTTGTTGCTTGGGGTATCGTAGGCTCAATGTTGCTGTTCGGGCTCTTCATTGGAATACTCATCCAAGCCCATAGAGTATGGAGAAAAGATGCTATGAGTTTAGAAATGTATCTCTATATTATTGGAGGAGCTCTTATTATTGTGGCTTCTGGAATGACTCACTCTTTAGGGGTCAGACAAACCACATGGACATACACCGCTTTATGGGCTGGAGTGGCACTCTCATTTTGCATGAATAACATAAACAGATCTCAAATAAGGCAGACAATTACCCGAGCTTGAGCTTGCTAGTTTTTTTTATCTTGAGCCTTCTTTTTATACAAAAACCGCCGTTTCGTAAAAAAAACAACAAATGTAACCAAATTGTTCTGTAATCCGAACCAAAGTATTCTCTTAAAAACCATTCTGTCTCTGGCTTTGTATATTTTAGGCGCATAAGGCATCGTAGATCTAAATATTGCTTGATAAAAGGGACAAACTTAGAAACTCTCGCACAGTGAACCTTGTCAGTATCTACTAAAAAAATTTCAAGCATTTCGTGACAATTTCTTTTTACCAAAAAATTATGCTCTACGATGTCGGTATGGCGCAATCCATGATCATGTAATTTTTTGGCAAGATGGGCCATTTTTGAAAGAAGTACGGGTTGATTCGTTTTGCAAACTTTAAGATAGTCTTGAACGTTTCCATCGTTCGCAAGGTACTCACAAATTGCTATGCCTTTTTTTTTCCATGGCCAGATACCGAAAGTACAGTATCCGACAGGTTCCGCTGTTGGAATTCCAGCTTTTTCTAATTTCAAGGCTCCGTAGAAACTTTTTTTCGCTCGACTTTGCAACAATTCTTTCACAGAAAACTCAATTCGCCTATTCCATGCTAACTTACTGCTTAAATCAAAAATTTTAAGAAAAAATTTTTGATTATTATAGGTTATTACCTTTAACGAGTGCCCTTCTCTGCCAGAGGATAGTTCATTACCCAACAAATTTTTGTCGCTTTCTTTAAGTGCCTTTCTTATGTAGTGCATTAAAGATACTTTGGTTTTGTTAGGCTTGTATACTTCCCAGTTTCGCCCTTTTAGCAAGTGAGCCTTGCAAGCTGTCTGCATAAATATATCTCTTTGGACGGTTAGGTTAGCCTGCATCAAATTGACACTAAAAATTAGCAGAAAACTTTCATATTTTTCGCAACAAAAATAGCACTAAAGCGACGTTTTCTTTCAGCATCAAGGGGACAGCCACTTATGCTAACTTATAGTCTGGCCTTTTACGGTTTGATGTAGACAACAATGGGTGTGTAGGGTGGCCGAGGATTAATTTACTTAAATAGTAGCTGTACTGACAGCCATTTAAAGTTAGAGCATGCCCTCTTGGACTCTTTGGAGTATGACAGCTATTTTCACAAACTATTTCGAAATGATATCCAATACTGAATTGAGTCCGTATTTTGGATAAACCCAATGCATACTAATGTAGATCAAGCCTTATATTGGAAATCACATTTTCAACAGCCTCTTCACCTGCAACATTCCTGGTATGTCTTTCCCACCAGATGCGATGGACGGCCCTCACGCATACGGGAATGCTTGCCAGCCCCACCTGCATGGCCATGGCCAGTCTATGCAGGCCTTTGTTTATTTTTACAAGTCTGCCATTTCTATCCACAGCAACTCCGATGGGATCAGGGGCCAGATTATCGTCATACCCGTTTTTTTGCAGTTGATACATAAATGCCAGATAAATCTCAAGAAACCTGACTACCTTTTGCTCAGTATCAAGATACACACCTTTATGGTATGAACGATAAGGCCTGCCCTCGGCAATAAGAGAAACAAGTTCTTTGTAGCGCGTACTCTTTGTCAGGTCATCCCTGTGTTGCCAGATATCAGCCATAAACCTGTAACGAAAACTCCTGGTAAAATCTACAATAGACTCATCCCAGTCCCCATCCCAGATAAACCGGTTGGCCAGACGCCTCCTTTCGTACTTGCTGTCAAACTTGACCAGATCGGTTAATAAACATACAGGGACCAGCAATCTAATTTGACGGGCAAAGCGCTGCTCTATACTGCGCCTTGACAGACCCGCATTTTGCACCATGCTTCCAAATGGATGGTTATACTGCCACAGACTGAGCAGTGTGTTTTCCACAGGCTGAACTACAAGATGCTTGCACTTCTGTCGGACCGCCCTTTGCAGACCAGCCCAGAACATGGAAAAATAGAGCCTGGGATGTCCGAGTGTTAGAAAATCCTTTTCACTAAGCATCTTCGGATCAAAAGTCCTTCAAAGGTAACTGGTTAGACCTTTTCCAGCGGTTATGCATCCAAAGCCACTCCCCGGGGTAATGCAAAATAAAGTCTTCCATAACCTTGTGATATCGTTTTACCAGTTCTAAAATATCTTCCTTAACACATTGCAGGTCAGAAGTTTGCACTTCAATAATTTCCAGCTCATAATGACCATGACTGTTCCTCCTTGACAGCTCTACAAACAAAGGTACACCAGCCTTAAGGGCCAGAAATGCAGGCCCAAGAAAAACAGACGATCTGCGCCTTAGAAACTCAATATATTGATCCACTTTTCTCTGAGACTGATCAGCCAGGATTACAAGAATCTCACCGTTTTTCAAGGCTTTCATGCCCTGCCTCAAAGCCTTGTCTTTGGGAATTACCCTGTTGCCGTGAAAAGTTCTTAAGCTGCTTATATATTTGTCGAGATATCTGTTTTTTATAGGCTTAACCACGAAGTTCATGGGCTTGAGCAGAAGACCTGTACATACCCCAATGATCTCCCAACTGCAGTAATGCCCTGATACCACCACTGCACCCTGATTATTACGCAGTACTTCATGGAATGAGTCACAGGCTTTAAGGCTTACGAATTCACGGGCATTCCGGGCATCTTTTATCAAGGGAATGCGCAGCATCTCTAAGAGGTTAAGTACCTGTGAATGATATGATTCCCGGGCAATATGCTCAATTTCCAAGTTTGTTTTTTCAGGAAAAGTATTCTTGAGGTTACTTAGAACCATTGATCGGCGGATGCGCAGATGATCATAAACAAAATTGCCAATGGAAGAGCTTAAGCTGATTGTCCTTTCCCTGGTCAGACGTCTGATTAGAACAGCGCACAGCATCAGGATCCATGATGCAGGAAGACAAGCCATCCTCTTCATTTTTTTGGAAAATTTCTTTTTTTTTGCACTCACTATTCCGTCACCCTCCGGCATCAGCACCTTGTGATTTTCTGAGCATCTTGACTGCAAAACATGCCGCACCAAAACCATTATCAATATTAACCACAGCAATACCTGGAGCGCATGAAGTTAGCATGGCCAGCAAAGGAGTTATACCGCTTAAGCTTGTTCCATAGCCCACAGAAGTAGGAACCGCAACCACAGGTGTATCGCAAAGCCCTCCCAATACTGAAGGCAGGGCTCCTTCCATGCCTGCTACTGCAATTATGACTCTGGCCTTATATAAACTGTCAAGATGGGGAAGCAGACGATGCAGACCTGCCACGCCTACATCAGAGATAAATCCGGCATCAACCCCAAAAAACTGGCAGGCAGCCAGGGCTTCGAGGGCTACTGGCAGGTCTGCCCCTCCAGCTGAAACAATAAGAGCCTCGCCATATTCCTGCCAGGGAAAGTCTAAATCTGTGTTACCATTCAGTACAAATATGCCTGGTACTTTCCAGAATTTCCCTTCTGGAAACTTTTCTGCCAAAGCGCAGCCTTTGGGTTCATCTAATTTGGTGACCATGACCGGGGTCTGTCGGGCAGCCAGAATTTCAACTGCAGAATAAAGTTGTTCAAGACTTTTTCCTGGTCCGAACACAACCTCTGAAATACCAGTTCTAATCCCTCTATGAGGGTCAAGGTTCAAACCATGGTCTGCCTGGATAAAAGGGAGATGCCCAATTCGGGCAAGAGCCTGTTCAGTGGATATGTCGCCATTGGAAACCTGACTCAACAATTCAAACAATTCATGTTTCAACATATTTTAATTTCACCTGTATAAACGCATTGAAAATTTATTACTTTAGTTGTATGGGAAAGCACTTATGTCCGCTAAATCAATACTTTTTATAACCAGAGCCGACCTGCTCAGCCCGGTTTTATCCAAACTAAGGGATAAAGGTTACGAACTTTTAATGAGTGAATCCCTGGCCGGAGCTGCCAAGGTTCTGGAGCAGAAGTCACCGCCCCTTGTTTTTTCCCAGGCCGAATTGCCCGGGTATCGGGCCGAGGATCTGCTTGACCATTTAAAAGACTGCAGCATAGCGCCCAGAGTAATTGTTGTGGCTGAGCACGGCAGTGCGGAACAGGCTAAAGCAATTATGGAAAGAGGAGCAGCTGACTACTGGCTTGCACCTTTAATCTGGGATAAAGTCAAAGCAGTGCTTTCCGGTGAGTCAATAAAATCAGCTCCCCTTGCCAGAGAAAAAGCCCGGGAAACATCAATAATAGGCAGCCATCCGGCTATGAAAAGGGTCCTGGCTTTGGCAAGACAGGTGGGCCCATCTAAGGCAACAATTCTTATAAGCGGAGAATCAGGTACGGGCAAGGAAATGTTTGCCAAGTATCTGCACGCCAACAGTCCGAGATCCGGCAATGCCTTTGTGGCCATAAACTGCGCAGCCCTTCCGGAACATCTTTTGGAAAGTGAACTGTTTGGCCATGAAAAAGGCTCTTTTACCGGAGCCATCAGTCGCAAGATCGGCAAATTCGAACTGGCTGACGGAGGAACCATTCTTCTGGACGAAATTTCTGAAATGGATCTGTCCCTTCAGGCTAAACTTCTGCGAGTTCTCCAGGAAAGCGAAGTGGACAGGGTAGGTGGATCAGAGACTGTCAAGGTGGATGTGCGTGTTCTGGCTACCACCAATCGCAATATTGAAGACTGCGTTTCCAAAGGAGAGTTTCGCCAGGACCTGTTTTATCGTCTCAATGTGATTCCCCTCAAGTTGCCCGCACTTCGAGAGCGTGGAGATGATGTGCTGCTTCTTGCCGGTCATTTTGTTTCCAGTTTCTGCAAACAATATGGTCTGGGCAAAATGACCTTTGATCAAAAAGCTCAACAATGGCTTATGGACTATGACTGGCCGGGTAATGTCCGGGAACTGCAGAACCTTATGGAACGGGCAGTCTTGCTGGCCGGCCCTGACAAGATTATTGGCATTAGAAATTTTCTGCTCAATGACCAGGATTGGATGGGCCATGAAGAAATGGAAACTGAACAATGCTCTGATCCCGTCCAGGAGCTTGATTCTCCCGCGCCGGATTCCCAGGCCGTACAGGTAGAACTAAGTGACGATGATGTAATACCTATATCAGAAATGGAAAAGCGCATGATAATCAAGGGACTTGAGCGTACCGGCGGCAACAGGACTCAGGCTTCAGAGCTTCTCGGCATTTCAGTCAGAACCTTGCGCAACAAACTTAACGAGTATAAAAAAGAGGGCCTTATTCTTTGAAGAAGGGGGGAGGCTGGTTTAAAAGCTGAAGGTTTAAAGGCGGAAGGCGGAAGGCGGAAGGCGGAAGTGAGAGGGTAGTTGTTGCGATTTTGGTGACATATATAAAACTTTGTTCCCAGACTGGAGCCGAATTTTGACGAAGCGGCTGGTGCAGCAAAAAAAGAGGTATTCCCAGGCTGGAGCCTGGGAACAAAAAAAATTGCCTTAACGCGTTAGGGATTGCCGCGCTCGAAGACTCGCTCGCAATGACACCTGAGCTGTCAGGGATGTAGTTGCTCAAAACCTGTCACCCACGAGGGAGCCTAAGCGACCGAAGCAATCTGTATGGTATAACCATAATGCTTTATATTTTTTGCCATTTTGGTTTTAGCTGCTTGTTCTTTTTGTCACAGACCTTCTGGTTAAATCACTGAAACAAAAAAAGGATTTTTATGTCAATAGTTACTAAACAGATCAGTCAGTATATGGAAAAGGCATCCTGGATCAGAAAAATGTTTGAAGCAGGCAGTCAACTCAAACAGGAGCACGGAGCTGAAAATGTTTTCGATTTCAGTCTGGGTAATCCTGACCTGCCTCCTCCTGCTGAAATCAAAACCGCTCTTGAAGACATTGCTGCCCATGTAGATAAGCCTTTCAGTCTGGGCTACATGCCCAACGCAGGCCTGCCCCCCGCTCGTGAAGCACTGGCCAGGTATCTGACTGAGGAACAAAAAGTCAGCCTGAGTGCCGGAGATGTCATCATAGTTAATGGAGCGGCCGGTGGAATAAATGCCCTTTTCAGAGCAGTCCTTGAACCAGGAGATCAAGTAGTATGTCCAGCTCCTTTTTTTGTGGAATATGGATTTTACGCAGAAAATTTTCAGGGAAAACTTATTCCTGCCCAATGCAAGCCCGGCACATTTGAACTTGACCTGGCTGCTTTGGACCAGGCTATTGGACCAGAAACCAGGGCTGTACTCATCAATTCTCCCAACAACCCCTCAGGCAGGGTTTACACAGAGCAGGAACTATTGGATCTGGTAAGTATCATTAACAGCAAAAACGCCCAGACCCGGCACCCTATTCTGCTGCTGTCCGATGAACCTTACCGCTTCCTGACTTTTGACGGCATTGAAGTCCCATCCATCATGGCTATGTACGAGCACAGCATTGTAGTAAGTTCTTTTTCCAAAAGCCTGTCCATGGCAGGTGAAAGGGTCGGCTTTTTATGCGTCCATCCTGATATGCCGGGCAAAGAAGAACTTCTTGCGGCAGTTACCTTGACCAATCGCATTCTGGGTTTTGTTAATGCCCCGGTAATCGGCCAGTTACTCGTCCAAAAAGCTCTTGGTGCCAGTGTCGACACAAAGGTTTACCAGAAGAGACGACAGGCCATGGCAGAAGTTCTGGACAAGGCAGGAATAAAATATTCCATGCCAGGCGGAGGATTTTATTTCTTTCCTGAGGCTCCGGGAGGTGACGATCAGGCCTTCACCAGGAAACTTTTTGAGCACAACGTCCTGGCAGTGCCAGGAACGGGCTTTGGCTATCCAGGCTATATTAGACTGACATTTTGCGTATCTGAGGATGTCATTAGACGCTCAGAAGCCGCTTTTTTGAAGGCTGTCCAATAGCACAACCAGCTGAGTAATGACTGTGTATACAACTAATGTATCTGTTTAGCGCTTTTAAAGAAAGCAGGGGACAGGCACTCCGGGACCCACTTGAGCATCAATTTGTGCTCAAAATGACTCATTTTTGGGACAAGTGGGCCCCGGAAGAGCCAGTCCCCCTCCGGGCTGTATGCCTCCGGGCAGGAAGCCGTGCCACTTACAAAGCGCTAAACAGATACCAACTAATTTGCTGTATCAGCTCAAAAATCACATTTGGTGTCTGGATGATATCAGCAAATCAGATACTTATGATGATATCAACTTTGGGGTGAAGGCTGCTTCTACTTTGCTTGACTTGACAGACAATACGGGATAAAAAGAGTACTTTTTTCTTATCTCAAATTTTATAAAGATCTAATTCAAATGCATTTGGTACCTCTCGTAGCCTGATGTCATGCTTTACAGGAATATATACAACTGATGTTCGACAGTTTATCCGACAGACTGAATTCTGTTTTTAAAAAATTAAGGGGCCAGGGCCGTCTGGATGAAAAAAGCATCCAGGAGGGAATGCGCCAGGTGCGTCTGGCCTTGCTTGAGGCTGATGTTAATTATAAGGTTGTCAGGGACTTCACTGAAAAAATACGTGAACGGGCCATGGGACAGGATGTCCTCAAAAGCCTGACCCCTGGTCAGCAGGTCATTAAAATAGTTAACGATGAGCTGGTGGAGCTTCTTGGAGGAGATCAGGAAGGTCTTGATCTCAAAACCAGGCCTCCGGTCATTATTATGCTTGTGGGCTTGCAGGGATCTGGAAAAACTACATCTACAGCCAAGCTCGCACTTTACCTGCGCCGCCTTAACTACTCTCCCTACCTGGTACCCGCTGACGTCTACAGACCGGCCGCTATCGACCAGCTTACCCGTTTAGGCCAGGAACTGGACATGCCTGTGCATCCATCACAGTCTCATGACAATCCGGTGGATATTTGTGCTCAGGCTATAGAAGTCGCCCACCAGAAGGCTCACACTGCCGTACTTCTTGACACAGCAGGGCGTTTGCATGTTGATCAAAAGCTTATGAATGAGCTTGTCATGATCAAGGAAAAGTGTTCGCCCCATGAACTGCTTTTTGTAGCAGATGCTATGACCGGACAGGATGCAGTCAATGTAGCCCAGAAATTTAACGAATTACTTGATGTCACCGGCATAATCCTTACCAAAATGGAAGGTGATGCCCGGGGAGGAGCAGCACTTTCCATAAAGTCCGTCACCAATAAGCCCATCAAGTTTATTGGTACAGGCGAAAAACTGAGCGATCTCGAGCTTTTCCATCCTGACCGGGTTGCCTCCCGCATACTGGGTATGGGCGACATCATGACCCTGATTGAAAAGGCCCAGTCAGACATTGGCGAGGATGAAGCCAAAGATATGCAGGAAAAGCTGCAAAAGGCCCAGTTTAATCTTGACGACTTTCGCAAGCAGATGCGCAGACTTAAAAAAATGGGATCCATTGAAGGTCTGTTAAAGATGATACCCGGCATGGGTAAAATCAAGGACAAGATTAAGGACCTGAAAGTACCTGAAAAAGAAATGGTTCGCCTGGAAGCCATTATCAATTCCATGACACCTGCAGAAAGAAAAAATCCCAAACTTTTCAATGCGTCCCGCAAGAAACGAATTGCTGCCGGTAGCGGAACAACTGTTCAGGACGTAAATCAGCTTTTGAAAAACTTTGAGCAGATGCAGAAAATGATGCAGAAAATGGTTAAACAGGGCGGAGGAGGTTCTGCGGCACCCTCCATGCCTGGAATGCCTGGAATGCCTTCCATGCCAGGCCTGACAGGTACTGGTGGCGGAAAGTCAGCCACAAAACCCAAACCAAAGCCCAGACGAAAAAAAGTCAAACGTAACAAAAAGAAAAAGTAACTATTCACTATAACAATAAACGGGGGTTTATACAAATGGCACTTAAAATCAGACTTACAAGAATGGGCTCCAAAAAGAAGCCCTTTTACAGAGTTGTGGCCCTGGACAGCGCTACAAGGAGAGATGGCCGGGCATTGGAATATCTTGGATATTACAATCCCATGAAAGAGCCTGCAGAAGTAAACATTGATATGGAAAGGGTACAGGTCTGGATTGATCAGGGTGCGAAACCCAGCAATACAGTTAAGTCTCTTTTAAAAAAAGCAGCAGCCTGACTCTACAGCTTTTTTAAAAGCACCTCAAACAGTTATCCGAGGCAGATCAATGCCCTTTTTGAAAATCTATGCTGATACTTAAAAGCCCGGTTTCCCCAGGCTGATTTGATTTATGCCTGAAGGCCGCAATACCTGTCCTGAATCGCACTTATATCGGAGGTGATTATTATGAAGGAACTGATCGAATACATTGCCAAATCATTGGTTGACAACCCTGATGAAGTATCGGTTTCCGAAATCGAAGGGGAACAGACATCAGTCATTGAACTCAAAGTTGCCAAAGAAGATCTGGGCAAGGTTATCGGCAAGCAGGGACGCACAGCCAGGGCAATGCGGACCATTCTCGGTGCTGCCTCAACTAAGGCCAAAAAGAGGGCTGTTCTGGAAATTATTGAATAATACCTTCCATGGCTCTTAAAGATCTCATAGTTTGCGGAAAGGTTGTGAAGCCGCATGGACTCAAAGGGGAGATTCAAACCTTGTGGTTTGGAAACTCCCCTTTACTTTTGGATAAAGTTCCCGGCATTTATCTAAGAAAAACTGGTGCAAGGCCGGTGCAATTCAAGGTATCTTCCTGGCGCCGACATCAGAGCAGGATTCTTCTCATTTTAGACAGACTAAGTGGTCGCGATGTAGCTGAAAGCTGGCGTGGTGCCGACATACTCATAGATCCAATCCATCTTCCAGAGCCCGATAATGAAGAGCTTTATGTCTATCAACTGACCGGTTGCTCTGTCTGGCTGCCAGAGGAAAAGTACATCGGCGTATTGGAGGAAGTAATGGATAACAAAGGCAGTGAGGTGTGGCGCATAACCACTGCTGATCATCTGGAAGTTCTATTTCCTGCCCATGACCAGTTCATTGTAAGTATTGATACCCATAAGCGAAAAATCATCATCAAGCCACCAGAAGGTCTCCTGGAAATTTATGGCATCGACTTCTAAGTAACTACACTTCATTATATTTCATTACCGCGCTAAGCAGACAAGATTTTTGTGACGCAATAATAGACAACTTTTGACCGTCAGTTAAGAAGGTTTTTATAAGTGCATTTTCATATTATCAGCATCCTTCCTGAATATTTTACCTCTCCACTTTCCTGCGGTCTTCTTGGAAAGGCTATTGATAATGGAATTATATCCACTTCAATGATATATCCAAGAGACTTTACTCATGATCGCCACAGCACTGTTGATGATCGTCCTTATGGAGGAGGGCCGGGCATGGTCATGAAAGTTGATCCCTTGCTGCAGGCCATCCAAAGCCTTCCCCAAGGATGCACCACTGTACTGCTTACTCCCAAGGGCAAACCTCTTAGTCACTCAACAGCATGCAGGCTTTCTCTACACAATAATATTGCCCTTATCTGCGGAAGGTATGAAGGCATTGATGCCAGACTGGAAGATCTTGCTGAGTTGGAGCTAATTTCAGCCGGTGACTTTGTTTTAAACGGGGGAGAAGCAGCAGCACTATGCCTGATGGAAGCAGTAGCCAGATTTTTGCCTGGTTTTATGGGCAAAGAAGAATCCGTTGGAGAAGAAAGTTTTTCCCATGGACTGCTGGAGTATCCTCACTATACTCGTCCTGAAATATTTCAGAATAAGGAAGTCCCTGAGGTGCTGCTTTCCGGACATCACGGCAGAATTGAACGCTGGCGCAGGGATCGATCTTTAGAAAATACACTGAATAACAGACCGGAACTTCTTGACAAGACCATCCTCAGCAGCCAGGACACCTCATTTTTAAAATCAGTGCAGCGTGCCAAACCCTCACGCAATCTTTACCTGACCTTACTGCACTGGCCGGTACTCAACAAATTCGGCAAATCCGGCACAACTTCTTTGACAAACCTTGACATACACGATATAGCACGCGTTTCCGAAACATTTGGTCTTGGAGGTTATTATATATGTACCCCCCTGAAGGACCAGCAGCTTTTGGCAGAAAGGCTTATTACTCACTGGACAACAGGTCCTGGCAGTAGAGGAAATCCTGACAGGGCTGCAGCGCTTTCAAGAATCAGGGTAGCTTCCAATATTAATGAGGCCATCAAAAGCATTGAGGAAAAAACTGGAGCAAGGCCGCACATTGTGGCCACCAGCGCCAGGGGTGATGGAGATGCCACATATCAGCAGGTCAGGGAAACTCTAAGCAAACGGCCTGTGCTTTTAGTATTGGGCACCGGTCATGGACTCAGCCCGGATATTATGGACATGGCCGACAATTTCCTGAGACCCGTGCGCTACTTGAGCAGCTTTAATCATCTTTCAGTAAGATCTGCTGCTTCCATAATGGTGGACCGCCTCATAGGAGACTATCTTTAGAAATATTTCAGCAAGCCTGTAACAAAAATGCAAGAAATTGCTAATACTTGTTTTTCAGCTCTTTTTCACAGCTTTGACCCTTGGAGCAAGGGGTGTATTTTTTCAGGTTTGATCCCGGTTTCACCGGGTGGAGAGCCTGCAACCAGGAACTTCCGGCACTCAAAAAAAGAATCATTATCAAGCTTGAACTGCTTTCAGGCGCTTAACAGACAAGACAATTCATATTCAGGAGAATACAATGAACATCATGCAAAAAATCCAAAGAGAACAGCTCAGGATGGACATTCCCAAGTTCAAAGCCGGGGACACCGTGAAGGTGCATGTCCGAATTATTGAAGGTGAAAAGGAACGTGTACAGGTTTTTCAGGGAATAGTGTTGCGGGTCAAGCGCGGCGCAACAAACTCCACTTTTGTTGTCAGAAAGATTTCTGATGGTATTGGAGTTGAAAGAGTTTTCCCTCTTAACTCTCCCTACTTGGAAAGGGTAGAGGTTCTCAGCGAAGGCAAGGTCAGACAAGGCCGCATTTTTTACCTGCGCAAACTGCGCGGTAAAGCGGGTCGCATAAAAACCAAAAACACCTGGAACAGACCAAACTAACTACATGCCAGCTTTATCAGCCAGCTGGCGCTTAAACTCATACGCGTCAGCTGGCTCATTTCACTTCCTCCAAATTCCTGCCACATTACCCGATAAAAATTGTATTCACAAATGAGCACTTCTCAAACTTTACAGCCCGGAATCATTGCCGGTACTGATGAAGCCGGCAGTGGTTGCCTTGCCGGACCGGTAGTGGCTGCCGCTGTAATATTACCAAATCCCTGCATGCTTATCGGCCTTACTGATTCCAAAAAACTTTCTGCCTTAAAAAGATCTAACCTGGCTGAAGCTATCAAGGAACATTCTGTAGCCTGGTCTCTTGGATTGTCATGGCCGTCTGAAATTGATCGCATAAATATTCTGCAGGCCAGCCTTAAGTCCATGGTCAGAGCCTTGATGGGCTTGAAAATAACGCCTGAGCATGTTCTGGTGGATGGCAAGTTCACTGTTCCCATGCACATTTCCCAGAAGGCCATCGTCCGCGGGGATATGCTGGAACCTTGTATTTCTGCAGCTTCCATACTTGCCAAGACCTTCAGAGATGGTTTAATGAAAAGCCTTGAAAAAAAATATCCAGGATACGGACTGGCCAAGCATAAAGGATATCCAACAAAAATGCACCTGCAGTCCATAAGAAGGCTCGGGCCTTCCAAAATACACAGAAGATCTTTTAAAGGAGTTCTTCCCATTACCAGGGAGAGACCTTTATGGCTAATCAATACTTAAACACCGGTAAATTCGGCGAACAAGCGGCAGGCTCCTACCTCACTGAAAAAGGTTATACGATTCTGGACCGAAACTGGCGATATCGAAGAGGAGAACTGGACATTGTCTGCACTAAGGATAACATACTTATTTTCGTAGAGGTCAAGACCAGATCTTTTCAGTCCAGAGCAGAGCCAGTTGAAACCCTTGGCAAAGTTCAGAAACAGACACTGCTCCGGACAGCCAGTCATTATCTTTGTTCCCAGGGTCTTTGGGAAAAGGAGTGCAGGTTTGATTTTATAAGCGTAACAATAGCCTCGGAAGTACACATCAATCATGTCAAAAATGCCTTTGAATTCAGCTTTGTGGGTGGTCGCAACGCCCCTTGGCAACCTTGGTGATATTTCATCCAGGGCTTTGGATGTGTTACGCTCTGCCGGGCTGATACTGGCTGAAGACACTCGCAAGACCGGACTGCTTCTGGAGCATCTCGGCATAACCGGCAAAAAATTTCTTAGCCTGCATGAGCATAACGAGGAAAAGCGCGTAATGCAGGCCATGGCAGAAGTAGAATCAGGGGTGGACTGCTGCCTGGTCAGTGATGCTGGTACTCCCCTGATTGCTGATCCAGGATACAGATTAGTCCGTGCTTTCAGATCCAGGGGGATTAATGTTATACCCATTCCAGGTCCATGTGCACCCATTACTGCACTCATGGCCTCTGGACTCCCACCATATCCTTTTGCTTTTCTTGGCTTTACTCCAAGAAAGCAGGGAGATATAGCTTCTTTATTCAGCAAATGGATTACAATATCAGCCACTTTGATTTTTTTTGAACGTAAAAACAGGCTCAACTCAACTCTTGATACTGCATATAAGATTTTTGGCTCACGTGAATTTTGCGTGGCTCGAGAGCTGACCAAAAGGTTTGAAGAATTTATCCACGGGCAACTTGGAACAACTGTTATTGATGAAAACAGTCTTCTCGGTGAAATAACTGTAATAGTTGCCCCGCCCGGCAAGGAAGAAATGAAGACACCCCTGCAGCAAATACAGAACATGATTGATGAATGCACGCGCAAAGGCATGAAAGCCAAAGAAACAGCACGTGCAGTTCACCTTGGAGCGCATGGCTGGAGTACTAAGGCAGTCTATGAATTAATGATCAGAGGTGAGAACTGATGCTTCCTGTCAGCCTCAAAGCACTGGTAACTTGTTTTTTTCGCTCATACCTGACTGCGGCAGCTTTTAATACCAAGGGTATGCAGAATATTGGACTGGCCTATGCATTAGATGCAGGTCTCCAGGAAATTTATAAGGAACATGGGAAGCTGCAAAAGGCCAGACGGCGCCATCTCAAGCTTTACAATACACATCCCATGTGGAATCCGCTGTTAATTGGCCTTTTTCTCTCTCTTGAGCAGAAGATATCGCACAATGTGTTCCCGTCCCAGTCCATGCCCAAGGTCAAATCAACCCTTGTTTTCACTTTGTCCGCAATAGGTGATTCTTTTTTCAGCGGCAGTCTGCTCATTACATGGTCACTGATTACTTTGATTTTGCTTATGTCTGGACTTTATTTTCCAGCCATAATTTTTGGGACAGTTTTTTTTCTCAGCCTGCACCTTTTCAAGGTTTATACTTTCTATATGGGGCTGACTCGCGGCCTTGTCTTTATCAATGATTTAAAAAGGTGGAATTTGATTAATCAGGGCAGTCGGCTTAAAGTCCTGAACTCATTGTTAGCTGTGGCTTTTGGGCTTGTCATTTGGCCGTTTAGCTGGCATTATATACACTTTATACTGGTATTTGCGGCAGGCCTGATCCTGACCTTCCTCTACCGCAGACTAATCTGGATTAGAGAGGTGCTGCTTGCATCTGTGCTTGGATTATGCCTTATTGCCCCGGAATTCCCTTTTTGGCTGCATGATTTTCTGCAGCAGCATTTGACCTGGTAATGTCAAATCCCTCCTTTTGGTGGGACTGAACTTTGAACTCTCAAGTTTGCGAATTATCTCATGGAAAATATTGTGGACGAACAATGCTTTGAAGTCAGTATCAGTTTGGACAGCGAATTTGGACTGCACGCCAGGCCTGCAGCTATTCTTGCCAAAGAGGCTCAAAATTATGCCTCAGATATTAAAATGGTCTTTAATGGAAGTGAAGTAGATGCCAAAAGCATTCTGGACATTCTGACCCTCGCAGTGCCTCACGGCGGTCATTTGGTCATCAGGGCTACCGGTGATGACGCGCAGGAAGCTGTAAAGCGCATTAAAAAACTCATCAATGGACGATTTGAAGGAAATACTTAGATGGCTCATCAAATATTTAAGGGAATACCAGTATCTTCAGGTATAGCCATCGGCAAAACTTACTTTCTCCATCGAGGAACTCACACCTCCACTTTGCGTATGGACATCGAGCAATCTCATGCACCTCAAGAAGTTCAGCGCCTTCAGACAGCTTTTACTGCTGCCTTGCATGACCTTGAAAAAATAAGGGAAAAGATTCCTGGAGAGCTTAAGGAACAGACTGCCATCATTGATTCTCATATTATGCTTCTTAAAGACCGAAAATTTCAGACAGCTGCCCGAAACTATGTCAATGAGCGCTTCATAAATGCTGAATGGGCCCTTGAAAAGTCAGTTACAGATATTGAAAAGGCTTTCAGCAAAATCGAAGATGAATATATTCGAGAAAGAATCCAGGATGTCCGACTTGTGGCTGACCGGGTCAAAAGTCAGCTCTATGGAACTCCCACAGACATAAAATCTCTGACGCAAAGAATGATACTGCTCGCCTCTGATCTGTCTCCGGCTGACACCATAGAGCTGCAGTTAGATAAAATCATGGCCTTTGCTACTGTATCCGGGGGCAAAACCCCCCACGCAGAAATAATCGCCAGATCACTTCAGATTCCCGCCATAGTAGGTATAGAAGGCCTCAGTGATATCCAGGATGGACAATTTGTTATCCTGGATGGGTTCAATGGCAGGATGATTGTAGATCCTTCTGAAGAAGAGCTGGAACATTACACCCAGCTTAAGTATCAGTTTCAGGAATATCAATCCCAGGTCAACCGGAACTGTTATCTCCCGGCCGAAACTTTTGACGGTTATAAAATCAATGTTTCAGCTAATATTGAGCTCTTTGAAGAAGTTGCTGCAGTCATTGACAACGGAGGGGAAGGCATCGGGCTTTACAGGACCGAGTACAGCTTTCTGAACCGAGATGACCTGCCTGATGAAGAAGAGCTCTATGAAGAATACCGTGACCTTTCTTCAATAATTTATCCGCAGAAAGTAGTTATACGCACTCTGGACCTGGGAGCTGACAAAATCGCCACCCAGTTCGGCCCAGTTCGGGAAGCCAATCCAGCACTGGGCATGCGGGCCATAAGATTCTGCCGCAAACATCCTAAACTTTTCAAAACCCAGTTAAGAGCTATTTTGCGGGCCAGCGTACTTGGAAACGTATCCATAATGTTTCCCATGATCTCCGGTCTTCAGGAACTTTTTGAAGTAAAGGAAATCTATTTTGAGGTCCGCCAGGAACTCAAGTCCCAGGGTGTATCCTTTAATCCGGTCATGCCCATGGGCATTATGATTGAACTTCCAAGCGCTGTGCTCATTGCTGACATGTTAGCCAGGGAAGTGGACTTTTTCAGCATTGGCACCAACGACCTGATCCAATACTCTCTTGGCATTGACCGGACCAATAAGCATGTCTCCTATCTCTATCAGCCATTACATCCTGCCATTTTGCGAAGTATCAAATCAGTAGTGGACGCAGGTCACGAGGCGGGCATAGAAGTCAGTCTGTGTGGAGAAGTAGCAGCTGATCCATACTGCATTCCCATATTAATGGGCATGCAGATCGATTCTATCAGTCTCAACCCCCAGGCAATACCTGGAATCAAGCGCATAATCCGCCAGGCCACTATGGATGAATGCAAGGAGCTGCTCAAAAAAGTTCTGGAAAGTGATGATGTTAAAACAAGTAACAAGCTGGTCAAGGAAATGATTTTTACCAATTTCCCTGAAGAGCTTATGTTTTACACTTCGCTGATAGAGGAATAACAGAATATGCTCAGTTATATCGGCAGGAGCACCATAAGTCTGCTGGCTGAAACGGGCCGCATTGCAATGCTCTTTCTCGAAGCGCTGTTCTGGCTTTTTCGTCCACCATTCAGGGTCAGGCATTTTTTCAAGCAACTTGAGTTTATTGGCGTGAACTCCTTGTTTGTTGTTATGCTCACATCTCTTTTTACGGGTATGGTTCTGGCTCTTCAAACCTACTATGCTTTTAGAATGTTTTCTGCTGAAACCCTTGTTGGGGCCACTGTTGCCTTGTCCATGACGCGGGAACTTGGGCCGGTAATTACCGGCCTCATGGTCACCGGCAGGGCAGGGTCAGCTATATGCGCAGAAATCGGAACCATGCGTGTTACTGAGCAGGTTGATGCCCTGACAGTAATGGCCATTAACCCGGTTCAATACCTGGTAATGCCCAGGGTATTGGCCGGATTTATCGTATTGCCTCTTTTAACCATTGTCAGTGATGCTATGGGCATTCTTGGGGGCTACATCGTCGGGGTTCAAATTCTGGATATTCATGGTGGTCTCTTCATGAACAAAATTTATGAATTTGTAGAACTTGCTGATGTTTACAATGGTTTGATCAAGTCATCTGTTTTTGGAGTAATTCTGACCCTGGTAGGATGCTACAAAGGGTTTTACACCAAAGGCGGAGCTGAGGGTGTAGGCCGCTCTACTACTCAGGCTGTAGTCATGTCATCTGTTCTGATTCTTGTCAGCGATTACATTTTAACAGCTATTATGTTCTAATTCGGGCTTTGCCCGCAACCAAAAAAAGATATTTTAACCGCCCGTTCCAAGACTCACTCAAGACGCAAAGGGCGCAAAGGATGAAAAAAGTTTTTTCAATCTGCCGGGGAACGGCAAATTAAATGGCAGCCCGTTTGAAAACTGATGCCCTTTTTTTAAAAATATCTTCTTTGTTGTCTTTAACTTTGAGTCCTTCGCCTGCCCAGTTGAATTGTTCTAAGAGCAAGCCCGAAGGGCATTTAACCGGGGCACATTTGCGGTTCAAATTTTCTTGTTTTTTCAACACGATTGAAAGGTAAGTTACTAAGCTTTTTCCGTGACCCTGCACTGAAAAATGTGGCCCTTCGGGGCAAATGAGACTGCCCACGGAATACTCGGAAAAACACTGAATATAGAAAAGAGACCTTTTCCGTGTCCCTCCGTGTGTTCCGTGGGCAAAATCTCTTGGCTTTCTTTGAAAATGATACAACATAAATGAAACAACATGTTTGTTTGAGATTTCCGCTAAGCGCTTAATGCTGTTGCATGGTTTGGTCCATAGCTGCCTGGTAGACGCTTTAATAACGATAAATATGCAAAATTCACAACAAATCATAGAACTTAAAAATGTCAGCAAATCCTTTGGCTCTTTTGAAGTTCTGAAAAATCTTGATCTTGGCCTGGAAAAAGATAAAGTCAACATCATTATCGGACGCAGCGGAGGGGGTAAAAGCGTACTTATCAAGCACATTATTGGACTTCTTAAACCAGACCAGGGTCAGGTACTGATTCACGGGGAAGATATTGTACCTATGAATGAAAGAGAAATGGCCCGCATCAGAAGAGGCTTCGGCATGTTGTTTCAAGAAGCAGCTCTTTTTGATTCTTTCAATGTCGAGGAGAATGTCGCTTTTCCCCTTGTTGAACATACTCGTAAAACAAATTCTGAAATCAGGGATATTGTTCATGCCAAACTCAGTTCAGTCGGCTTAGCCGGCATGGGGCACAAAATGCCATCTGAGCTTTCCGGGGGCATGCGTAAAAGAGTAGGCTTAGCCAGGGCACTTGTAATGGAGCCAGCCATAGTTCTTTTTGACGAGCCTACTTCCGGACTCGACCCGGTCATGGCTGCAGCCATTAATGAACTTATAGTACGAACGCAACAAGAGTTTGGTGCTACCTGTGTAGTCATCAGCCATGACATAGATGCCACTATGAAAATTGCTGATACAATATATATGCTATATGATGGGACCATCATTGCTCAGGGAACTTCCGAGGAAATGAAGCAATGGGATGATCCTGTTGTCAGACAGTTCATTCGTGGAGAAGCCAAAGGTCCTATTCAGGTTACATGAGCCCCAGCTTTTCACAGCGAACCCAGTTTTTCCAATTGATAATTTGTAACCCATAAATACCCTATATGAACAAAAAAATCGGCGCTGAAGTCAAGGTGGGCTTTTTTGTCCTGGCTGCCATTGTACTTCTTGCTTACATGACTACTCAGCTCACAAGAGGCACCGGGCTTACCAGGGATAGCTACACCGTCTATGCTCTGTTTGAAAACATTTCAGGTCTGAAGACCAATTCACCTGTTGAGATTGCAGGTATTGATGTTGGTACAGTCCGCAATGTTTCTTTAGAAAATAATCTGGCCAGGGTAGCTTTGTCCATCCGTTCCGATGTAGTACTGTATGGTGACTCTAAAGCCACCATTAGAACTCGTGGAGTACTGGGTGATAAGTTTGTTGAGTTAAATCCCGGCAGTCAACATATGGCCAGATTAGAAGAAAATGGAGTCATAGCATACAGTGTTCAGCCAACAGATCTTGACCAGATCATGGCCAGGGTAGGTGATATAGCAGATGATCTTCGTGTTGTATCCAGCAGCGTTGCTCATGTGTTTGGCGGACCTGAAGGAGAAGAAGGCATGCGTGAAGCCTTTGTCAACCTTCGTGATGCTGCTGTTCACCTCAACCAGCTTGTACAGGCCAATACCAGGGGCGTTGAAATGATTGTTCAAAACCTTCAGAACTTTACTTCAGATCTGGCCTCCATCAGTCACAGCAATAAACAGGGAATTGAGCATATCGTCCGAAATTTTGAAACTGCTTCTATAGAGTTGAACCAGACACTGCATCAGGTGAACTCCATTCTCTTAGCTGCCGAACATGGTGATGGACCTGTAGGCACACTGTTACAAGACAGGGAGATGAGCGAGGATATGCGCAGAACCGTGGCTTCTCTTGAAAGTGTCACCCGAAAGCTTGATGAAGGCCAGGGTACACTTGGCAAGCTCATAAGTGATGATGCTACAGGACAAAAAATAGATGATGCTTTGGACGGTATAAATGAATTTCTGGAACGCTTTGACAGATTTCAGACAGTTGTTGACTTTCGATCTGAATATCTATTCGGATCAGGTGACTTTAAGTCATATATGAACCTGACCCTTCAGCCGGCAGCTGATCAGTTTTATCTCCTTTCACTTATTGATGACCCGCGAGGACGTACCAGAACTACAGAAACCACCACCCGTACCCGTGTCAATCAAGGCCAGTGGACCACAACAGAGGAAATTGAAGATAAAACATACAAAAACAGACTTAAATTCTCAGCGCAACTTGCCAAGCGATGGAACGATCTGATTCTTCGAGGTGGAATTATCGAGTCAACTGGAGGAGTTGGAATGGACTACTTTTTGTGGGATGACCGCATCAAGCTGTCCATGGAGGCCTTTGACCTTGGTTCTGATGACAGAGCTCATCTTAAGGCAGGAGCCAACCTATATTTTTTGAATAATTTTTATCTAACTGCCGGATATGATGATTTTATCAGCAAACATTCCAAAAACCGTTCATTCTATGGAGGGCTTGGATTTTATTTCACTGACGAAGACCTGAAATATTTGATGTCATCAGTTCCATTGGGAGCAGTAGAATGATGAGCTGGAATTTTTCTTGTAATTTTTGCTTCAACAGGGTAAATATATACCACCATTTCAAATAATGTGGAGGCGGCTTCCAGCCGCCTGTTTAAAAAGCCTGTAAGAAGCAGGCTGCACCTTTGAATACAGTTACTAACAGGTTCCGTTTCGGGCCGTCCGGTTTAGGAGCCTCTACGCAACTTAAACCAAATTGGCAATAGATTCAAAGCATTATGGTTTTACCTTATATATTGCTTCGTTCGCTTAGGCTCGCTCGCTATGACAGGTTTTCAGTAACTACATCCCTGACAGCTCAGTTGTCAATGCGAGCGAGTCTTCGAGCTCGGCAATCTCTAACATGCGAAGGCTAATCTTTAGTTACTCACAGGCTCGGTCACGGGCCGCTCGGTTGATGAGCTTATAAACCATATCACACAAAAAGGAGTAAAATAATGGAAAAAGTACTTTTTAAGAGTGAAGAAAAGAAACAGACCACCGAAGTAGCTTCTATTTTGCGTATGGTGGCTGATAAGGTTGAATCAGGACGCATTAGTCTCACGCACGGAAGCGATGAAGTTACACTTAGTATTCCCAAAACCGTTACCCTTGAGTTCAAGGTTGAAGAGGAAACTAAATCCGGTAAAGATACCTTAAAAAAATCTCTTGAAATTGAACTGGAATGGTACGAGGGTGAAGACGGATCACCCACAACGGGTGAGGTCAAAGTCGGCTAATTGATCACAACCTCGCGGTGACTGTTTCAATTTCCTGAAAGGGTGCAGACTCGTTAATTTACTGACAGGTTCGGTTCCGGCTCCGGGAGAGGCACTTATCAGTATATCTGAACAGTATACAACCTAAGTAATAAGCTTTTGCATACACTTCAACCAATCGTTTTTTACGGGCAAACATATGTCATTTTTAAAGGCTCTTATAATCCACCCGGAACGTGAGGTCAGCTCCAAGTTACGAGAATATCTGTCCAGTGAATCCCGTGTTAAGGTACTGGGAGAGGCGATGACCTCTTTCGAGGCCCTGGAGCTTCTGGAAAACATTTCTTATGATGTTTTTTTTCTCAGCATCAATCTGCCCAATGGAGTTGATGGCATTGAGTTGACTCAGATGCTGAATCAGAGAAAGACGCGTCCTAACATTGTCTTCATTGCTGACGATGAGCTTATGGCTTATAAAGCTTTTGAGGTAGGAGCAACTGACTATCTCATTTGGCCTTTTTCCAGATCAAGGGTACAGAAAACAGTAGAGCGTCTGCACCGTTTTTCAGCGCAAGCTCGAATTGTAGATCGCAACATTCCTGACAACTCAGATATGCACCAGGAACTGCAGGAGGAAACAGTCAAACTAAATCTTTCTGATACAGATGAGGATTCATTTTTATTGGCACTGCGCCGTGCATGGGATACCAGCCACAAAGGCCGTATGGAAATTGAAAAATTGCCCATAAACTTAGACGGGAAAATGATTCTTGTTCCCTATACGCAAATTGTATTTATAGAAGCTTACGAGGACTACAGTTTTGTTCATACAGCCCAGGATAAATTTTTAACTTCGTATCGCCTGAAAAACTTGGAAGAACGGCTCAATCGATATGGTTTTTTCAGAGTTCATCGAAAGTATCTTGTAAACCTGGAAATGGTAAATGAAATAGCATCATTACCAGGAAGTAATTTTATGCTCAGAACTGCAGGCCGCAAAAAAATTGAACTGCCCATCAGCCGAAGACGAATCAGTGACCTTAAACAGATACTTGGACTTTAATCATCTCGCCGTTTAACCAAATCTTATTGCCTCTAACCGATTAAATATCCAATTTTCTTTTATTTCATTTAAACAGAGAATCAGTTTACCGCACGAATATGGCATAAACAGGCGTCTCAATTTGAACATATTTCAAAAGATAAAGTGATCTTAGCATTACATTGTTAAGAAAGGAGGATGATTCTATGGAAGGTAAAGGAGCCCTTGATTCCCTGCTACAGGAAGAGCGAGTATTTAGACCCCTGCCTCAGATGGTTATTGAGGCAAACATCAACCCACAAGAATATTCTGTGGTGATGAAAAAAACTAAGGACGACTACTTAAGTTATTGGGAAGAAGCAGCCAAGGAGCTTGACTGGTTCAAGAAATGGGACAAGGTACTTGATGACTCTGAACCGCCTTTTTACAAATGGTTTACCGGAGCCAAGTGCAACATTGTCTACAACGCTTTAGACAGGCATATTGAAACAGCCAACAAGAACAAGCTGGCTCTGATATGGGAAGGTGAGCCGGGTGATTCCAAGAAAATGACTTATTATGAACTCTACCGAGCAGTAAATAAGTTTGCCAACGCATTGAGGTCTCTTGGTATTCAGAAAGGCGATCGGGTAGTACTGTACCTTCCTCCTTTGCCCGAAACCATGATTGCCATGCTGGCCGTTGCCAAGGTTGGCGCAGTTCACAGTATGGTGTTTGCCGGTTTTTCTGCCAAGGCGTTAAGGGATCGCATAGAAGACGCAGAAGCAAAACTCATCATAACAGCTGATGGATTCTACCGCAATGGACGCGTTATCAATCTTAAAAGTATTGTAGATGAAGCATTGGTAGGTGGATGTGACTGCTTAGATACAGTAGTTGTTGTTCACAGGGCCAATGTTGAAGTTGAAATGACTGAAATGCGCGATATCTGGTATGAGGATCTGGTCCGGCAGGAAAGCCCCATTTCCGAGACAGAGGTCATGGACTCTGAAGACATGCTGTTTCTTCTGTACAGTTCTGGGACCACGGGCAAGCCCAAAGGTATTGTGCACACACATGGTGGCTACATGGTTGGTGTTCATCGCTCACTAAACTGGGTCTTTGACATTAAACCAACTGATATTTTCTGGTGCACTGCAGATGCAGGGTGGATCACAGGACACAGTTATGTTGTATATGGACCACTAATGGCCGGTACAACCACCATAATGTTTGAAGGGCACCCCTTATATCCACAGGCTGATCGTTTGTGGCATATTGTTGCCCGATACGGCGTTAACATATTTTATACAGCGCCTACATTGATCAGAATGCTCATGCGTTTTGGTGCTCAGTACCCCAAACAGCATGATCTGTCCACGCTAAGACTTCTCGGCACAGTAGGTGAGCCAATTAATCCTGAAGCATGGATGTGGTTTTATAAAAATATTGGACGCTCTGAATGTCCTGTCATGGATACCTGGTGGCAAACTGAAACAGGATCTTTCATGATCAGTGCACTGCCCATATCTCTGCTCAAGCCTGGATCAGCAACCAAACCTTTGCCAGGGATTGAAGCTGATGTGCTTGATGAAGACGGAAATCCAGTACCTCCAGGAAAAGGCGGGTATCTGGTGCTCAAAAACCCATGGCCATCAATGCTTCGCACTCTTTATAAGGATCCTGACAGATACAAGAAAACTTACTGGGAAAAATTTCCTGGTTACTATCTTGCAGGGGATGTTGCCAGAAAAGACGAGGATGGCTACTTCTGGATACAAGGTCGTTCAGATGATGTACTCAATATAGCTGGGCACAGAGTAGGTACTGCTGAGCTGGAAAGTGCCCTGGTATCTCACAAGGCTGTTGCTGAAGCTGCTGTTATCGGAGTACCAGACAAAATCAAGCACGAAGTTGCCAAAGCATTTGTAACACTCAGTGCCGATGTTGATGTGGAAAACACAGACGATCTTATCAAAGCCCTGAAAGGTCATGTCCGCAAGGAGCTCGGTCCCGTTGCAGTTGTTAAAAGTATTGAATTCAGAGAAAAGCTGCCTAAGACGAGAAGCGGAAAGATCATGCGCCGAGTCCTCAAAGCCCAGGAACTTGGTGAAGAAGTTGGAGATACATCTACCCTTGAAGATTAATCAATTAATAATAAAGCCCGGAATACTTATTCCGGGCTTTTCTTTGGAGACTTGCGTCATTTTAGTAACTTACCGTTTCAATCAGTAGAAAAAACTATAAGTGTATTTAACCTTGAAAGAGCTATGATGCCCAGATCATTATTCTTCAAACTTCAGCCTACAGTCTTCAGTCTCAAATGTCGCAATATTCTTATATTATTCTGAATTTATTATCTAAGGTAATAGTTTCAGATGCCTTTTCCACTTGATCATGCCCCCCAATGACACAGATCATGCCAGGGTCTTCCTTAAATGCAGTTTCCAAAGTTCTTCCGAACTCCTGGAAATGATCTAAGGAAGTAGAGAGAATCTCATTTCTCACTTTTTGCCTGTGATCATCATCAATATTTGTCAAATACCTTACAGCTGAAGAAAACCCTTTAGCATCAGGAAGCTGATAAGAGTCCATTTCTCCGATTGCACCTATAACAGCTTTTTCCACTTCATCTTCGTTGAGGTCTTTTCTAATTAAAAATGAGCCACATCCTGCAAAAGCATTGAGCGTTTCAATAATATTGGGATCTCTGTAAGATGCGAAGGTCATTATATTAGATAAATAATCATAACTGCCAAATGCTCCGTAAGCACCTCCCTGTACACGTATTTGATCCCAGAGCCAGCTTGCCCGCAGAAATCTGCTTGCAACAAGACTTGATCCGTGAAAGTTATACTTAGTATTTGCAAGGCTGACAGTTTTTCCAACGTAATTGACCTGGGCAGGTATAAAAATTCCTTCGTTGCCAGCCTCGCAGCATGATACCCAGGTGGAGGTTGATATTTCATGCTTATCAATACTGTCCAGAAAGTTCTCAGCTTCTATCTGATATTTTTTAAGTAAATCATCTTCAGCCGTGATATTTACCAGCATAGCATCTTTATGGAAAAGCAGAAAGCCTATTTCGTTCAGGTCTCGTTTTATTTTATCCCAGTCTTTATCCATCATTTTAATCAGATGTCTCAAGAACAAAAGATAGCTTAATCCAGACATATGTTCCTGAGCCCAGTCTGCTTCACTATACCTTGATTTCAGCCTTAACCCGACAAACCTGTGACCTGCAGGAACTAAACTTTGTTCCATGGCTGATTTTTCTTCCAGAAGAATCTGTTTAAATCTATCTCTGTTTCCTAAATCTACTTCTTTAATAATTTCCCGTATTATTTGAAAAAGATCAGGAACATTGTCGGGCAGTGCTTTTGCTCTTAGAAACAATCTGCACGCACCTGACTTTTGGCCTTTAATGGAATTGGAAAACACCACTGGAGACAAGCCGCCAGTTTTTTGCCTGATTAGTGTTGTCATGTTAACAAAATCTTTATCTTTGGTGCCCATCTCAACCAGGGCCCGACCAAAAAGTGGAATATATGGGAGATATTTTTGTGGAAGAAAATGCAGGTCAAAGCCCAGATCAAAATAATAAATACCATTTGTAGGAAGGGGATGAATCAAAGTTTCAACTCCTTTTAACTCAGTCACCTCCCTGGGAACTGTTTTGACCTTCTCTTCCATATCAGACCTCTGGAGTCTCGGGATACGGGCTAGTTCCTGAGGATCATCTGATGCTTCCTGAAACTGTTTTAATTCTGCATTTTTTTGGATAATCTTATGAATTTCTTCGTCAGTCATCCTTAATCTTGCCTCTTGTAACTGTTGTGTTTCTTCTTCCTGGATCATGGCTTCAAGGCCCTGATCAGGCTCAAGGATAACAACCGATCTATGTTCATTTTCTATAAGGAATTTATTAATCAAGTCTTCAAAAATTCGCTCTCCTGAATCAAGCCTTGTTTTAATATTTTCCAGTACATCAGAAAATTCCATTAAAGTGAAAGGACTGTCATCATAAAGCCAGGTTGTCAAAGCCCTGAACATTACTGCCATTCCCCTGGGAAACGATCCTGTGTTATTTTCTCTTAATGCAAACTCAAGACTGTTAATGGCAGCTTTAATGATTTCCTTGTCTATTCCATCTTCAACGAGCTTTTTAAGAGTAGTTTTTATGAGTCTTTCAACTTTACTAAGGTCCTTGGAATCGATGCCGCGCATCCCTGTTGAGTAGTACATTTGCCTAATGTCCGATTCAAGGCCAACCCCAGCCAAATCTTCTCCAAGGCCTGAGTCGATCAATGCTTTTCGCAACGGAGATCCTGGCATACCCGTCAGAATATAATCCAGAATTCTTAAGTTCAGGTTTAGTTCAGCATCAAAAGTATCAGGAAGAAGCCAGTTGACTGTCAGGAAGGATTTAGGATTGCTTTCGTTAGAAGCACTGTACGATTTAATAACTCTTTGATTCATTTTTAATTTCGTTTGAATCTTAATATCTGAATCGATTTTTTGTAAGTCGAACTGGTCTAAATAATGGCTCAATTTTTCCAAACGTTCATATTCATCATTATCACCATAAAAAAAGATAAAGGCATTGGAAGGATGATAATACTTTTTATGGAAGTCGGTAAAATTTTCATAAGTCAGGTCTGGTATGACCTTAGGATCCCCACCTGCATCGAATCCATAGGTAGAATCTGGAAAAATTGACATTTGCGAATAGTCGTATAACAGGCTTTCAGGAGATGAGTATGAGCCTTTCATTTCATTAAAAACTACGCCTTTATATTTTAGCGGGGCTTTTGGGTCGCTGACTTCATAGTGCCATCCTTCCTGCTCAAATGTTTGCCTGGCAAGCTTTGGGTAAAATACTGAGTCAAGATATACATCCATTAAATTGTAAAAATCCTGAAGGTTTTGACTCGCTACAGGGTAGCAAGTTTTATCAGGAAACGTTATTGCATTTAAAAATGTTTGCAGAGAACTTTTTAACAGCTCTACAAATGGTTCTTTAACGTTATATTTCTTAGATCCGCATAGAACTGAGTGTTCTAAGATGTGCGCTACACCAGTATTATCTTTTGGTGGTGTTCGAAAATTTATACTGAACACCTTGTTTTCATCATTGTTTTGCAGCGATAAAATTCTGGCATTTGTTTTTTTATGTATGTAGAGCCTGGCATGAGAGTTAATTTCTTTTATTTCTTTTTCTTCCAGCAATTCATATTTATCCTGATAACTCACGTAATCCTCCTGATATGTCATTATTTTGTTATTATCCTGGTATTAGTAACTTACACCTCAAACTCTGTTTGCCGTTCCCCGGCAAATGAAAAAACTTCTTTCTTCCTTTGCATCCTTTGCGTCTTGAGTGAGTCTTCCAACGGGCAGTTAAAATATCTTTTTTTGGGTTGCGGGCACGTCCCGCATTAGTAGCTTACCGTTTCAAACCTTTAGAAAAATTCAAGATAGTTGGTATCTGTATAACGCTTTAGGTCTGGCATGGCTTCCTGCCCGGAGGCATACAGTCCGGAGGGGGACTGGCCGGGACCCACTTATCCCAAATAATGAGTCATTTTGAGCACAAATTGATTCAGTGGTTTTTGAGGGAGCATTACCCATTTCTAAAAACTTGAAGACTGAGTTGTATGTCATAGCTATTTTGAGGTTAAAACCCGAATGTAACAGCTTGACTCGGAGACTGCCCTCAATTGACTTTTCAGAAACGCGTAACGCTCCCGTTTTTGACTGCTGGCTCATGCTAAGATTTTTCTTTATCTATTTTCATCAGTCTTCAAGAAGCAATTTTTTCCTCTCTTTCCAATCAGGCAAAAATGCTGTCATCAATGTCTTGAAATTATGATTGTGAGACGGCTCGATAAGATGCACCATTTCATGCACCAGCACATATTCCAATGCCTCTTTATCTAAAACAAACAGCGCGGTGTTAAGGTTTATCTTTTTTTTCCTGATATTACATGAACCCCACCTTGTCTTCATTTTTCGAGCTTGCAGCCTATTTACCTGAACTCCGATTCTATTTTCCCATTTTGTCAGAAGCACCTGAGCTTCTTCAATTAGTTGTCTCCTTGTCCAGTCATATAGAAGCTTTTTTTTCTTTTCTAAATCAAAACCTCTTCTCATATACACATTTATTCTTGACCGCTCCATAGATATACTATTTTTGTTTTGGCCTTCCCGATAAACAATTTTATGATGTTTACCCCAAACATGTAAATATTCAGGTAAAGCCTCCTGTTTGTCTAATAAAGTCTTCATACTTTTGAATTTCAACACTTTCTTAGACAGCCATTTCTTATGCACAGACAGATTTTTTTGGATCTGATCCATAGTCATCAGTTCTGGAGCAGTTACAACAACTTCACCATCAGGAGGATATACCCTGATGTACATATTTTTGATTTTTTTAAACTGAACTTTTATTTGTATTTTTGAATATTTCATTTGGCTTTTTTCGGCATTTTTTCTGCAACTTCCAGATCTTCTTTAACATTTCTGGTAAAATCAGCAGTTAAATATTCAAAGCTGAAAGGCAAGTCCATTTTCAAGGACTTAAGTATCTGGATCCCTATTCTCATACGAATTGGTTTACAGTTCAGCAGGTGACCTCCGTAACTTCTATCATCAGATAGAAAATGCAAGTGAGTTCCTGTAACATTTATTGAACCCAAAAAGTCAGGAGTGTAAAAACCAGCTAATGTACCTGAAATTCCATTTCTCATGAACAATTGCTGATCTTTAGCCACTTCTGCGAGAGGGCGATAATGATCCTGCTTTGCTACCGACCGAACTGTCATACTCTCAAAGTCTCCATCAATCCATAAAGCATACATCATATTTTTTGATGGAACAATTTCTTTAATCATTGCCATTAGTCGGTCAAAGTCTTCAATATTGTAATTGATTTCCTCGCTAAGCATCTCATGAAAGTGCGTAACGCAGGCAAAAGGAGTGCACGCATCTTTATCAGGTTCATTTACTCTCCCATCACCAGTTATTTGATATGCTTTACCTCCAAGAAGCATTAACTCCCCATCTAAATCATTGAAAGTGCCAAGCCCAAAATCGCCGTTACGCATAACCTGTTTTAGTGTTTTATTTTCACGATAAATTCCTTCCACCAAACTGTTAACAGGTGCTGAAACATATAGCGTATCATCAAATTTATCCATTTTATACAATTCTCCATCAGTGTTTTGATTTCCAATTTATCATAATTATTTGAAATTCGTAGCAGTACAGCCATTTGCATGTGGCACGGCTTCCTGCCCGGAGGTTTACAGCCCGGAGGGGGACTGGCTCTTTCAGCCCTTGTTTTATTAAGTCTGTGTTTTACATCAACAAAAAACAAGGGCTGGGGTGCCTGTCCCCTGCTTTCCTTAGAAAAGGGCTAAACTATTACGAAAATTCTTTGACTTGTCATTTGCCATCTTTTGAAATAAATTAAAGTTACTCGATGTTTCACGTGGAACATTTTCTTTGGAGGAAAAATTGAAAAAAATAATTGTAATTGCCAATCAGAAAGGCGGGGTAGGGAAGACTACTACTGCCGTTAATCTGGCTGCGTCAATAGCTGTGATGGAAAAAAAAGTTCTTCTAATTGATTGTGATGCCCAGGCTAATGCTACAAGCGGTTTAGGATTGTCTAAAAGCGACGTACACAAAAACTTATATCAAGGTCTGTGCAATGAAGCAAGTTTTTCTGAAATTGTATATGATACAGAGTTAAGGTTTTTAAAACTAATTCCATCTTCTCAAGATCTTGTAGGGGCAGAGGTTGAGTTAATCAACAGGGAAAACAGGGAATACTTTCTCTATGAGCTTATTAAAGACAATATTGATGAATTTGAATATGTTATCCTTGATTGTCCGCCTTCGCTGAGTATAATAACCATTAACGCTCTTTGCGCTGCCAATAATCTACTCATCCCTTTACAATGTGAATATTATGCTCTTGAAGGCATCGCACATTTATATCAAACATATGAACTGGTCAAAAAAAGATTAAATTCGGACCTGGACTTACTGGGCGTAGTTTTGACCATGTTTGATAAACGAAACAAGCTTGCACATCAGGTGTCAGAAGAAATTAAGAAGCATTTTAAAAATAAAGTTTTAGAGACTGTTATTCCAAGAAATGTCAGGTTATCTGAAGCTCCAAGTCATGGCAGGCCAGTAATTTCATATGATATAAGATCAACCGGTTCACACGCATACCTTGGACTGGCAAGAGAGATTATGAAAAAATAATATGCATTCGCAAAGACACCTTAGCTGTCAGGCATGTAATTGATTGAAATCTGACATTGCGATGGAGCTTAAGCGATGGAAACAATGTGTATGGTAATACCACGTTGCTCTGAATTGGTTACCGGCTTGATTTTAACTACTTTGAGCCTCTTCACCCGGGGGTCTAGACCGAAACTGTGAGTAACTTACACCCCTCGTTCCCAGGCTGGAGCCTGGGAACAAGAAAACAGACTTAGCACGTTAGGGATTGCCGCGCTCGAAGACTCGCTCGCAATGACACCTGATCTGTCAGGGATGTAATTAATCAAAACCTGTCAGCCACGAGAGCATAAGCGAGCTAAGCAATCTGTTTGGTTAAACCATAATACTCTGAACTTATTAGCAAAAAGATTGTAGTTACTTGTAAGCTCCTCTCCCGGCGATACCAGGACCGGACTTGTGAGTAACTTTACGAGTCTGTCACTTTTCTGGAAATTGGGACAGTCCCCGCGAGGTACTATAAAAAAGATTGATGCTGCATTGGTTCCTGGAAAAAATTTGCTTAAATGATAAAATTTACACAGCGAGGGACAGTCCCAGTGCCAAGTGCAAAGTTCCCATCTTTGACGGAACTTTTCTGGCAAATGTGCATTAATCATATGCAAAAAAAATAAAACAGCGATCAATATGATACTTTGAAGCTTGATTCTACTTTACTTGGCAACCAAAAGGTGTGCACTCATAGCAAATATGATCCTTGAAATGTTTTTTACTGACTCTATAATTACAGTGATTACATTTGAAGGATACAAGGCCACCAAGGTTAGCGGCTTTTAAAGTAAACTTTTTAGGATCATCGATTGTCCAGTCATGGGTGTTAGCCCCACAATTATCGCATTTAACTACTTTTTCCATGGGATAGTTAAAATCCCAGTAAGATAGGAATTGTTCCCAATCTGCTATTGGTTCAGCCATGGGTTTACTTTCTTTAGACCTGGCAACTTCATCTGGAAAAAGAACTGCTTCTAATTGTGACTCGTGCTTAAACCAGATTGCAGCCTTGATATAAACTCCATGCAATTGACCGTTTTCATCATAGAGTGGTTGAACATCTTTTTTTGTAAACATAATTTCTCCTTATTGATATTGGTTTTATTTACCTGATAATGATACACTTTTGGTATCTACTCACCATTGCTTGCAGTATTGTTTTATAAATTCTTACAGGAAAAAGTCAAAAAGATAAAAATTAACAGGATAAAAAATGAAGATTAAAGATAAAGGACTTGGTAAAGGGTTAGATGCGCTAATACAGCCTGACTTCTATGAAGATGATGAAAAAGAGAAAGAAACCAGGCAGATCAGTATTAATAAAATTACACCAAATCCTCATCAGCCACGGAAAAAGTTTGATGAAAATAAAATATTGGAACTCAAAGAGTCTATTGAAATACAGGGAGTAATTCAACCAATAATAGTTCGCAGAAACAATCTGGGTGAATATCAAATTATAGCGGGCGAGAGAAGATGGAGAGCCAGTAAAATGGCTGGTCTTAAAACCATTCCGTCAATTGTTAGAAAATATTCTGATACTGAAGCCCTGACCATTGCCCTGATTGAAAATTTGCAAAGAGAGGATCTTAATATCATTGAGCAGGCCAAAGCACTGGATCAATTAAAAAATGAACTGAATATTAATCAGGAACATCTGGCACAAAAAATCGGGAAGAGTAGGTCAAATCTGACGAACACACTCAGGCTGTTAAATTTGCCTTCTAATATACAGGACCTGGTAGCTGAAAATAAGATCTCAGCTGGGCATGCCAAGGCATTACTTGGGCTTAAGAATATCGATGTACTGGATGAAGCTGTAGATAGTATAATCAATAAAAACCTGTCTGTCAGAGACACGGAACTGCTGATAAAAAAATTAAATAATCCTGATGATAAAAAAAATATACAGTCCAATACTCATGATAAAGAGTTAAGCAAAAATATGAGTAACCTCATTAAATCCAAAATAAATAAAAATTTAAAGGTAAAATTTAAAGGTGACAAAAATAAAGGTCAGCTGGTCATAAATTACTCCAGTACTGATCAATTGCAGGATGTTCTGAATCTGTTTGGGATGCATGAAGGAAATAAATGATGAACGGCAGAACTGACACTTTACTGAACTTGATAGACAGACAAAACAATATCATCATTGGTGATATAATACTTGATCATTATCAATGGGGTGAAGTTTCAAGAATTTCACCAGAAGCACCTGTGCCTGTGGTTGTTGTAGAAAATGAAACATATCGCCTGGGTGGAGCTGCAAATGTAGCCAGAAACTGTAAAGCAATAGGTGGTTCACCTTATCTGATTGGAGTTGTTGGGTGCGACAGTCACGCTGATATGATTGAAAAGCTTCTTCATGAAGAAGGGATTGATTCAGGAATTTTAAGGTCAGATAACAGGAGAACAACAGTAAAAACACGGGTTATGGGGAATACTCAACAGATTGTGAGAGTTGATATGGAATCCATTAACCCGCTTAACGAAAGTGAGCAATTACAACTTCAGCAATTCTGGAACGAATCACCAGATAGTGATTTTGTCATCATTTCTGATTATGGGAAAGGGGCCATTGATGATTTTATTCTGAAAATGGTAAACAGAAAGATTATAATTGATCCCAAAAATAAAAACTTTGCCAATTATCACAGAGGATTCATCATGACTCCAAATCTGAAGGAAGCGCGGGAGATGAGCGGGATTGATATACAGTCACGAGAAGATCTGATTACTGCGGGCAAGAATATAATAGACAGGTGTAATTTAAATTATCTGTTAATAACCATGGGACCACATGGTATGGCTCTTTTTGATGAAAATAAAGTTGTACAAATCAAAAACAGTGCACGCACTGTTTTTGACGTAACAGGTGCTGGAGATACAGTTATCGGGGTTCTTTGTTCGGCTCTGGAAGCAGGCATAGACTTAAAATCAGCATGTATTATAGCAAATACTGCTGCTGGGCTGGTTGTTGGCCAAATTGGGACTGCAGCAGCTTCAAAGTCCGAAGTCCAAAAAGCATTGGTGGATATTAGTATGGATATTGTTGATGACTGATCAAATGGGAGCATTACGCGTTTCTGAAAAGTCAATTGGGGACAGTCCCGAAGCCAGGGAAAGTCCCCGAGTCAAGCTGTCACAACCTGGTTTTAACCCCTAAACAGCTATGACATACAACTCAGATTTAAAGTTTTTTCAACTCATGCACTGATCTGTGCAGCAAGAGTCGCTTAAGGCAAACATTGCATAAACTATCCTGGACTCTTTGTTTTTTCGACTTTCTGTAAGCTCAAAAGCAGGGGCTTCCTTATATAAAGCCTGAAGTTTACTCCAGTCAGGTATGCAGTGATAACCACGACATAAATCCTTTTTATCAGCTGTGCGTATTAAAGCAGCGTCCTTACAATCAGTGACAATAACATATGGTATGGGTTTGCCATTAAATATGCGCGCTGCGCATACGAACTGCGTAATGAATGTTGACACAGCACCTGGACAAAAACCTATGAGTAACGCTGGATTGTCATCAATGTGAATAACAAAATCTAAGCAGACTACATAATGATCACTGCCTAAGGTCAGATTCAATTTATATTTAGGAACTATAGCTGTTTTTGGATAGCCTTTCTCTTCGACCATCAAAGCTGCGAGTGACTGTCTTAAGTCTTCATAAGTTGTCAACTCAATATTTTCGCCAGTTAAATAATCAGTAATAACCTGATTAAGACTTACTTCATGCATTTATAATATCCTTTATGTTTATGTAAATGGATCCACAACCTGTTTGTCACAGCAATTTTGGGTATAAAATCTGACTCGAACGCAAAAGCACGGAAACTGACATTGGGACTGACCTGAATGTAATTTTTAGAAACGCGTAAAGCTCCAACTGACCCTTATTGACGATCATAATAACCACTAATCTTATTAAATGAGAGTACTTCGAGATTAAAGGGAGTTACACCGACAACTTCAGCATACTTATAAAAATCGTCTGATATATCAGTAAATCGGTCATGTTCACTGATATCAAGTTGAAAGAGATATTTTTCTGCTGTAATTTTTCTAAATCTGAAACCTCGAAAATGATTGCGAAGCAGGTAATTTTCTACACTTCTAATTTTTATTACCTCAAGATAATCAAGAGGTAACTGGTATTCAAATCGACATAATATACACGACCTTGAAGAGTTGGCTGAAAAGTTGAGATTATATCTCCGGGCACACTCTCTGATATTTTCTTTAGTAACAGATAAATCTGCAAATGGAGAGATTATACCATTAATTTGATTGGCTTTTATGCCTGGCCTGTACAGATTAAGATCATCATAATTCGTTCCGTCAATAACGTTAAATTTATCTGTATAATAATCTTGAGCATATTTAAACATTTTCATCTTGCAATGAAAACATCGCAGGGTATCATTACGTACTACCTCGGAAATTTGTCGGTAGTCATAAAAAAACAGGTCATGTTCTATGTCATGTAAACTGGCAATTGATATAACAGATTCTATTTCGTAGTCTGTTAAGTGCGGGCCGATCATTGTAAAGCCTGTAAATCTTATTCCACTTTTTTTAAGAATTAAGGCAAGTGTAGTACTGTCCAAACCTCCTGACATGGCAAGAGCTAAAGGTTGAAGTTCCTGCAGATATGGGTACAGCCTGTCAATTGGATTCAATTTGTTCCTGGGGTTGTGTTAAGATAAATTCACCATTTTCTATAAGTTCCTTTAAATTATCTGCAATTTCCAGTGACATGGAATAACTGGTTAATGGAACTGTGGAAACTTTTTTGTCAAAAAGTTCAATTTCGCCTGATTTGAGGTCAGCGTAGGTAATATATTTTAAAATTTTAGATTTTCCTGCTCCATAATCATGGCCATAATCAACAACAGGCATATCAATGTCAGAATCGGCTACACCGGTGAACCAGGCAAGGTCTTCGTTAATAATTGGAATAGGAATACCAATTCCAACGGAAAGTGAGCATCCATAACCGGCAAAACTGATTCCACGCAAATATCTCGGATTCATTTCCTTGAGATTGCCCTTAACCATCAGCGTTCCTGAAGGTAATTTGGGAATACCTCGTTCATTGCGCGGGGGTGAGGGATTATGTTGTGTACCGGAGCCTAATACATAGCCTGTGGCACCACCAATTAGAATTTTGGTGCCAAGTCCTATTGTCAGAAAATAAGGGTCATTGAATAAAGGGCTTAGTTCTCCGGCTGTTGCAAAGTTGAGATTGCCCATATTTGCTCTGAGAGGACCCATATATGTATATTTAATTTTATTTGTCAGATTTACCGCACAATTGTAGTTCTGGTATGCATTACGCGGATTAAGAAGCAAGGCATTGCGCATTTCAGCTAAGGTTATATCTTTTTCAAGATGAGTGCGAGGATAGCAGTCAGTGCCATAAGCAGTAGCTTTTAACCGAACAGATTTACCTTTTACCAGGTCCTCAATTACGTGACCACCTCCGTACTTAAATTTCCCAGGATAAACCTTATTCAGTGGATCATCTTCTGATGTCTCTGTGGCTCCGAGAAGTGCATCTACAGCGGCAAGACCAGAATAACAAGGTACTCCATTCAACCAAGTGTGTTGAGTTTTTATAAGTGGCGGCTGCTGTCCAATATTAAACAGGGCTGCTGATGAACACATAGGGGAAAAAGTCCCGGTTGTAACGACATCGACCTTTTGAGCAGCCTTGACCTTTCCCTGGGTTCGTACTAATTTTGTCATTTCACGGGCATTAAGGACAACTGCTTCTTTTGCGCGAATCTTCTGATTTATCTGATCAAGTGTTTTGCTTACAGAATACTTGTCTTTCATTTATCCTCCGATTTATTAAGATATGAGGGGGCTGACATTTTGTCCAGGAGCATTGCGTGTTTATGAAAAACCGTCTACCTCCCCTATGTTTACAAAGTGGCAAGGCTTCCGTCAATATCCCCGACCTTATGGATATAAAAAAAACATATAATCGCACACTTTCTGATCACTTGATTCAAAACGGTTTGGACTACAGTAATTTAAATATTTCAGATAATATTAAATTGTGCGAAGATGACACTTATGTAGAGTTGTATTTTCCACACATTTTCCTTTATGAAATATATAAAGACCAAATCCAAAATGATGCTGAATATTTTTTTAACAAAAAAATTATACATAATGTTAATAATAATGGTAGTTATGATATAAAAAAATTAATCACAGATAATAAAGATGTAAATTATAAATTTGAAAACTTCTTAAAAAATGAAAAAAATCATATCGCCTATAATATATGTTTAGATATATGCAAAAATAGGTATAAAAAAAATTTTATAACTCTATATGGAACGAAAAAAACTGGAAAAACTCATCTATGTCATGCAATCATAAATAAATTAAAAAATAAAAATATTATGTATATAGATGCTGATGATATATGCTCGGAATTTAAAATTGAAAAAATAAACATATCAAAAAAAATATTAAAATATGATATAGTGATCATAGAAAACATAAATAAATTTCACAATAACAATAAATGTCAAATCATATTCAAAAAAGTAGTAGATAATTTTCTTTCCAAAGACAAAATATTAATCTTGACTTATCAAGGGGAATTTATCGATGAAAATATATATGAAAATGATCTGTATACCAGAATCATGTCATCTATGACAGCAAAACTGAACACGCCAGGTCTGAATGATAAAGTAGAATTTGCTAAAAAATTTTGTCAGGAAAATAAAATCAGGTTGGGTATGGATATTATTTTTACAATCTCCAAGAGTTCTGATACCTTCTGCTCTCTGAGAGGGGTTCTTGAGAAATTGAAATTTTCAAGAGATAATCAAGGTAGAATTGATCCACAAGCAGCCCGAAAATTAGAAGAAAATAACTGCACGACCAACATCAAAAGCAAGGAAATCTTAAACACGGTATCCAATTTTATGGATATTTCCTGCATAGATATACTGAGTAAAAAAAGAGATAAAAAAATTACGCTGGCCAGACAGATTTGTATGTTTCTGATAAAAAAGGTGTTAGACTGGCCATACTGTAAAATTGGTGAAAGTATGGGTGGACGAAGCCACAGTACTGTTATTTACAGTATAAAAAAAATCGAAAAATTACAGACTGTTAACCAAGATATCAACAAAATGGTAAATGATCTGTTCGTAAGGGTTACAAAAAGTAATTTATGAACAGAAATCAAAAATTTTCTTTCATGATCGTTATAAATGTTCAAAAACAATACACATAAGTCTTTTTAAAATCAAATACTTATATTAATTATGAACCTAAGATCAGGGTAAACAAATACAAGGAGATATAAATGTATTTAAGAGTATTTAAAGAGGATATCATTGAAGGCATTCTCAGATGTACGAGTGTTATTTCCCAAAAAACCGGCCCTGCTTATTTAAGGACTTTATGGCTAAGTGCAGATGATGAAAGATTGAATATTATGGGCACAGATGGAAATATCGAATTTACAGGTTCATATAATGCAAATGTGTTGGAAAAAGGATTGGTGGGAGTAGAAGGAAAAAAAATTGGAGATCTGATTCGAAAGCTTAAGCCTGGAGAAATAATTATCAGAGCAGATAATGAAAACAATGTGCTCTCAATTCAGCAGGATAAACGAAGATATAAAATACCCACAACTGAGAGTTCCTGGTTTCCGGATCTTGATGAATTTCCTGAGGAAAATAAGGTTCTATGGTCAGGTGAGATTTTAAAAGAGATAGTTGACAAAACACTGTTTTGCATAGGCGAAGATGAATCCATGGGTACCATAACTATGCTTAAGGTAGCAAAAGGGGATCCTGAGTATTCAGTTGTTGAATGTTGCGCATTTGATAATCAGAATATGAGTATTTACTCTTTTAAAAATGAAGATATTTTCAATCTGATTCCTGAGGAAGGCTTTCTAATTTCTAGAAAGTATATCATGGAATTAAAAAAATGGCTGACAAATCATGAGATAGAGGTGAACATTACTACTGACAGACTTTTTATTCGCAGTGAACAAATCAAAGAAAGCATCAGTTTTCCTCTTAGTTTTGGTACGTACACGGACTATAATGAAATACTGAAAACATTCGTTAGTAAGATCAACTCAAGGATCATTGTCAATCGGAAAGAGTTTCTGGAAACTCTCGACAGGTTGTACATATTTACCACTGATTACAATCGAGCTATCATGCTCCAATTGTCTCCTCAGGAAATGACTATCACCAGTACAGCAGTAGAAACCGGCGAGGCATCTGAATCTATAAGTTGTGACTTTAACGGTGATATCAAAGAATTGATTTTTAATATTAGAAGCTTGATGGATATCTTGAATCATTTCAGCTCAGATGATGTCCATCTTAATTTATCTGAAGAAACATTACCTTGTAAGGTCACGAGTGAAAATGAAAAAAACTTCTTTGTGATAACTGTACCGGTTCAGATTGAAGAAGAGGAATACTATACCGAGGAAGAGGATAATTAAATTCGATGGAACAGACTAATAACGAATACACAGCACAAAATATTCAGGTTCTTGAGGGGCTTTCGGCTGTTCGGAAGCGCCCGGCCATGTACATTGGAAGCACTGATGTCAAAGGTCTGCACCATTTGGTGTACGAAGTTATCGACAACAGCATTGACGAAGCTATGGCTGGCTTCTGCAGCAGAATCAAAATAAATGTACATTTGGACAACAGCGTTACCGTTTCTGATGACGGACGAGGAATACCGGTTGATATTCACGAGAAAGAAAATAGACCTGCCTTAGAAGTTGTAATGACAATCCTGCACGCTGGGGGTAAATTTGACAGTGACAGTTATAAAGTCTCCGGGGGGTTGCATGGTGTAGGTGTATCGGTTGTAAACGCATTGTCTGAGTACCTGGAAGTAACAGTCAGACGAGATGGTCAAAAATATTTTCAAAAATACGAAAAGGGTATTCCGGTTTGCGGTCTTCAAAATATGGGCGATTCAACCGGCCGGGGCACAACCATTAAATTCAGACCGGATGAAGAAATATTCAGTGAACTGAATTTTGATTATGACATCCTGGCCAAAAGGTTTGAAGAACTGGCCTATTTAAACAGTGGCATTAAGATTGAGTTTTATGATGAACGAAATCAGAAAAAAGATATTTTCAAATATGAGGGTGGTCTGCTATCATTTATTAAAAATGTAAACAGGGACAATGGTATACACAAACCTGTTTACGGTGAGGGAGAAGTTAATAACGTAAGTATTCAATTTGTTCTGCAGTACAAGACAGGGTATAAAGAACATGTTTATTCTTTTGCCAACAACATTAGAACTGTTGAGGGCGGTACTCACCTTATGGGCTTTAAGGGGGCTCTGACGAGAGCCATCAACAGCTACATTCAAAACAATCAGGATCTTCCGAGAAAACTAAAGCAAAAACTGACCGGCGATGATGTTCGAGAGGGTCTGACAACCATCATCAGTGTCAAAGTCCCTGAACCACAATTTGAGGGACAGACCAAGACAAAACTGGGAAACAATGAAGTCACTGGATATGTTTCAGGAATTGTATATGAGAAAATTATGACCTTTCTCGGGGAAAATCCCAAAGAGGCCAGACTGATAGTTGAGAAGGTGGTTGACGCAGCAAGAGCAAGAGAGGCTGCCAGAAAAGCCAAAGACCTGGTCAGACGAAAAGGGGCACTTTCAGATTTCTCACTTCCTGGAAAGCTTGCTGACTGCCAGAGTAAAGATCCAGTCTTGTCGGAAGTTTTCATTGTTGAGGGGGATTCAGCGGGCGGTTCAGCAAAGCAGGGTCGAAATCCCAAATATCAGGCTATATTGCCTCTTAGAGGTAAGATCCTCAATGTGGAGAAAACCAGGTTTGATAAAATCTTAGAAAATAAGGAAATCAAGGCCATGATTACAGCCATGGGCGCAGGCGTAGGCCATGATGGCATAAATCTGGATAAACTTCGCTATCATAAAGTTGTAATTATGACCGATGCTGATGTTGACGGAGCGCATATCAGAACCCTTCTGCTTACCTTTTTCTTCAGACAGTACCGCGAATTAATTGAAAGGGGCTATCTTTATATTGCTCAGCCACCTCTGTATCGAGTGCATAAAGGCAATTTTGAGAAATACATAAGCGATGAAAAGGAAATGAATGACTTTTTGTTGTCACGTATTTCGGATGAGATAACTATAGTTGCTGAAAACGGTGAAAGCTACTCAGGTGAGGAGATGATCGAGGTCATCAAGAAAATGATCGCCATCAGGGATAATTGTGTTGATGCTTCAAATATGGGCATTAACAGAGACTTGTTTATCTCTCTCATTGAATACGAAACCAAGCTGCACCCGGTTACTTTTGTTTACGAAGATTTTTCAGGGTTTGTAAGTTTTATGGATACCAGGGGGTTTAGTGTACGACTGGAGAAAGAAGAGAGCGAGGAAGAGAAAAGATATTTTCTCTTCTTTACTGATAAAAATGAGCATACGATTAAAATGGGTATTGAATACTTTAACTCCAGAATTTACAAAAAATCTTATGATTACTTTCAGGAATTAAAAACACTTAACCCTGATCTGAAATACAAGATAGTAGTAAAAGATGAAAGTATAGAGGCCCATGGAGTATTTGATATAATGGAAAAAGTTTTCAGTCAGGCACACAAAGGAATCAATATCCAGAGATATAAAGGTCTGGGTGAGATGAACCCTGAGCAATTATGGTCTACTACAATGGATCCTGAAAAACGAACCATGCTCCAGGTGCAGATAGCTGACGCAGAAGAGGCTGATGACCTGTTTTCCAGGCTTATGGGCGATAAGGTAGAACCAAGAAGAGAATTTATTGAACGTAATGCTCTGGATGTAGCTGAGCTTGATATATGAGCCTGTCCATCTGCGATGACTGACGGTGCTGATACTGAAATATACATTGCCTCAGGCATGAAATAAGTATTATAAAATTGAGAGTATTGAGCTTTTCTTAATATTATGTAATAGTTTATCTCTTTTCTAAGGAAAGCAGGGGACAGGCACCCCAGTTTTTGTTTTTTGTTGATGTAAAACACAGACTTAATAAAACAAGGGCTGGGAAAGCCAGTCCACCTCAGGGCTGTATGCCTCCGGGCAGGAAGCCGTGCAACATGCAAATGGCTAAACTGTTACAATATTGTAAATATTGTTGTATATCATAGTTATTTTGGCGTTAAAACCCGTTTACGTCGGCCTGGATCGAGGACTTTCTCAGGCTTCGGGAATTACTTCATTAACTTTACAGAAATGCGTAATGCTCGTGATAAAATGGCAAAACTATTACAAAAAAATGATTCGGAGTAATCAGAGTGAAAGATAATATCTCCATAGAACAGGAAATCAAAAAATCATATCTTGAATATTCATTAAGTGTGATCATTGGCAGGGCGATTCCTGATGTTCGCGACGGGCTAAAACCAGTTCATCGACGAATCCTTTTTGCCATGCATGAACTTGGCAATACCTTCAATCGACCTTACAAAAAATCTGCCAGGGTGGTGGGTGATGTTATTGGTAAATATCATCCCCATGGAGATTCAGCTGTGTATGATGCTTTGGTCCGCATGGCCCAGGATTTTAATATGCGTGACCCTCTTGTGGACGGTCAGGGTAACTTTGGGTCCATTGATGGTGATGCACCAGCAGCCATGAGGTATACTGAAGCGCGCATGTCCCGTCTCGCAGGTGAATTTCTTGCAGATATTGAAAAAAAGACTGTAAATTTTCGGGCCAACTATGACAATACACTTCACGAACCAGAGGTGCTGCCCACCAAAGTCCCCAATATTTTAATTAATGGCAGTGCTGGAATAGCTGTGGGTATGGCTACCAACATTCCTCCACATAATCTTGAAGAAGTTGTAAATGCACTTCTTTATGTTCTGGACAATCCAGAAGCCACTGTAAACGATATAATGAAGTTTGTCCGGGGTCCGGATCTTCCAACAGGAGCTTATATCTATAATATGAAGGGTATAAGGGAAGCTTATGAAACCGGCCGGGGTAGCTTTAAGATAAGATCCAAAGTAGAGGTTGAATCCAGAAATAAAAATTATGACAGTGTTGTTATTACAGAAATACCTTATGCCCTGAACAAGTCAAATCTTGTGGAAAAAATTGGGGTGCTCATTAATGAGAAAAAAATAGAAGGTATATCTGATTTACGGGATGAATCTGATCGTAATGGCATTCGCATTGTAATTGATTTGAAAAAAGGTGCCATCGCAGATGTAATAATCAATAAGCTTTACAAGATGACCAGTCTTGAAACCAGCTTTGGCATCAACATGATGGCTGTTGTGAACAACAGACCACAGCTCTTGAATATACGCGATATCATGATTCACTTCCTTGAGCACCGCAAGGAAGTAATTATCCGCAGATCGCGCTTTGATCTGGAAAAAGCAGAGCATAGAGCACATATTCTGGAGGGTTTACAGATAGCTCTTGATAATATTGATGAAGTAGTCAGGCTTATAAGATCGTCATCTACTCCTGCTGAAGCCAAGGAAAAGCTGATAAATGCATTCAGTCTGTCACCAATTCAGTCTCAGGCAATTCTGGATATGCGATTACAGCGTCTAACCAACCTTGAGCGGGAAAAGCTTCTCGAAGAATATAAGGAAATATTGAAGAAGATAGAATATCTCAAAAGCATTCTGGAAAATATTCAGGTTTTGAAAGGTGTTATCCGGGAAGAACTGGAATATATAAAAAAGACATATTCCACTCCACGCAAAACTGTGATTATGGATCATGATCCCGGCAGCATTGATGTTATGGATATGATCCCCGACGAAGATGTTGTCTTAACCATGTCCAGGAACGGATACTTTAAGAGAACATTATTAGAAGTATTTCATCAGCAGAAAAGAGGTGGAAAAGGAATTGCCGGTGCCAATGTTTCTGAGAAGGATTTTATTTCTACTCTTATAACTACAAGTAACCACCAGGATATCTATCTGTTTTCCAACAAAGGAAGGGTTTACAAACTCAAGGCTTATGAGATTCCCGAGGGTTTAAGAACTGCTCGGGGAGTTCACATAAATAACCTTCTTCCATTGAGTAAAGACGAATACATAGCTACGGCCCTGTCTGAAAGAAATATGAATCCTGAATCTTTTTTTCTTTTTGTAACCAAAAGAGGGCTGGTAAAGCGAACAGCTGTAGAACTGTATAAAAATATGCGATCCATGGGACTAATTGCAGTTAATCTCAAGGATGAGGATGAACTTATTGGAGTACGCGTGGTAAATGCTGAATCCAGAATAGTTCTTTCCACAAGAGATGGTTATGCAATTCATTTTGAATGCACTGACATTAGACCCTCAGGAAGAAATGCCATGGGTGTAAAGGGTATTTCCCTGCGCAAAACTGACCGGGTTGTATCGGTGGTAATAGTAAATGGAGACGATAGAAATGATCTGTTTTCCATCTCTGAAAAGGGTTTTGGCAAGAAAACGAGTCTTGAAATGTACAAAGTACAGTCAAGAGGTGGAAAAGGAATTATTAATATGAAGGTCAATTCAAGAATAGGCCAGGTTGTGGGCTCAATGCTTCTGAATGACAATGACGAATTAATATTCTTCACTTCAGCCAATAAAATAATAAGGACCACTGCCGCAGATATCAGACAGGTGGGAAGATCAACCATGGGTGTCAAGATGGTCAATCTGGACCAGGACCAGAAAGTTATATGCTTTGATATAATTATTCAGGAAAATCAGTTGTAGTTAAAATTAAATACCTTTAAGAGTTTAGACCTATGGATGCTGCGCGCGGACAGACTCTTGCAGGACCCACTTGCTTAATAAGTGGCAGGGATTATTACGCGTTCCAAAAAAGGTAACCTGGGGCTGTTCCGAAGCCAGAGACAGTTATCGTGCCAATTTGTCACAACCTGGTTTTAACTCCAATACAGCTATGACACACAGCTCAAATTTACAGCTTTTAGAAACGCTTAATGCTCCCAAGTGGCACTTTTAAAACATGGGCTATTAGCTCCAAGTGCAGCCCAAAATACCTGTCTTTATTCAGTTCATGCAGGGCGAAATAATTGTGAAAAAAATTCAATTCTTGTCAAAAGCTCTAATTATTTGGGTTTTAATTATTTCATTACTTTCCTGCCTTGAAGCCAATGAATCCACGAACAACTTCATCAGAGCTGAAAAGGCTCTTTCATCAGGTAAACATTCTGACGCTATCCATTATTACGATATTCACCTTGAAGAAGAATCAGATCCTGACCAGAGGTATATAACCTGGGAAAGATTGTTGTATATTCATCTGGATATTGATCAGGATATTGAACGAAGTCTCGGAATTCTACGAAATATGAGCTTTGAATTTCGCCAGGACAGAGAAAGGATATGGGATATATACAACAGGATAGGGTTATTGTATGCTCGTTTGAGGCAGTTTCAAAACTCATTGGAAACCCATAAAAGGGCTTCAGAGGCAGCATTTAACGATGCTACGCTTGTTGAGTCATACATGAATATAGCTCAGACCTATGTATACATGCGTGAATATAATGCTGCAGCTGCAACTCTTCAACGGATTATTAAGAATGATATGCAGGCTGATAAATACTTGATTGGCAAGCCAGAGTATCTGCTGGGTAAAATATATTTAAGACAGAATGATTTTGACAAGGCAGAATATTATCTGCAAAAAGCCTACTACTCCTGGGCTGATGATAATATCCGATCTATGGCAGGTATCATGCTGCTGGATGTCTACCTGCTCAACGAGCAGGTAGACAGTGCCAAAAAAATATTAATGGAACTTAAGGAGATTTACCCTAATCCACTGGTCATGAAAATGAGATTAGATGGTATCAAAAGAGTGGATCAAGATGATTAACCGTGTCCTTCCGTGTGTTCCGTGGGCAAAACATCTTGGCTTTCTTTGAAAATGAAACAACATGTTTGTTTGAAATTTCCGCTAAGCGCCTAATCAATCTTAATCCTATAATGTTCGAGGGCGCTTTCCAAAGATTGAAGAACTTCGTTCAATGTCTCCTGATCCTCTTCAGGTGCTTTTTCTCTTAAATATTCAATTCGTGAAGTATATTCATGAATAAGTAAAAGAGTAATATAATCTGCAGTCTGTCGGGGAATATTTCTCAGAGCATTTATGATCTGTTCATGCTCATCAACCCTTTGGCCAAGTTGTTCAACAGCTTCCTGGTAAGCTATATCCTGTTCACTTACCAGAGCTTCTACCCTGTAGACTTCTTCAAGAAGAAATGTACCCTGACTGTTTAGCTGACCAATTCCGGCAGTGTTTTCAGAGACCATTTCAAGTGTTAAGTGGTTTTGCTGTGCTGTTTCGTTCAAACGTTCATGCAGACAATAATAAAAATATGCACCAACTGCGAAAAGAATTATAACTCCTGCAAGAGCAGTAATACCTGCGATTCCTCCAGCAGGAGAAGGCTTAGAGTAAGGACGGGGTTCATCAGAGGGCGGAATTGATTCTGCCTGTGATTCAGAATCGTGTTGGGGCTCTTGTTGAGGTTCGTCCTTCATTAGAGCTTTTTCATGTTCTTTATGCATATTTAGTATCTCCCCTTTCAGCTGCCTTGACTTGAGTCTGACTAAGTGAAGACGGTCTTTAACCTCTCTGTTTCCGGGCAAAAAAGTTATAAGGCCGAAAATCAGACCTGTTACAAAACAGACAAAAACAAATACATAAAAAGATACTGCCGGCGTACTTAATTCCGCCAGCCACAAATTGAGCAACAATGGGTCTCTCGTATCCAGTACCTGGCTGTTTTGTACAAGAAACAGCATGCTGAAGGCAAATACAAGGGTCAAAAATATTACTCTGAAGGCATTCACATTGACTCTCCTTGGCTGTTGTTTCTTCCATAAATATGAGTAAAATCAGTAAGAAATTTTTCTGTATCCTGATTCAGATTATCTTGCAACATTCTCCATTCCCAGTTTCCAGAAGAAGTTGAAGGCTTGTTCATTCGGCAGTCTGCATCAAGTTTAAGAATATCCTGCATTGGTATTATGCAGAACCTTGCCGGTGAAGCCATTGCCATGCGAATCAGTTCCTTACAGACATTGTTCTTATTGATCTGTTTGCCTGTGTATTTTTCTAACCGCAAAAGCGTCTCCTGGTCCAGTTCTTTTTTAAGCCAGCCTAAAAGGGTGTTATTGTCATGAGTACCGGTATATACTACGCAGTTATATACATGATTATGAGGAATATAAGGGTTGGAAGGCATATCCGGGCCAAAGGCGAATTGAAGAATTTTCATTCCTGGCAATTGAAAATGGTCTCTGAGTTCAAGGACATCTGAAGTTATGTAGCCGAGATCCTCTGCCACGAATTGAGCCGGAGATACAATCTCAGTAAGTGCTTGAAGCAGTTCTTTTCCAGGACCTTTGACCCATTCACCGTTGACAGCTGTTTTCTCACCTGAACTTATTTTCCAATAAGCGGCAAATCCTCTGAAATGATCAAATCTAAGCAGATCAAACATATTAAGATTTTGTTCAACGCGTTTTTTCCACCATAAAAAGTCTTCCTGCATGCAGGCATCCCAGTCATAAAGAGGGTTACCCCAGAGCTGACCTGTTTCACTGAAATAATCTGGTGGAGCCCCTGCTACATGGGTAGGCATATTATTTTCATCCAGAAGAAAAAGCTGTGGGTGAGACCATAAATCACAGCTGTCAAGGCTGATATATATTGGCAGATCACCGAATATAATGATGCCCTTATTGTTGGCATATGTTTTAAGTTTATTCCATTGAGTGAAAAAAAGATATTGCCAGTATTTCTTTTTTAGAATTAACTCTTCCAGATTGTTATTTATGCGATTAAGCTGCTCAGGATCCTTAAAACGACATTCTTGGGGCCAATTGTACCATGGTGCTCCATTGTGCCTTGATTTCAAAGCACTGAAAATAGAAAAATCATCTAACCAGAACTTATTTACATCACAAAATAAAATAAAATTAGGATCTGACTCAATATGATCCATATTCTTAAAAAAAGCTCTATTAAGGATGCGCTTCTTAAAATCCCAGGCAGTTTCATAATGGGATTTTTCCGGAGAAAAGGCAGGATCTTCCTCAAGATCATCACCATGCAAAATTCCCTGACTGACAAGAGATAAAGGATCGATGAACAATGGATTTCCTGCAAAAGCGCTATAGCTGGAATAAGGTGAATTACCTGTTCCAGGAGTAGTGGGATTCAGTGGTAGTATCTGCCAGATTTTCTGACCTGTTTTGCTCAAAAAATCTACAAAAGTGTACGCACCAGGACCAAGATCACCAACCCCGTAATCAGAAGGCAGTGATGAAACGTGCAGAAGAATTCCAGATCTTCGTTTCACGAGACAACCTCCAGAAAAATAATGGCCATGGGTGGTAAACTGAGTTCAAGACTGCATGAATAACCATGACTGTTGTGAGGATGGGATTCAATTATGTCTGAATTGGTAACACCTGAGCCTCCAAAATCTGGATTATCACTGTTTAAAATTTCCTTCCATGATCCTAAAAAAGGTACACCCAGTCTATGTTTTAATCTCGGGACCGGCGTGAAATTTGCGGCTACAAGCAGGGGTTTATCATCCCTGCCCATACGCAAAAAGGACAAGGTACTGTTGTCCGCGTCATGACAGTCAATCCACGAAAAACCTTTGTTGCTGAAATCTAACTCATACAACTGGGGATGCTGCTGATAAAAGTGATTAAGGGTCTTCATCCATTTTAGCATCTGTTGATGATTTTCATATTCCAGAAGATGCCAGTCCAGACTTTTATCGTGGTTCCATTCGGTCCACTGGGCAAATTCGGACCCCATAAAGGTCATTTTTTTTCCCGGATGAGCATACATATAGCCCAGAAGCAGACGCAGTCCCGAGAATTTATTCCAGTCGTCCCCAGGCATTTTATTTATTAGAGATCCCTTTCCATGCACTACTTCATCATGAGACAGGGGAAGAACAAAGTTTTCAGAATATGCGTACCAGATACTGAAAGTCATTTTGTTATGATGGTATTTGCGATAAACCGGATCTTTTTCCATATAATTTAAAGTATCGTTCATCCATCCCATATTCCACTTGTAGCCGAATCCAAGTCCACCAACATAAGTAGGCCGGGAAACCATGGGCCATGATGTTGATTCTTCTGCAAAGGTCTGTACATCAGGATAGTTCTGGTAAATGGTGGTGTTGAGAAGTTTCAGAAAATCAATGGCTCCGATATTTTCATTTCCGCCGAATTCGTTGGGAATCCATTCTCCGTTTTGTCTTGAATAGTCTAAGTACAGCATGGACGCTACGGCATCCAGTCGCAAACCATCAATATGATATTTGTCAAGCCAGAACATGGCACTGCTGATAAGAAAGTTTACAACTTCATGTCGGTCATAATTGAAAATAAAGCTTTTCCAGTCGGGATGAAATCCCTTGCGGGGATCCTGATGCTCGTAAAGATGGGTCCCGTCAAAATATCCAAGACCATATTCATCTGTGGGAAAATGAGATGGTACCCAGTCCAGTATAACACCAATGTCATGCTGATGCAGAGCATCTATCAGGGCCATAAAATCCTGAGGTGTGCCAAATCTGCTTGTAGGTGAAAAAAAACCAAGACATTGATAGCCCCATGATCCATAAAAGGGATGCTCAAAAACAGGCATAAACTCAACATGGGTATAACCCATTTCCTTCAGGTATCCTGGCAGATCTCTGGCAATTTCTCCATAAGTTAGAAATCGGGATGCATCAGAGGGATCTCTTTTCCATGATCCAAGATGCATTTCATAAATGGACATGGGCTTTTCAAGACCGGATTTTTGACCTCTTGTGTTCATCCACTGACTGTCACTCCAGTCATAGTCCATTTTCCAGATTCTCGAAGCTGTATTCGGAGATGTTTCCCAGAAGAAGGCAAAAGGATCACCTTTATCAGCTCTGTAGCCATGAAATCTTGACTCTATATGATATTTGTAAGTCTGGCCAGGCATGGCTTGAGCAACAAATCCTTCCCAGATGCCTGAACCATCGCTTCTTGGATTTAATTTATGAGATCCTGGACTCCAGTAATTGAAGTCTCCAATAACTGACACTGCCTGGGCATTGGGTGCCCATACAGCAAAGTATGTACCTCTTACTCCACCATGCATCAGAACCTGGGCTCCAAGATGCTGGTAAAGTCTGAAGTGTCTGCCCTGTTTAAACAGGTAAATATCATGTTCTGTAAACAATTTGTTCTCCTTTTAACAATACTTGCTTAGGTTGGGTTGCGGGAAAAACCCGCCTTAGCCTTGAGAAATTTTTTCCACAAACTTACAGCCATCCACTCCATTACCAGGTCAACTTTTGTGGTGTAATGCAAAGAATGTTCAGCTTTCTTCAAAACCTGAATCATCTGGTACCTGACAGGTGAATTCAAAGAAGTAAAAGGATTATCAGGTTTTTCATACAGCATGGAGTTGATCATTTCCTGCCTGCACCTTGCAATTAGAAAGTGAGCCATTTGTGATGAAACACTATCTTTTGACATGGTTCTGTCAAGCCAGCCTTTTCCAGTCCTGGTGAATTGGATAAGTTCATTGAATAATACATCAGTATCCTCAGGGATATTAGATGCAGACCTGCTCAAGGTAAGCACAAAACTTCTGGAAACGAGAGTGGGAAAAAGGTTTTCCCGTTGTGGGGTTAAGAGAACAAAACTGTTGCCAGGGCAGGGTTCTTCGAGTGATTTGAGTAAAGCATTGGCTGGTTCAGACCTAATGCCCTGACATTCTGGAATAATTATAACTCTCCAGGCATTATGCGGTTTTTGGGTAAAAACAGGCCGGAGTTGACGAACTTCATCAATGGTTAGTTCTTTACCGCTTTTAAAAAGTTTCAAGTCCCGGCACTCATTTTGGCTGATTTGTTTGCAGGTTCGGCAATTCAGGCATGGGCCGGAAGATTCAGTACAATTTAAAGACATGGCCCAGTATAGAGCCACGCTTTGTCTTTCATCAGCAGAGCCGCCTTCCACAAGCAGACAGTTTGGTGGTGATTTTCCGAGCTTATGGATAAGAGAGGCGGCTCTTGGCTGGGATTGGATATTACAATGTTCGAACATACAGATAAAATCAATCAATCCTTATGGTCTGATCGCGATCAGGTCCCACAGAAACAATAGAGATTTTAATTCCAAGATAATTTTCAATCATTTCAATATATCTCCGGGCATTGGCGGGCATTTCCTGAATTTGGGAAATTTTTGTAATATCTTCGGTCCATCCCGGGAACTCTTCGTAAATGGGGTTAACTACTGCCATGGCATTTTCTTCCTGGGGTGGATATGAAACAGTCTGCCCTTTGTATTCATAACCTGTACAAACCTTTATAGTTTCAAGACCGCTTAGCACATCAAGCTTGGTCAAAGCGATTTCTGTGGGCCCACAAAGGCGGACTGATTCGCGCAAAATAACAAGGTCAAGCCATCCGCATCTTCTTTTACGTCCGGTAGTAGATCCAAATTCTGCACCCATTTCCTGCATATGAGCGCCGATCTCATTATCCTGCTCTGTAGGAAAAGGCCCTTGTCCAACTCTCGTGGTGTATGCCTTGACAACACTCAATATCTTCTTCATGTCATAAAAATACCCTGAACCGGCTGATGCATTACCAGTGACTGTATTGGATGAAGTAACAAAAGGGTATGTTCCATGATCTATGTCAAGCTGGATGCCCTGTGCTCCCTCAAACAAAACAGTCTTGCCTTTATCCCTTGCATCCTGAATCTTTTGGGATACATCGGCAAGAAAGGGCTCAAGGCGCAGACAAAAGGGTTTTATTTGTTCAAAGACCTGTTCAGGGTCAAGAGGGTCCTGGCCGTATAAATGTTTGAGTAGAGAATTTTTTTCAACAAGAGCCTTATTGATCTTTTCGCGCATGAGATCCAAATCCTGCATATCTCCGGCTCTTATACCTACTCTTGACATCTTATCTTCATAACACGGCCCTATTCCCCTGCCAGTGGTGCCGATTTTATCTTTTCCTGATTTGGCTATTTCTCTGGCCTGATCCAGAGCCTTGTGATAAGGCATGATGAGGTGGGTTTTTTTGCTTATGGACAGCCTTTCATGTGAAATATCAATCCCTGATCTGGAAAGTTTATCAATTTCCTGACAGAACACTTCAGGATCCAGAACCACTCCATTTCCTATCAGACATACCTTATTGGGATGAAGAATTCCTGATGGTATAAGATGCAGGATAAATTTTTTGTCACCGGTGACCAGTGTGTGCCCGGCATTGTTTCCTCCCTGAAAGCGAACAATCATTTCTGCATCTTCAGTGAGAATATCTACAATTTTTCCTTTTCCCTCGTCACCCCATTGGGATCCGAAGACAATCATATTGGACATTATTTCCTCCAAAAGTCCTCATAATTTTTGGTACAGCGTTTAAACTTAAAATATAGATGATTTAAAGTCAATTAATGAATAGCACTACAACGACACTTTGTCTAAGCTGGAAAGAGACGATTCAACTGCTTTTCATTTTATATTTGTCCCCAGCGCAACCAGCAACAGTTGTTGGCCTGGTGGACTGGAAGACCGTTGTTTCTTTTTTCTGGCCCCTTGCAGATCTTTGTACTATGGGTTTGGTGATGATATGTAAAATTTGCTGACTGGGAAGGGTGCTGTAAGACCCTGGCCAAATCCAAAGTCACAGCTTTTTCTCTTGTAATCTCCACCAGAAAATGGTTATTTGGTTTGAATTTGATTCAGCATAGCTTTACTTACCTTTTATTTTTTGTAATTATTTAGCAATGTTAATAAGAAAATCTGTCCCCGGGAATCAGTTATCCTGGTCCCGGATTGAGTCTGGGATGACGGATCCTGGACCGGGATGACGGTTAATGCAGGCAGTTGCCCTTTCTGTCATTCCGGGGAAGCTTGTTCCAGGCTTTCACTAAGAGCCGGAATTCAGTGTGTAAAATTAGCAACCTGCCGGATGTGGCGAATAATTACATAATCATTAACTCTCATGTAACATTCTGGGGTAGTTTAAATGGCCGACTCATTGGATAAATTATCGATTCGCGGCTTCAAATCCATTGGGGAACTGACTGACTTCGAGCTTAAAGACCTGAATATTTTCGTCGGGGCCAATGGAGCGGGAAAGAGCAACCTGATCTCCTTTTTTTGCATGCTGCAATCGCTGATCAAAGGCAATCTCGTCGAATATATTCGAGACAGCGGAGGAGTCAGTGACCTTCTCCACAATGGACGCAAGGCCACAAAGCATATGGAATTTGAAACCCGTTTTGGCCCACGTGGGTACCGATTTAAGATCAAGCCAGGGCCAGGAGAAGGCTTCGCCCTGACTGATGAAGCTCTTTGTTATGCTCAGGGTTACAAGGGTTGGCGGGAACTTGGGACCAGTGGAGACAGTTCTTCATTACTGGTTAAGGATGCAAAAGGAAGAGCACGCAACAGTCAACACAGCAGGCCTGTTTACGATGCCATTAACTCCTGGAAAATCTATCATTTCCATGACACAAGCTTGACTGCGCCAATGAGGCACGCAGAAATTATTGAGGACAACAAGGTATTACGTTACGATGCATCAAACATTGCTCCATTTTTGTTTCGTCTAAGAAATGAAGGAAAGTCCTGTTATGACGAGATCTTGAATGCCTGCCGACTTGTAGCACCGTTCCTTGACGATTTTCTGCTTGACCTTCAACAGATGGGACCAAAGACTAAAGTTTCTTTGTCATGGAAAACCAGGGGTTCCGACTATCCAATGCAGCCGTATCACCTCTCCGATGGCAGCATTCGCTTTATTTGTCTTGCCACGGCACTTCTCCAGCCCAATCCGCCATCCACCATCATTATTGATGAGCCTGAACTGGGCTTGCATCCAGAAGCGATAAGAATTCTTGGTGAACTTGTTGAAGATGCAGCTAAAAGGACTCAAGTTGTTCTGGCGACACAGTCGCCACTTCTTCTGGATCAATTTTTCATCGAGGATATTGTGGTGGTGAAACGCAAACATGGACAATCAACTTTTGAGCGATTAAAGCGTGCTGATTTCAATGAATGGCTGGACGATTATTCAGTCGGCCAGCTTTGGACAAAGAATGTCATTCAGGGTGGCACAGCCAATGGGTAGTTATGCAGAAGTGGTAGTGCTTGTGGAGGGGGCAACTGAGCAGATGTTTGTTAAACAACTTCTTGCTCCGTATATGGCCAGCAGTGGTGTGTATCTGACTCCTATCATTATAGATAAACCTGGCGAAAAAGGCGGTGACGTAAAGTTTGCACGAGCCAGAAATGACATTGGAAAGCATCTTAAGCAACGAAAAGATGCCTGGATTACGCTTCTTGTTGACTACTACGGCATACGAGGTGACTGGCCTGGATATGCTGAATCGAAGCAGGAAAAGGATCATGTAAGAAAAGCTGCCATTATCAGTCAGGCTACTGCTAAACAGATTCAACAACTTTTCCCGGAGCAAAATCAGGCAGGCCGGTTTATACCTTATTTTTCAATGTACGAGATTGAAGCTCTGTATTTCAGTGATCCGGCTTGTCTGGCTGAAAAGTTAGGCGTTGCTCAAAAACAGATTGACGCTATTCTTTTAGAGTGCAAGGAACCTGAAAAAATCAACGACAATAGCAGCACAGCACCCTCAAAAAAATTAGAGGCACTATCTGATCGTTTCAAGAAAACTTCTACAGGCATTGCGATAGCAGAGGCAATTGGTATTGGCAAAATGCGTGAAGCTTGCCCATTGTTTGACGGTTGGGTAAAAAAACTGGAATCATTAGTAGCGAAGGAAGATAGCAATATGTCTGCTTCATAGCCAGAATTGCTGACATTGCATAAGGGTGCGGGAGGCTTTAAGTTGTACCAAAATGGGGTGCTGTTTTTTGATGGAAGCTTTTAAAAAAATTAGTATAATCAAGCACAATATACACAAGCACAAGATCATTCTAATATTGATCTTAACTTTAATCCTTTTTGTGCTGGGTTATGTCTATTTTCAGAAATATTACTGGTCGCAGGACAGGATAAGGATACTTTATCTTGAGTCTGAACGATCCATTTCAAGCTTGAGTCCTTACGGCAAGGGTTTTGAATGGGATCTTGCGGATTATTTCAGCTCAATCTACGGGCTGAAGCCAGTATGGGTCAAGATCGATGATTTCAACAAAGGTATTGAGCAATTGCAGAGCGGCAGGGCTAATCTGCTGATTTCCGAGCCACTTCTGCCTGACCTTTCCTGGGATAATGTTGTGAGAGGTCCTGGTTATCTATCAGGTAATTTTATTATTACTCATAACAGGTGGCGGTATCCTCTAAAGAATATCCAGGATCTTTGCAATTTTGATACAGTTGCTCCTGGAAGATTCCTGTTTTCGCAAAAAATTGCTTTACTCCAGGATAATCTGAATTGTGAAATTGAAGTATCCAACTCTCTCAATCCTGGGAAAGACTTTTTCAATATGATTTCCCAGCGAGATTTCAGGTTCGGACTTATTGATGAGCTGAATTTTGATCTCTGGCACAGTTTTTTTCTTGACGTATTTCCCTCATACTCTCTTAGTACGTCCACCGAACACGCCTGGTTATGGAGTGCAAAATATAAAGATATGGACAGGAAATTCACTGAGTTCTGGGAAGAAATTTTTGATGATCCGTATCTTTATTATCTGAAAGAAAAATATTTTGGTTTTTTTCCAGCAGAAAAAGACACTTACCAGCTTAACCATTTCATCACCGCAATAGAGACAAAACTTCCTCAATATGCTGACTATATACTCACAGCCTCCCAAGAGTACAATATTGATCCACTGCTGCTGACAGTACTGATATATCAGGAGTCACATTTTGATCCTGTGGCTCAGAGCAGTACGGGGGTTCAGGGATTGATGCAGATAACCCTGGAAACAGCTGACTTTCTCGGAGTAACTAATCGTCTTGATCCTGAACAGAGCATTATGGGCGGAGCCAAATATTTAAATTTTCTTATGGAAAGAGTGGTCCCTACCGGGGCTGAGTCCTGGGACAAATGGTTTCTTACACTTGCTGCGTATAACCAGGGTTTGGGTCACTTGTATGATGCAATGGAACTGGCAGAACGAAAAGGTGTCAACAGGCTGCACTGGTTAGAGTTGAAACAAATATATCCGCTTTTGAGTTTCCAGAGATATTATGAAACATTGCCCAGAGGGTATGCCCGGGGATTTGAGGCAGTACATTTTGTGGAAAATATCAGGTATTATTACTATATTCTGTACGGAATGATTTCACTGGCGCGGCCTGAAGCTGAGCACCTTGGCCGATTTCTTAGGTTTGTTCCTTCGAACTGGCCTGACTGACGGTTGATTGTCCTCTTCAACCTTCCGAGTTTGTTGTGGAGGGTGGTTGTCCAACCCCATGGAATGATTGGCCAGACAGTGGTTAAACAATTGATTCTTCCATCGTACAGACTGAATCAGCGACAGGATTAGTATGTCCTCCTCCCATTCCCGGCTTGGAGTAAAGGAGCACACCTTTTCATAATACTTGTCCCATAGATCAATCAGAGAAGCCTCATCAAGGCTGTTAAGCTCATCTGCAATTTTTTTGAGTTTTCTTTCCATATTACCTTCTTTATTCGTCAGTCAAAAAAACTAAATATACAACACTTAGCGCGAGTTTACGAGTTATGAAATTCTAACACCTTAACATGCTGATATTGTTTTCTTTTTTTAGCACCATCTGTGCCCCCTAACTTGATAAATATTGCTTCATATCGAATAAATCAAATAGCCGCTGCTGGATATTGTCGAGTTTAGAAACAACAGTCTGGGTCTGTTGTTTGTTTTTCTTTTTCGGGAATATATTGATTACCTCTCGTATGCCTGACAGTTTATCATGAAGACTGTTTATTGACATGGACATTCCCGAATCTTTAGCTCTTTTCATAATTAATGCTCTAAGCAACAACGACAACGAGCAATAAAATCCATGAGTTTTGATCATGTTGTCCGTCCAGTGGTACATCGGCCACCATGAGCCTGTTTTTCTATCCTTCATCTGTCTGAAAACATCCTCTATAATATACTGACTTCGATAGGTAATCACAATTTCTTCTGTATCCCAGCTATGATTGTCTGTAATGATGATATTCTTTCCCAGGTAAGTATCGGCAAGCTTGGCAAACTCATCCGTATCCATTGAATATGTGAGCATTGGCATATCATTATGTTCATCAATTGTCGTTTTAATCAATTTTTTCATGTGTTGACCGGAAAGGGCCGCTGAGACTTGGCTCTTAACAGATGCCTGGGTCGGCTTCTTTCCTTTAGTGACCCTTCCAGCTATGCGGTCATCCAGTTTGCCAGCGATAACGGCAAGTTTGCCCAAGGCTTTGTTTATCTCATTATTAATCGATTGAACTTGAGAACTATAAAGATTGTTGTTAAATGTGACCACAACCGTAAGCTTTTTACCATATATGTTCTTGCTGGTGCGAAAGGCCTTAACCTGGTCAAGTCTTGGATGCGAAAGTGGCTTGAAACATTTGTCGCTATTCGATATTTGTGCCAAATCTTTATGATCATCAGGCTTGACTGAGCCTACAAAATGAAAGCCTGAACCCTGAATGAATTTTTTAAAATTTTCTTCCGAGTTATTGCCTTTATCAAATACAATTGTCATACCCCCTCTTTGTGGTATCCTTGCCTGAAAGGCCTTGAAAAAATTGTCAATCACCACGTTAAATTCCTTTGAATCGTGACGATTACCTTCAAACACATCAAAGTATAAAGGAAAGTGATCCTTTCGGCTACAGAACAGGGCATAATTTATTTGCCTGAGATCACTTCGGCCCTGCTTGTTTTTTCCCCTTTTGGCAATTGTGCAACGTGTATTAAAAGAACCGATAAATGAGTAAAAATTGGTCCCATCATATGAAGCGCATGACAGATCAATTTTTTCTTGCTCCAGTACACAATCGATAATTTTAGTCCATGCCTCCTTCATTTTGTTTTCTGTAATCGTTGACATGTTATCCCAGAATCGCTGCGAACTTAGAGAGGTTTTATTTGCTTCAGGAAAAGCACGAAGCAGAATCGTGTCTTGAAACCAGCACCACATTGAACGCTTGCTCACAGCATTAATCCCTCGGTTTATGGCAGCCAGCGTCAAATAAAGCCCAGTTGATGGCCCTTGATTGCGTTTGGAAAAAACTGCATCAAGCGTTTGTATCATATTGATCTGCTGGGATGCATATAAATAGGCTGCCGGAGCACCAAGCTGGAAAATTTCTGCATAATCCGGCTTTGGTGGAACACCCTCTACTGCCTTAATGATTTTATCTAACGTTCCAAGATATTTCTGCCATTTTCTCCGGGACTTGCCATCCCTTCTTTCCTTTTCCTCTGCATAATAATATGTGATACCCTTTATTACTTTTCGAGCTAAATAAGCCATGCTACCTCCCTGTTAGGGGGCACAATAAGCTTTTTCTGGCTGAAAAGTCAAGCAATAATGCAGATAAATCTGTTTTTAAAGTTAGGGGGCACAGCTGCAAGGCTTAACATGTTGAAATGTATGGCTTTTTTGCAAATAAAAAATATAACTCGTAAACTCGCGTTAGATAGCGCTTTAACCGGGTGCTACCAGGCAAAACGCATATAATAAGCACGTTAAGTATTTCCAAAAAACCAGGCTGTAAAGTATTTGCCCCTGAGTTTGGGCTGTGTTACCTTTACGGTTTATCGCACAGGTCAAGGTGTAAGCATTGTGCGTGACATTAACAAACTGTGTACCCGGCAGGTAAGGTTCATGCTCCGTGTCTGTTTCGTTGAGCGAAGACCTCATTCCCCTGTTAATGTCAAGTACATTTTATATGGTTTAACCTCAGTAATCAATGAATAAAACAACTTTACTCAATAAAATATTCAGGAGCTGATGATGAAAGATTTGAAGAATATGTATAAAAATATTTTGAAAGATGAATTTCCTCAAGAGATGACCATTAATCTAAGTGGTCAGGAACTTAAATTCAGAAAAAAAACCTGGATTATCGATAATGAGGAAAAAGGCTTAAGGTATGGAGAGAACCCAGATCAGCCTGCTGCCATGTATGAGCCTGTTGAGGGATCATTTGAGCTTGGAGGCGTTGCCCTTAGATCCGGAGGATACGGACTGGTATCGTCTATTACAGAAGAAAACATGCTGCAGGCTGGGAAGCATCCAGGCAAGACAAACCTTACAGATGTGGACAATGGCCTCAATATTCTCCAATACCTCAGCGAAAAACCTGCCGCTGTAATTTTAAAACACAACAATCCCTGCGGGGCGGCCTGGTCGGATGATGGGCTATATAAGGCAGTATCTGAAGCACTTTACTCGGACAGGATAGCAGCTTTTGGAGGAGCAGTCATAGTTAACAGAGCAATTGACGAGAAAACTGCTGAGTTTCTGGCAGCCAACTATCTTGAAGTAGTAGCTGCACCTGACTTTGAGCCGGGAGCATTTAAAATACTGCAAACTAAAAAAAATCTGCGAGTTCTCAAAATGCCCGGCATAGGCAGGCTGGATGAACTGGTGGGGATTCCTTTTCTGGACATTAAATCACTGACTGATGGCGGAATTATCGTTCAGTTTTCCTTTTCCAACAGAATACTCAAGGCTGATGATTTTTTTCCTGCCAGCGCCTCGAAAGATGGTCGGAAGGTCATGGCCAGAAAACCTGATGACCGTGAAATGCAGGATTTGATTTTTGCATGGGCTGTAGAAGCTGGAGTTACTTCCAATTCGGTAATTTTTGCCAGGCATGGATGCACTGTTGCCATTGGAACCGGAGAGCAGGACCGAGTTGGCTGCGTTGACCTGACCATAAACAAGGCCATGACCAAATATGCTGATATGTTGAGCTTCAACAAGCATAAAGAGTCAATTTATCAGCTCAGGCAAAGAGCGCAAAATGATGCCAGGGCAAGAGATCTGCTTGAAGAAATAAATGTTGAGACACGTAAAATGCGCGCAGGTCTTCCGGGGTCTGTACTGGTATCCGACGGATTTTTTCCGTTCAGAGATGGAGTGGATCTGGCCATTACTCAGGGGGTAACTGCAATTGCCCAGCCTGGGGGATCCATTAGAGATGCTGAAGTGATTGAGGCCTTGAATGAAGCTGTGCCTCAGGTGGCCATGGTCTTTACCGGACAGCGTTCTTTCAGGCATTAGGGCTGAAGGTTAAAGGCTGAAGGCTGAAGGCTGAAGGGTGAAGGCTGAAGGCTGAAGGCTGAAGGGTGAAGGGTGAAGGGTGAAGGCTGAAGGGTGAAGGCTGAAGGGTGAAGGCTGAAGGCTTACCTGGAATATGTCCAATGCAGGCTGTGCTTACAACCCAAAAAAAAGATATTTAGTACTGTTTATTCCCGGCAATAATGCTCTTTAACGTCAATATGTAATGGTTTTACAACCAATGGAAATAGATATTTTGTGAGCAAGAAAGATAATTTCAGAGAAGAAATAAGGTCTGGACTGGTTATTGAGTACCTGCAGAATAATCAACCCATAACAGCCTGGGTTGAAGAGTGCTCAGGTAACAGGGTCAGGGCTTTTAACATCAATCAGCGAGAAGTTAAGCTTTCTTCTGCCAGAATTCTGCCCTGGACCGGACCGGCTTATACACAAGGCCTGTCCCGTGAAGAGATTAACGGCCTGCTGAAAGAGCATGGCCGCAACAGATCTCTCGAGCAGGAAAAAATCAACATTCTGGAAGTGTGGGAGTTGTCGCAGGGTGAAATAGACCAGGCCAGGGTCCCATGGTTTGCCGGACTCATCTGGAATGATCCTGGTGCAGATCGTGTAGCTGCTCTGGGCCGGGCCATGCTTCAGGATCGTGCCAGATTCAAGTTCAATCCTCCTTTTTTTGAAGTTTATCCCCAGGATATTGTGGAGTCTCGATTAGAGCAGGAAAGAATCGCAAGGCAAAAGGAAAAGCTCATCAGCATTGGTCGGGAGTTTATTAAAGCTCTATGGGATAAGGCTTCCAAGGGAACAGCACTGCCAGAGCTTGAAAACCATGATGTTGGCCAGCAGTTAAGAGAGCTTATTACTACCCGTGTCAGCAATCCTGACGACTCGGAAACATCTGAAGTCTGGAGCAAGCTGACTACAGGACTTCCAGCAGATCCCAATCTGGCATTTATTCTCGGAGTAACATGGGGAATTTACCCGCCTCATCACAATTATCTTCTGGATCAGGCTGGATATGTGTGGGATGCATCCTGGGAACAGGAACATGTAATAGAAGTCAATGCCATCAGAGAAAAATTTGAACAGGAACAGACAGATCCTGAGCAGTCAGGGTTTGTGAGCATTGACTCGGCAACAACAAGGGATATTGATGATGCCTTTATTGTTAGAAAGCATGATGATGGATTCCTTTTGAGTCTTGCTCTGGCCTGTCCCGCTTTATACTGGACTCCGGATTCAGCTCTGGATAAAGCAGTATCCTCAAGAACAACAAGTCTATATCTTCCAGAGGGTATCAGCAATATGCTGCCTGGGATTATGGCAGAAGATTTGTTTAGTTTAATAGAAAAAAAGTCCAGACCGGCCATGGTGGTTGAGTTTGAGCTTAATGCAGATGCACATCTGAAAAATGTCAGGCTCAGTCAGAAATGGGTCAGAGTTGACAACAATCTGACATATGAAAGCGTTGAAGAGCAGCTTAACCTGCAAAGCTCCGACTATCTGAAACCTGCTCTGGATCTGGCTGAAAAATTAAGAGCAGCAAGGCTTGAAAAAGGGGCTGTGATTATTAATCAGAATGAGCCGCATATCAGGCTTGAGGAACATAATAATGAGATCAGAGTTTTTCTTGAAAATAAGCAGGATTCTCCCAAAGCGCAGCTCATTGTTTCAGAATTTATGATCTTAGCCAATACTGCCATGGCCAGCTGGGCCAGGGAAAAAAGTATTCCCTTGCTGCATCGTACTCAGGACATTGCATTGCCAGCTGATTACAGCGGGGTATGGTCCAGGCCTGAAGATATTTATCAGGTAATCAGGTCATTAGGAGCCACACTGACAGAAACATCACCAAAGCCTCACAGATCTATAGCCGCATCATGCTATGCTCCGGTTACATCACCCTTGCGTCGCTATACTGATCTTATTAACGAACTGCAGCTTCTAAGTTTTATTCAGGATGGCAAACCATATTTTTCTTTTGAAGGTTTGAATGAAATGCTGCCCAGGCTGAGCGCCCGATCCGGGCAGGTCTCCCAGGTGCAGAGGTTCAGGCCAAGATACTGGAAGCTGGTTTATTTCAGACAGAATTGCAAACACCAGACCTTTCAGGCTGTTGTTGTGGATAATAGTGGTCAGCAAGTAGTACTTTCCCTTCCAGGAGAGCAAATTATGGTTAGAGCAGGACATGATTTGTTTGGCGGAAAAACCCGCCTTGGTCAGTCGTTCAGGCTGAGACTTGGAAAAATAAATCCCTTGAGCAATGAAGTCAGTGTTCTGGAAGCTTGGGAAGAATAACAGCCAGCTTTCCTAATGCGGACTGTGTCCACATGCAGATTGTGGGCACAGCCCGCATTAGTTGAAACTTAAATTGACAATAATAAAGGAAACGTAATGTTTGGAATTGTAAAAAAGCTTTTTGGAAGCAAAAATGAGAGATACCTCAAAAAACTAAATCCCATTGTGGAAAGGATAAATTCGCTGGAGAGTGAAATAAAAAATCTCAGCGATGAGGAACTGGCACAGAGAATAGCTGCCTGGAAAGAAGAAGTGGCACAGGGTGCTAAACTGGAAGATTTGCTTCCTCATGTTTTTGCTGTGGTCAGAGAGGCTTCCTGGCGTGTTCTTGAAATGCGCCATTTTGATGTTCAGCTTGTGGGAGGGGTGGCTCTGCATGAAGGTCGCATTGCAGAGATGAAAACTGGTGAAGGAAAAACACTGGTGGCAACCTTGCCGGTAGTTCTTAATGCCCTGGAAGGTAAAGGCGTACATATAATTACGGTAAACGATTACCTGGCCCGCCGTGATGCGGAATGGATGGGGCGCCTTTATAATTTTCTCGGGCTTACAGTAGGTGTTATCGTGCATGGCCTTAGTGATGAAGATCGAAAAGCTGCTTATGGCGCAGATGTCACTTATGGTACCAACAATGAATTCGGTTTTGACTACTTGCGTGACAATATGAAGTTTTACCCGCATCAGCTTGTGCAGCGGGATTTGCGTTACGCCATAGTGGATGAAGTAGACTCCATCCTTATTGATGAGGCCAGAACTCCCCTGATTATTTCCGGGCCTGTGGAGGACTCTTCTGCTCAGTACGCAGCCATTAATAAAATCATTCCAAAGCTTAAACGGGATGAAGATTTTACTGTGGATGAAAAAGCCAAGACAGCTTCCCTCACTGATGATGGAGTGCAGAAGGTTGAGGATATTCTTGGTATTGACAACCTTTTTGATCCGGAAAACATAACTGTACAGCATCATGTTCTGCAGGCGCTCAAGGCCCATAACCTGTTTGCTCGGGACGTGGATTACATAGTCAAGGATGGCAAGGTGGTCATTGTGGATGAGTTCACAGGACGCCTCATGGAAGGGCGCAGATTCAGCGACGGACTGCATCAGGCCCTGGAAGCCAAAGAGCATGTCAAGGTTGAGGCTGAAAACCAGACCCTGGCATCCATTACATTTCAGAATTATTTTCGTATGTATGACAAGCTGGCCGGTATGACAGGCACAGCAGATACAGAAGCAGTTGAGTTCAAGGAAATATATAATCTGGACGTTACAGTGATCCCTCCACACAAACCCATGATCAGAAAAGATTTCCCTGATGTTGTTTACATGACTCAGGAAGACAAGTTTAAGGCCATTGCCCGTGACATTCAGGAACTTTACGATGCAGGCCAGCCTGTGCTGGTGGGAACAACATCCATTGAAAAATCAGAAATCATTTCCAGACAGCTGAAAAAGGCCAGAGTCCCGCATGAAGTCCTCAATGCCAAGCACCATGAAAAGGAAGCAGAAATTGTTGCCAGTGCCGGGGAAAAGAAGAGGGTTACTCTTGCTACAAATATGGCAGGGCGTGGAACGGATATTGTCCTGGGTGAAGGAGTCCGCGAACTTGGAGGACTGCACATCCTTGGTACAGAACGTCATGAAAGCAGGCGTATCGACAACCAGCTCCGGGGCCGCGCCGGAAGACAGGGTGATCCGGGATCATCCAGGTTTTACCTTGCACTGGATGACACTTTGCTCAGGCTGTTTGGTTCCGAGCGTATTTCCGGACTGATGGATAAGCTGGGTATGGAAGAAGGGCAGGCTATTGAAAACAAGATGATTTCCAGGGCCATTGAAAACGCCCAGACCAAGGTGGAAGCTCACAACTTTGATATTCGTAAACAGCTTCTTGATTTTGACAATGTCATGAACCAGCAAAGAGAGGTTATTTATTCACAGCGTAGAGATATCATGGTGCAGAAAGATATGCGGGAAATGATTGATCAGGTTGTGGAAGATATGATGGACGATGTATACGAGCAGGCTGGTGAAGGATCTCTGGAAGGCCTTGACGATGATACAGCCGCATCCATGCGCGGAAAGCTGGAGGAGTTGTTTAATCTGGGCAAGATCATGCAGGACGGCCGCATTCCTTCCAAGCAGGAAAGTCTTGATGCTGTACACGCCAATTTAAACAAAATACATGAAGACGCTCCTGAACACTATAATGAAATTCTGCGCTTTTTCCTGTTGGAAAGCCTGGATCGCAACTGGAAGGAACACCTCCTGAACATGGATCATCTCAAGCAGGGAATAGGATTACGCGGATATGGACAGCGAGACCCCAAGCGTGAGTACAAGCGTGAAGGTTTTGAGATGTTTGAAGAAATGTTTTACAGGTTGCGGGCCAATACATTGAAAGCCCTGACCAGGCTCAGGATACAGAAAAAAGTCAGTGAAGAAGAATTTACCCACAAGGAACAGAGCAACCTGAAATTTGGCGGACCTTCCAGCAAGCCAGGTCAGAAGAAACCGGAAACAGTCAAAAGGGCTGAACCCAAGGTGGGACGCAATGATCCATGCCCCTGCGGCAGTGGGAAAAAGCATAAAAAGTGCTGCGGATAAAATTTTGTAGTAGTTGTAACTATGCAGCATGATCGTATCTGTTTAGCGCTTTGCATGTGGCATGGGGACTGGCTCTTCCGGGACCCACTTCTCCCAAAAATGAGAAATTTTAAGCACAAAATGATGTTCAAGTGGGTCCCGGAGTGCCTGTCCCCTGCTTTCCTTAAAAGCGCTAAACAGGTACGCATGATCGAATAATGAAGACATGGACCCCGAATCAATTCCGGGGTGACGGTTAAAGCAGATAGTTGCCCTTTTCCGTCATTCCGGCGAAAGCCGGAATCCAGGATAGTGAATTGTCATATGTAGTATATGCTGCGTAGTTACAAACGCGGGTTGAACCCGCAACCCAAAAAAGATATTTTAACCGCCCGTTCGAAGACTCACTCAAGACGCAAAGGGCGCAAAGGAAGAAAGAAGTTTTTTCATTTGCCGGGCAACGG
>NZ_JYNP01000036.1 GCF_000934755.1 Desulfonatronovibrio magnus
CTGTGCCAGGCGTAAAGCTCTCATCTTTGACGGAACTTTTCTGGCAATTGAGAATCAATCATATGTAAAAATCGTAAGAATAAGAAAATTGTAAGCGTCTGATTTTATTAGCAAAACGATTCTGGTTACTTGTAAGCTCCTCACCTGGGCGGACCAGGGGCCGAACGTGTGAGTAACTAAAAAATCAGCCTTAACACGTTACAGATTGCCGCGCTCGAAGACTCGCTCGCAATGACACCTGAGCTGTCAGGGATGTAATTGATGAAAACCTGTCACCCACGAGTGAGCCTAAGCGACCGAAGCAATCTGTACGGCAAAACCATAATACTTTGAATTTATTGCGTATTTGGTTTTAGTTACTTAGAAGAAACATTCAAAATTCAACACCCACTTGAGATGTTAAGCATGTAACTCAACATATTTCTGCAGCCTGTCCATGCCTGTTTTGATGTTCTCTAATGAATTGGCGTAGGAAAACCGTAAATAGCCTTCAGCGCCCTGACCAAAATCAATGCCTGGAGCTACGCCAACCCCGGCTTTATCTAAAATGTCAAAAGCCAGCTCATAAGAATTATCTGAAAGAAATGAAGCATTGGCAAGGATGTAAAAGGCTCCAGTAGGTTCAATGGTGATGCCGAAGCCCATATCTTCGAGCCTGCTCAGCATGTATTCTCTTCTGTCATTATAAATGGTTTTCATACGGGCAACGTCCTGGTCAGCCTCCTTAAGGGCTGCAATCCCGGCCCATTGGGCAACAGAATTGGCAGAAATGAAAAAGTTCTGGTGAACTATCTGCAATGTTCTCACAAAAGGTTGAGGAGCTATCAGGTAACCCAGTCTCCAGCCAGTCATGGCATACAGTTTGGAAAAGCCATTAAGTACAAACACTTCGTCGGAAAATTCAAGGGCAGTGTGCTCATTGCCTTTATAAACAAGGCCGTGGTATATTTCATCAGAGATAACATAAGGCCCAAGTCTGCATAAGCTGGCAAGGGTTTCAGGTGGTGTGAGGTTTCCTGTGGGATTGGCCGGAGAATTGATGAAAATGCCTTTGGTACGTTCAGTTAGATGTTTTTGAACAAGTTCGGCAGTCAGTTGGAATCCATTTTCCTGACTGACCCTCACTCGAACGGGGGTTCCTCCAGCAAAACATATAAAACTGGGATAACAGGCGTAATGGGGATCAGAGATAATTACTTCATCTTGTGGATGCAGCAGTGCTGAAAAGAGCATGAACATGGCAGGTGATGTGCCCGAGGTTACGATGATCCTTCCTGGATCAATATCGACATTGTATGTTTTGGCGTAGTGCTCGCTAATGGTCTGCCTGAGCTCAAGAATCCCCAGGCTGTGAGTATAATGTGTTTCTCCTTGCTCCATGGCCTTGACTGCTGCTTTTTTTACGCATTCCGGTGTGTCAAAATCAGGTTCACCGATTTCCAGATGAATGATTTTAGAGCCACTTTTTTCCATTTCCCGTGCCTTTTCCAGTATTTCCATAACATAGAAAGGTTTTAGAGCTGAGCATCTTTTTGAGATCATGTTTTTTTCCTGTTGTCAGTTGTTATTTCATGTTCCATGGTATTCAGTATGTTCCGTGGCATGGCCTCATGCCTCGCACGGGCTTTTTTTCATGCAGAGGTCTGAAAAAGCACATTTTGCCAATTTTATAAACCACCCTGTTTAAGACTTGTGACTTGTGCCGGCAAAGGATATGAGAACTGCTTGCTGCTAAACAGCGATATTGACTATATTATATAAGGATCTGTCAAGGATAGCATTGAGTATTGCGTAATGCTTTCTGCGATTTTCCAGGAAGACTCATTCACAACCGGCAAAAATAGATTCGTCAAACATCAAAACTACAAAATAAACATAATTTTTTAACAAGGATGAGGAATTGTTATGAGTAATGAGCCAAATAAAATTATTTATTCCATGGTCAAGGTCAGCAAGTTTTATGATAAAAAACCGATTTTAAAGGACATTTCTCTATCATATTTTTATGGGGCCAAGATTGGTGTTCTCGGTATGAACGGATCAGGTAAAAGCTCTCTTTTAAAAATTCTGGCAGGAGTAGATCAGGATTTTCAGGGTGAAACCATTCTTTCTCCAGGATATTCCATTGGTTATCTGGAGCAGGAACCTCTGGCCAATGAAAAGCGCACTGTCAGAGAAGTCGTGGAGGAAGGTGCCGCAGAAACCGTGGCCCTGCTCAAGGAGTTTGAGGAAATTAACTTAAAATTCGCTGAACCCATGAGCGATGATGAAATGAACAAGCTTATTGAACGTCAGGGCGAAGTACAGGAAAAGTTGGACGCCGCAGAAGCGTGGGATCTCGAGTCAAGACTGGAAATGGCCATGGATGCCCTGCGATGCCCGCCCTCTGATATGACTCTCGACAAAGTTTCCGGCGGGGAAAGAAGAAGGGTGGCCTTATGCCGTCTGCTGCTGCAACAGCCTGATATTCTGCTGCTAGATGAGCCCACCAACCATCTTGATGCTGAAACAGTGGCCTGGCTTGAACACCATTTACAACAGTATCCAGGTACCATCATCGCAGTAACTCATGATCGTTATTTTCTGGATAATGTGGCAGGCTGGATCCTGGAGCTGGATCGCGGCAGGGGAATACCCTGGAAAGGTAATTATTCTTCCTGGCTGGATCAAAAGAAAGAACGACTGCGCAGAGAGGAAAAATCAGAAAGCGACAGACAAAGAACTCTGGAACGTGAACTTGAGTGGATCAGAATGTCACCACGTGGCAGGCATGCCAAGAGTAAAGCCAGGATAGGGGCTTATGAGCAGATGCTCAACCAGGACACCGAGAAACAGCAAAAGGAGCTTGAGATATTTATCCCCCCTGGACCACGTCTGGGCAGTAAGGTTATTGAGGCCCAAAACCTGACCAAAGCCTTTGAGGATCGGTTGCTCATAAGTGATATGCATTTTATTATTCCTCCAGGTGCCATAGTGGGCATAATTGGCCCCAATGGCGCTGGTAAAACCACCATGTTTCGCATGATTACCGGAGTGGAAAAGCCGGATGCCGGTGAGATTAACGTTGGTGAATCCGTAAGGCTGGCTCATGTTGACCAGCACCGTGATGATCTTGAGGGAGACAAAACTGTTTTTGAAGTTATCAGCGACGGACATGATATGATCAAAATGGCTGGCAAAGAGATCAATGCCCGGGCTTATCTTGGCAGATTCAATATTACAGGCGGAGATCAGCAGAAAAAGGTCAGTGTGCTTTCCGGTGGAGAAAGAAACAGGGTGCAACTGGCCAGAATGCTCAAACAGGAGGCAAATGTTCTGCTGCTGGATGAACCAACCAATGATCTTGATGTAAACACCATGCGAGCCTTGGAGGAAGGGTTGCTGAACTTTGCCGGATGTGTTCTGGTCATCAGCCATGATCGCTGGTTTCTTGACCGCATTGCTACTCACATTATGGCCTTTGAAGGCAACAGCGAGGTTCTGTTTTTTGACGGCAACTTCACAGAATATGAAGAGGATAGAAAGAAAAGGCTGGGCAAAGAGGCGGAAATACCCAAAAGAATCAGGTATCGTAAACTGGTCAGATAATAGTTCTGACAAACAGATGTTTTTTGATATCCGGGTGTTGAGCGCATAAAAAAGCATTTACACCGGAATTGACCTGGGAGGTTTTCTGGCCATTCAGGTTCTCTAAGCTGTACTGCCCGGCACGGATGACCGGGCGGTGCAGCCCTGGCAGTATAATTTCTATATCGTCAGTAGAATTCCACTTATCTTTGATCTGTAACAGCCATTTATGGTCTCCTAAACGCTCAATGACTCTTGCCAGAATTTTTTTGCTTCTGTGGGCTGCTTTCTGATGTGTGGTGTATATTTTTTTTTTGTAAAGAAAGAAGCCAGATCCAAGAGGTCTGGTGCTGATGTATCCAAGCTCACTTAAATATAATGCGGGCCTGAACTGTTTTTTAAAGAAATCGTCAATAGCTGTACGGTATATATCCGCAACCATGGCAATATAAGAAACGCTTTTGGTTCTTCCTTCAATTTTTAAAGAGTGAAGCCTGTTTCTGATCATCCAGGGAATGAACTTAACAAGGCACAGATCTTCAGCGCTGAAAATCTTTGAAAAGCCAGGTCCCTGCTTAACAGTCCAGACAGGGTATCCAGGCCTGGTTTTTTCTTCGAGATCAACTGGATGGGGCCGGTAATCATACCTGCAGGGATGGGCACAAAGGCCCTGGTTTGCTGATCTTTTATTGAGATGTGCGCTTAAAAAGCATCTTCCGGATACAGCCATGCACATTGCTCCGTGCACAAACATTTCCAGTTCCATTTGTGAACAATTTTTTAAAATGGCATTTATGTCTTTGATACTTAATTCCCTGGACAAATTTACTCTTTTGACACCTTGCTCCTGCCAGAAACTTATTGAAGGCAGGTTGCAGGTGTTGGCCTGGGTGCTGAGGTGCAAAGGTATATCTTTGTTTCTTTTTCTGATGAGATTGAGTACCCCTGGATCAGCAACTATAAGCGCATCAAAACTCATGGAGAGTATATAGTCTAAGAGTTTTTCTACCTTGGGAATATCTTTTTGCAAAGGAAGTGCGTTTAGGCAGAAGTAGGCTTTTGCTCCGGCAGAGTGGGCTTTTTCAATGCTTAGATGTAATTCTTCATTTGAAAAACCTTTGGCCTTGGACCGGAGATTGAGTTCTGAACCGCCAAGGTAAACAGCATCTGCCCCGTATGCGAGGGCTGTCTCGAGGCGTTCCATATCTCCTGCAGGACAAAGTAACTCAGGCTGTGCAAGCAGGGATGAGTTCAGGTCCAAAGTCCCTGCTCCATTCTTTTGTTTTTCATGTCCTGAACAATGGAGTATGGCATGTTCAGTTTGCCTTTTCCTTTGCCGAGACTGATGTCGGGTTTGATGGATCCATGAAAGTCAGAACCTCCACTTGGCAGAAGGTCGAGTTCCTGACAAATTTTCAGGTATGTTCGGGTTTGTTCAGCAAAATGCTCAGGATAAAAGACCTCCATTCCGTCCAGTCCCATTTCCTTGAGGTTGAGAAGTTCTTTTCTCAGGCCCTCTGGAGAGAGTTTTAGAGAAAAAGGATGGGCAAGGATCACGGTTGCCTGTTCGTTTTTGAGCATGGCAATTGCCTTTTCAGGGCTGAATTTTTCTTTTGGAACATAAGCTGCTCCGCCAGGTCCGATATATTTGTCAAAAGCCTCCTGGATGTTTGAAATTATTCCCTTATTCATGAGTACCCTTGAAATATGAGGTCTGCCCATGGCCGCATCTCCGGCCAGTTGTTTAACTTCCTCGAAACTGATGTCCACACCAGTTTCCTGCAGCTTGCTGATCATAATGTTGTTGCGATTGTTTCTTTTGGCTCTAAGCTCTCGCAGGGCGCTGGAGAGCACAGGAGCATCAGGTGTTACCCAAAGGCCAATAATGTGCATGAGGCCTGGATACTCAACGCTTAGTTCGCAACCTGGAATAACTTCAATGTCCAGATCTTTTCCAGCCTCCATGGCCTGAGCCAGGCCGTCAGTTGTGTCATGATCCGTCAAAGCAATGGCTTTAAGCCCTTTGTTTTTGGCGTGTCTAACCAGCTCAAAGGGAGTGTATGTGCCGTCAGAGGCGGTTGAATGAGCATGCAGGTCTATCTGGGACATAATAATCCTCGAGTGCAATAGTTAATTTACAGTATCAATATCAGGCGGACTATGCCAGCAAGTTAGTGCTTGCAAAGCAGAATAATGTTTGCAATGAAGAAAATGCAGTTTAAGACATGAGTGGCCTGCCTTATATCTTTTTTTGTGAGTCTTCATGTTTCATGGTGGAAATTCTTATGCCGGAAAAAAACGCTCCCATTGGAAACAGTCCCAAAGTCGAGCGACCTGTCACTATACACTGTCACCCATTTTTTTGTTTTCTGTGACAGGATTTAAGCGGTAAGTTTCCAAGGCGCTTAAATGATGCATACAATAAAATTTACTGACAGGGAGGCTGCGAGTGGCGGGTAAATTCAGTTTTGAGGTTACTTAAACCTGTAAGTTATTCTGCCACGAGTGAGGTCATAGGGTGAAAGTTCTACTTTGACCCGGTCCCCCGGTAAGATGCGAATATAGAATTTTCTCATTTTACCTGAAATATGTCCCAACACTTCGTGCCCATTGTCTAACTTTACTTTGAACATGGCATTGGGCAGAGCCTCTTCGACTATGCCTTCCACCTCAATAGCTTCTTCTTTGGCCATAATAACTCCTTGAGTATTTTTAATTTAAGATGCAATAAACTGGTAAGCTTCATCTGCAGAGACACCCGGTATTACATTTTTAATTATCATGTTGTGCTCCTGGCAGATTTGTTACGCTCCCACTGTTAATCCTACAATTATTATGATGATGAGGCGGTCTTGTCAAGAATCTGTGTATATTCGATGAAATCCTGAGCACAGCCAGATGAAATGGTAAATTACTAAATTATTATGTTTAAACAACTACCTTGAGCAAGCTATATGCGGGACATTCCGCGTTCCTGAAAAAGGGGATCATAAGCTGTTGATAAGCATTGCGGGATGTGGTATCTTATGAGATGGTAACAAACACCCCTGTTGAGGGATTATTATCTGTAAAGATTATTAATTATTCCTATCTGTTTAGCGCTTTTAAGGAAAGCAGGGGACAGGCACTCCGGGACCCACTTGAACATCATTTTGTGCTTAAAATATCTTATTTTTTTGGACAAGTGGGTCCCGGAAGAGCCAGTCCCCCTCCGGGCTGTATGCCTCCGGGCAGGAAGCCGTGCCACATGCAAATGGCTATACTGTTACCAATTATTCAATAACACTTAAACCATGAGTCGCAAATCAGCGCATTTTGAAAGGAGAACCGAACAAAATGGACTCAACTAAAATCAATCTTTTAGAAAAGGATATGCCCAGACAATGGTACAATGTATTGCCTGATCTGACTGATCCTTTGGCACCCCCTCTTGATCCAGGTACCAACCAACCTCTGGCTCCGGAAAAATTGGAGGCAATTTTTCCCAACTCCCTGATTGAACAGGAAATGTCCATGCAACGTTGGATTGATATTCCTGAACCTGTGCTCGATATATATAAACTATTTCGTCCCTCTCCTCTGGTAAGAGCCAGGCGGCTTGAACAGGCCATAGGAACAAAGGCCAGGATTTACTACAAAGATGAATCCGTTTCCCCTGCTGGTTCTCACAAGCCCAACACAGCAATTGCTCAGGCATATTACAACAAGATAGAAGGGGTTAAAAGGCTCAGTACGGAAACAGGTGCCGGACAATGGGGTACAGCCTTGTCTTTTGCCTGCAAAATGTTTGATATGCAGTGTACTGTATATATGGTCAGGTGCAGCTATGACCAGAAACCTTATCGGGGTATAATCATTCGATCATACGGGGGTGAGGTATTTCCCTCTCCATCGGATAAAACCGCCATTGGCAGGCAGGTGCTGGAAAAAGATCCTGATTCAGGAGGCAGTTTAGGGCTGGCCATATCTGAGGCTGTAGAAGATGCTGCTGCCAATGAAGATACCAAATATGCTCTGGGCAGTGTTTTGAACCATGTTATTCTGCATCAGACCATTACCGGGCTTGAGGTAAAGAAGCAATTGGATATTGCTGGAGAAAAGCCGGATATCCTGGTTGGTTGCGTTGGGGGAGGCAGTAACTTTGGAGGGCTTGTTCTGCCCTATATGCCTGAAAAAATGCAGGGTGAGAACATAAGGTTTGTAGCTGTAGAACCCCATGCCTGCCCTACATTGACCAAAGGACGTTTTACCTATGATTTTGGCGATATGGCCCAGAAAACGCCTCTTCTGAAGATGTATACTCTGGGGCATGCCTATTTTCCGCCTCCGATTCATGCTGGAGGTCTGCGTTATCATGGAGAATCGCCTATTGTTTCTCATATCGCCAAGCACGGCTACGCCGAAGCCAGGGCGTATTATCAGAATGAAGTTTTTGATGCAGCCAGACTTTTTATGCAGACTGAAGGTTTTGTACCGGCGCCTGAAACGTCGCATGCTATCAAAGCCACCATTGATTTGGCCAAGGAAGCTGATCCAGGACAGGTGATTGTTTTTCTTTACTCTGGTCATGGGCTGCTGGATCTCGGCTCTTATGACGCCTATCTGCGAGGTGATCTGCTTGATAAGGCATTTACAGATGAAGAAATTGAAGAAGCCCTGAAGACTTGTCCCAGTGTCGGGTTTTGACGAATTGTTTAAAGCATTTTAAAGGAGATATGAAATGATAGACTTATTCAAAAAAGGTCTTTTCACCGGGCTGGGCCTGGTGATTGTCACTGCGGAAGAGATAGAAAAGAAAATACATACCCTTGTGGACAAAGGCAAATTAAGCGCTGAAGAAGGTGAAAACATTATCAAGGAGTTTCTTCAGAAAAGTGAAGCGCAGCAGAATCAGGTTCAGGAGTGGATTAATAAAAGTTTGAACTCTGCTATGGAATCTTTTGATATTGCCCGTAAAGAAAACGTAGAAGATCTTGAAGCCAGGGTTTCCAGCCTGGAAGACCGTGTTTCCGCCCTGGAGACTCTTCGACTGGAAGATGATAAGAAACGGACTGATATATAGAACTGCAGCGACACTTTGTTTTAGTTAATGCCTCGGCCACCGGGGACAATCATTATGAAACCCACTTGAGCAACAACTGTTGTTTTAAAAGTCTGATTTTGGCGGCAGGTGGATCCCGGAAGAGCCCGCCCCATTGCCAAATGCAATGGGGCTAAACTCTTACGAACAATTGATGCCAAAGGGGTGGTTGAAGCTACCCACTGGAAAACTTAATGGATATTAAATCAATAGCTCACATAGGTCGATTTCGAGAAATTATTGCAAAGCTTATCAAGTATGGATTTGATGATATAGTTGATCGATTGGAAATACCGGGCAGAAAGTATCTGGAAAAAATTCATGTGCATGACACCCATCTCAATACCTGGGAAAGGATGCGCATGGTTCTCGAAGAGCTCGGACCTACCTTTATAAAATGTGGTCAGATTCTATCGCAAAGGGCTGATCTTCTTCCCCCCGAACTTTTGCACGAATTGCGCAAGCTCCAGGATGATGTACCTGCTGAAGAATTCTCACGGATCAAAGATGTGGTGGAAAAGAGCTTTAAACAGCCATTGGACAGTATTTTCTCAGAGTTTAATGTAGAGCCCATAGCTGCTGCTTCACTGGCTCAGGTTCACAGAGCCAGGCTGCTGAGTAATGGCCAGGAAGTGGCTGTCAAGATTCAACGTCCTGAAATTGAAGAGATTATCAAGAATGACATGGATATACTTGAAAAGATAGCCATGCGTCTTGATGGGCGTTTAGAATCTTTTAAGGTTTACAACCTGCCCCAGCTGGTTCAGAGAATAAGAAAGCTCATGCTGCAGGAATTAAACTTTGTTCGTGAGATGCGCACCATGCAGGTTGTGAGAAGTACCCTCAAGGATGAGCCTGGTGTCATGGTACCTGAAACATTTCCTGATTACTGCAACCATCATGTGATAACTATGGAACTGGCTCGGGGCAGTAAAATGAAAGATGTTGATTTTGCTTCCCTGAAAAACAGGGCGACCCTTGCAAAAAGAGGTTTGTCCCTGAGTTTACGTCAGGTTCTGGATCATGGTTTTTTTCATGCTGACCCTCACCCTGGCAATTTTCTTATTGATGAGGATGAAAACCTTATTTTGCTGGACTGGGGCATGGTGGGCAGACTAACTGACAAGGTCCGTTTTGAGCTTATCGATCTTGTAAGCGCTGTGGTGGAAAATGATGTAGAGATTATCACAGATATTTTGCTGGGATTTACAATGGGCAAGGAAAATGTCAATCGTGATGTGCTGCAAAATGAGGTTCTGGAAGTAATCAGTCTTTTCACAAGGATGCCGATTAAAGAGGTTAACCTTGGGCAGTTGCTGCTGGAACTTACTTCTATTTTACGCACTCATGGACGAATTTTGACTACAGATCTGTCCATAATGATTAAAGCTCTGATAACGGCTGAAGGTACTGCCCGCACTCTTTATCCGGATTTGGATGTAATAAAGGAAGCTGAACCTCTGGTGCACAAACTCAGCAAAAGCAGGTTCAGCGCATCAAACATGCTGAAGATGATCCATAGAAATATCAGACATATTTTTAGATTTCAGCATGAATTTCCAAGGCAGGCTCTTGGTATTGTCAGTAAGCTGGACAAAGGGGATCTGGCCATTCGTTTTCGTCATGAGAACCTGGAGGACATGCAGTCCACACTGGAAAGGATTGTTAACCGTCTTGTGGTAGGTATAGTTACCGGTGCTTTGTTTCTTGGTTCCAGCATGGTCATACTCGCAGATACCGGTCCCAAACTTTGGGGTTATCCCACCCTTGGAGTGATAGGATATATAATTGGTCTTTTCTTAAGTCTGCGCCTGGTCATGGCCATGATCAGATCCCGGCGTAAATGACAAAAGCGTGTCAATTAAGATGCAGGTGGGTCCCGGAAAAGCCAGTCCCAATTCCACATCCAAGGTCTAACCCATTACGATTTTTGGAGGAGAAAAAGTGTCAAAAGTAATTATTTTTGGTAAAAGCTCATGACCTTATACTCGAAAGGCCCGTGAGGCCAGGAAAGTTCATGATTATGTTGATGTAGTCAAAAATCCAGAGCAATTAGATCAAATGCTAGAATATTCAAAAGGAAAGCGCAGAGTACCGCTCATTGTTGAAGATGGCAAAGTTACCATAGGTTTTGGCGGATCATGAGGGGTATAGTTGTCCGGCAGGGTGCCGGATTTCAAATATTTTGAGGAACGGATAATGCCCTTTTTAAGAGTGCTTTACTGGCTTAACGCTTATTTTTAAAGATATGTTCCAATCTGCTGAGCAGTTCCTGAATGTCATTATTGCTGGTCATTCTGCCCCATGAAAAACGAATAGTGCCAAGGCCGTAATGGGTCGGAACCTTCATGGCCTGGAGTACTGAACTCATGTGGACGGAGTTTCCATGGCAGGCTGCGCCAGCAGAAGCAGATATTTCCATGGCAATCATGTCGGATAAAATATCACCGGCTCTAAATCCTCCAAAGCCTATGGACAAGGTGTTGGGAAGTCTAAGGGCCTTTTCACTGTGAACCATGAAGTCAATTCCCAGGCTATTGAGTCCTTGCAGCAGGATCTTCCCCAGATTTTTCTGTCTGCTGATTTCTTTATGCAGGTCATGATCAGCCAGTTCACAAGCCCGTCCAAGACCTGCGATATAGGGCACATTTTCAGTGCCTGGTCTGATGCTGTTTTGCTGTCCGCCCCCGAAAAACATGGGATTCAATAATTCTGGGTTTTTAACGTACAAGACACCTATTCCTTTGGGAGCATACATTTTATGACCCGCAACAGTCAAAAAATCTACTCCTGTGGTGTCTGTATTTACAGGTATTTTACCAACTGCCTGTGCAGCGTCAGTGTGCAGCAGCACATCCATAGGGCGGGTATAGGCTCCCAACTCTGCAACAGGTTGAATGGCACCTGTTTCATTGTTGGCCAGCATAATGCTTACCAGCTTAGTAGCAGGGGTGATCATACTGACAACCTCCAGGGGATCGATGAGGCCCTTGCTGTTAACAGGTGCTGTCTTAACGATTACGCCCTGGCTGGATAATTGTTGTGCTGGAGCCATAATTGAAGGATGTTCCACTGCTGAAATAATCAGCTCATCACCGGGTTCGAGAAGCCCGAATAATACCAGGTTGTTGGATTCTGTAGCGCATGATGTGAAAATGATCTGTTCTTGCGCAGCATTAATTAGTCCTGCAACCTGACTGACAGCCTTTGCAATGGCTTTGCAGGCGTTGACTCCATGCATATGGGCACAGCCGGGATTACCGAATGCATCGGTGAAATAAGGATTTATGGCTCTCACAACTTCATGGTGTACCGGGGTTGTGGCATTATAATCAAAGTATAGTTTTTTCATGATAAGTCCTTACAGCTGTACCCATTCACAGCACACATCTACAGTGTTTTTTTGAATGGATACTTTTCATGTTGAGCAAACAGCAAAAAATAATTAAGGCAGAACAGGGTATTTGCCGTCCCCCTGTTTACGTTAAAAGGGGCTAAACTATTACAAAAAATCAAGGTGAACTAATGAAAGGGTACTACAGACTTACTGATGAAGCGCTCGTTGCTGGAGTTACCGCAGGTATTGCTGACAAGACAAAGTTGAACAGGGTAGCCCTGAGAATATTTTTTTTCATGTTGTTTGTGCTGATTAATTTTATTCCCGGAGCTGGTATGGGCATTTCCATTCTGCCCCTGCTCATCTATACTGTGGCATGGATGGCCCTGCCTGCAAAAGAGCAGGATCTGAGTCCTCAGGAAATAAGCAAGAAAATTGAAAGTCGCAAGTCGTTTTACAACTATGCCATGCTTGGAGTTACAGGTAACCTTGTTCCCTTCATTGCCATGGGTCTTTTATATCAGGACCAGCTTTTACTTGTTTTATTTACAGTTCCCACCTTTTTGCTTTTACTTCCTGCTACCATGTTTATTATCATGGGCATTGTTAAAGCTGGCTGAAAAAAATTTACCTGTATTTTCTGGCCAGCCTGTTTTCCAATTTGCCTATCAGTCTTGAGCAGGTGAATGTCAGGGTAAAATACAGCAAAGTGATGGTTATCCAGATTTCAAATGTTTTATATGTAGCAGCCATAAGTTCCATGCCTTGAAATGTAAGTTCCTGAATGGAAATAATAGAAACAATTGCTGAATCTTTGATGGTGGAAATGAATTGCCCGGCGAGAGGGGGCAAGGTGCGTTGAAAGGCCTGGGGCAGGATGACCATTGTCAGTTGCTGTCTGCGGTTGAAACCAAGAGCTGCGGAAGATTCCCACTGTCCTTTGGGTATGGAATTGATGCCCCCACGAACTATTTCCGCAATATAAGCTGCTTCATATATGGCCAGAGTGATTACTGCAGACAGGAAAGACTGAAATTGACCTGCTGGTGCAAACAGAAAGCTGAGGATGCTCTGGGTCGTTTCGGATCTGTTGCGGAAAAATTCCTCAACGCCAATGGCGGGCATGACCAGGTCACTGACAAAAAAGTAAAAAATAAATACCAGTACTAATGGTGGAATATTGCGTATTACTTGTACGTAACTGAAACCTATGAGCTTTTGCAGCAGGTTGCTGCTGGTTCTGAAGAGACCGATTAAGGTTCCAAGAATGATGGCCAGTAGTGTTGCCCAAATGCTCAGGCGAATGGTGGTGAAAAACCCCCTGGCAAGCATTCCAGGCACCCATGACTCAGTGTTGTGATCATAGCGATATATGTATTGAAGAATAAAGGACCATTCCCAATTGTACTCCAACCCTTTTACAATACGAATATAAATGATGGTTCCTGCGGTTAGAAGACTGATAATCACAACCGCATCTAAGATAGTCAGCTTGGGTCTATTGGATAACAAACTTAAATCCTGTAATTTTTCAGCATGTGAATAATGTAGCCTTGCAGCTTAAAGTTTGATAATTGAAGAAGCACGCACTATACATCGTATTGCAATGATTTTTCAATAAGTGCTCTGGCCTTCTGGGTAAGCAGAGAAATTTCAGGCTTGGATATCTGATCATCAGCACCCACTGATTCCCCCTTATGCCTGAGGCGCTCACTTATGAGAGAAGAAAATAGAATGACTGGCAGATGATTTAAGGCAGGGTCGGTTTTAATTCTTTTTGTCAAATTAAACCCGTCAACAACAGGCATTTCTATGTCAGAGATAACAATCTGCAACATTGAAGATACTGGCTGGTTTTTCTCAGCAGCCATGGCCTTAAGCTTTTCAATATAGTCCAGTGCTTCCTGTCCATTTTTTGTCTTGATTACCTTGAATCCGGCCTTTTCCAGAAGGTCTCCGATCATGTTCCTTATTATTGTGGAATCATCTGCAATAAGAGCGGTAAACTCACGACTGGTTTTCCAGTCAATATCTTCATCCAGCTTTAAACCTGCATCAGGATTGAGCTCGGCTATTATTTTTTCCAGATCAATGAGAAAGACTATCCTGTCTTCAATCTTGACCACCCCTGTTATACTGTTGGAACTGTAACGGTCAGTATACTGATCAGGTGCTTCTATCTGTTCCCAGCTTAAACGGTGTATTCTGGTTACCCCGGAAACCAGAAAGCCGTTGATAAGCTTGTTAAACTCCGTGATAATAACTTTTTCAGTGTCCTTGTCAGGCCTGTTTTTGCTAAGCCAGACTGACAGATCTACCAGAGGAATGATTCGAGAGCGTTGGTTGAAAGCACCAAGAATGCACGGATGGGAGAGGTTGGGCATACCTGTAACTGCTGGTCTGTGAATAATCCGCAGAACTTTGGATACATTGACACCATAGTACCCTTTGTACTCCTGTCCATTACTGAGAGTCTCCGTCAGGTAAAACTCAACTATTTCAAGTTCATTGGTCCCTGATTCCAATAGAATCCGTGACTGCGTCATGGGTATGCTCCGTTATGTTGTTGAGAAATATTTGTATACATGTAGCATAATATAAGAAAATTTGAACACCGGCATGACCAATAAGGTCTAATAACCTAATGCGGGCTGTGCCCATAACCCAATTTAAACAAGAATATTTAAGTTTGGGCGATAACCTTACTTTTCAGGCTGAAGGCTGAAGGCTGAAGAATAAGGAGCTTGGGCATCATTGCTCTTTCAAGGTTAAATAAATTTCGTATCTGTTTAGCGCTTTTAAGGAAAGCAGGGGACAGGCACTCCGGGACCCACTTGAACATCATTTTGTGCTTAAAATATCTCATTTTTTGGGACAAGTGGGTCCCGGAAGAGCCAGTCCCCCTCCGGGCTGTATGCCTCCGGGCAGGAAGCCATGCCACATGCAAAGCGCTAAACAGATACTAAATTTCTTGTTTTTTTCTAAGGGTTGAAACGGTAAGTTACTAACCTCCAGCTTTACAATACTTGCTTCAATTGGGTTGCAGGAAAAACCCGTTTAGTTTTTTTGAAACGTTTAATGCCCCTACATTTTCTTGCACATCAATGGAGCATAGCTTTAAGTTTATGATAAACCTTGTTGATTGTATCATCAGGAGTTGAAGCACCTGCAGTCAATCCAATGCATGAAAAACCATGAATCATTTCTGGCGATAACTCTTCTTCAGTTTCAATATGTATACAGACTGGACAGTACTCTGAAGCCACTTTGCACAGTCTGCGTGTATTGCCGCTGGTCCTTCCTCCGACAACAAGCATGCAGTTCACCTGCGCGGCAATTTCAATGGTCTCTACCTGTCTGTTCTTTGTGGCATCACATATGGTATCCATAAAAAGAAGATCAGGATCCAGATCCGACTTGAGATACTCAGCCATTAATTGAAACTGCTCTCTGTCTTGAGTTGTTTGCGCAGCAAGGCAATAGTGGCGTCCTGATGTAAGCTTGATATCCTTTAGTTGTTCAAAATCTTCGAACAGGTGAGCGGTTGTATTGGCATAGCTCAGAAGTCCCTTGACCTCAGGGTGTTCTGGTTCGCCATAAAGCAGGAGGCAATCAGTATTTCTGGAATTTTTACTGATAAGGATTTGTGCCTTTTTAACTTTTGGGCAAGTGGCGTCAATGATATGAATATCTTTTTGATTGAGTTTAGATTCAATTTCTAATGGAATGCCATGAGCTCTGATGAGAACAATATCTCCTTTAGATGGTTCACTCCAGTCATGGGTAATTTGTACGCCCCTGCCTTGGTAATGGGCTAGTACCTGGGGATTATGTATTATGGGCCCAAAGGTGAAGATTCTGCGAATATCTATTTCCTGAAGAGCTTTATCAAGTTTAGCCAGAGCAAGGCTGACTCCCATACAGAATCCAGCGCTTTCAGCAAGGAGTATTTTGGCGCTCATGTATTTCTCCTGTAATGACCTCTTGAATTTCATCCCAATTGCGGCAGGCAATTATTTTTTTGCGAATTTCCTTTGAGCCGGGGATTTCTCGTATCATTCTCGGTAATACAGTTCTCATTTTTAAAACAGCTTTATGTGATGGATAGTAAGTTCTGTAAAAAGAAACTGTATTCAAGCATATTTCCCGGATAAATTCCACATTAAATTCAGGACTTGTCATTTTTCTTCTCAGCATCAGGTATTGAAGAAATATGGCAGGATTGTTCAAGGCTCCCCTGGCAAACATGATATTGTCCACATTGGTTTCAGCAATGCATCTTATGGCATCCTGGGCAGTAAACAGGTCTCCGCTGGCTATAATGGGAATGGGTGTGGAGTCTTTAAGGGTTTTGAGATATTTCCAGGCGGCCTTGCCGGAAAAGAGCTGGGTGGCTGTTCTCGGATGAAGAGTTATCCAGCCGATGCCGGAATACTTCAGTTTTTCTGCAATATTCAGATATGTCAGGCAATCGTGGCTCCAGCCCAGTCTGAACTTAATTCCACATTGTTTATGCCCTGCACCCTCAGCCATGGCGTAGAAAATTTCCACCAGCAAGTCTGGATTACGCATGAGTGCAGCGCCTGCTCCGGTTTTGGTAACCTTGCGCACCGAGCATCCGCAATTTAAATCAAAATATTTATACCCTTCCTGAACAAGGATGAGTGTTGCCTTGTAAATTACTTCCGGCTCGTTGCCATATAACTGAACGACAAGTGGTGAGTCTTCAGGACAAGTCCGTAAAAGGGAAAGTGTGTTGGCGGTTTTGTAGATGAGTCCTTTGGCGCTGATCATTTCAGTGAAAGCTGCTGCACTGCCATACTGTCGACAAAGCAGGCGAAAGGGGAGATCAGAAAATCCGGCTAGGGGGGCAAGCCATGGTTTATCGGGCGTGATTGGCATAAAGGGCAGGGATGCAGCATGGGCTTTTAAATCAGACAATAATGCTCAACCCCTTGCTGCCTTCAGAACTCAGGTCTATTTCACGCATAACTATTTCAGGATAAACACTTTCAATGAGTAAATGAAGTCTTTGACCCCGAAAGTAATCTTTCAGTACCCAGGCCATTAGACGCAGATCGTCCACAAGGACCCAGGCCAGCTTAGGCGCATCATACTCAAGAATGATTCCAGGTACAACTTCACCGACCCTGTATTTTGCGCGGAATTTTCTGACTCTGGGGTTATCGAGAGACAGATAGGCGGATTCATTTTGAGTTTTTTTATCAAAGATGCGCATGATTATGTTTAGTGTCCATCAATAATTAGTTCAATTTCATCGCGGGATAAACCTGTTGATTTGACAAGTTCGTCTATGGATCTGCCATTGCGGTATCCAGAGACAATGACATTTTTCATAAAATCAGGAGATTTGGTGTACTTGTCTGCCTGCCTTATGAGTCTTGTAAGCTCACGTACTCTCTGATCCATCTTGGATTCGAGGTTGATGAGCTCTTTTTGTCTTTTTTCAAAGGTTGAAACAAGTTCTTTTTCAAGCTGAGCATTAAATTCTAATTTTTCAAGAAAACTTTTCTGATTGTTTTTCAGATCGGCCAGGAGTTTTTCAGACTTTCTAAGTCGATAAAAGAAAATAAATACCAAGACCAGCAGAATTATTTCGATACCGCTTATTACAATAATGATCCATTGAAAAAAAGTCATGGCGAGTAGTTACACATATTTTTAAAATTTAGTAATTGTAATATTTCAGGTCTTTGGATGTGGAGCAGTGACTGGCTCTTCAGTGGGGACCACTGGCCTCATAAATGACACGTTTAAAACATCTGTTACTGCTCAAGCGGGTCCCGGAGTGCCTGTCCTCTGTTTTTCCTGAACAGGGCCAGACAGTTACAAAGTTTAGACTTTGATGTCTACTATGGGATCTCTTGCATCAGGGTTATGAGGAGTCTGCTGTTCTTCATGCTGTTGCTGCTCATGGTGTCCGGACGAACCGCCTTTTGGTTCGCGCTCTTTGATGGCATTGGAGGAAGTCTGGGCTGGCTTTTCAGTTTTAGCGATCTGCTGTGATTCTCTTTGCTGCTTTTGAATGACAAGCTGGCTCAGAAAGGCCTGATGAACTCCTGGCGCACTTTGTGCCGCAAATTGAATATGTTGAGCCAGAGGTGCCTGTGATATGACCACAGGCAAATCAATTGGTCTGATCATTTATCTCACCAGATACTCCTCAATCAACAATTCCTGGATGTTGCCCGTACTCAGATACTGATTAACAATGGACAGAATATCACTGCGAATTCTTTCAGTATTGTCCCAGTTGTTTAAAAAGTCCGCACTTTGGTTTCTGAGATAATAATATATGGCATCACGCAAAATAATCTGTTTATCTTTGATTTCACGATAAATCCGTTCATTATGGGCCGGAAGAGAAAATTCTGCAAAAAGAAATTGAATAGATTTATCATCCCTCAGCTCAATCATAAATGACTGCAGATGAACGATATCTTCAAAAAACTCAACATCAAAATCCACAAACTCAGGCATTGTGTCAGCAATTGAATGAGGATCATCAGGATCAAAAGGCTCACGCTCAGGTCTGAAAAAAATAAATATGATAATGGCTATTAACAGCAGCAGGGCGATAATGCCTGCTATAATGATTCTTTTGTCAAAACCCTTCCTGCCGGCATCCTTGCCGTCAAGATCATCAGCTTGATCATGACTTTCGTCATCGTCGCCATCATCCTGCTTCTGGTACTCTGGAAATGCTTCTTCATCTTCCTCTTCCAGAAATGGAGCATCATCAAGGTCAAGCTCAACTTTGTCCTTGGCGCGGTCTATGTCCAGTTCACTGCTGTCGAGAGTGACCTTTTTGTCTTCTGAGGTGTCCTTGTCAGCCATGGTTAACTATGTGCTAATGAGAAGCTTTATAAATGTTGTATGATCGATAAACAGTTATAGTCTGACGTCAGAGGTCAGGAATCAGAGATCAGACGTCAAATTTATTTTATTTTGAAAGAGCAATGATGCCCAAGATCCTTATTCTTCAGCCTTCAGACTTCAGCCTTCAGCCTTAAGACTTCAGCCTTCAGCCTTCAGCCTTAAGACTTCAGCCTTAAGACTTCAATCTTCAGCCTGAAAAGTAAGGTTATCGCCCAAACTTAACTATTCTTGTAAAAAATGGGTTGTGGGCACAGCAACACCGAATGCAAGGGGCTTATAAATCAGCTACTTTTCAAAAATTTTTTCGATTTTCTGGCCTAAAGTATCAGCAGTAAAGGGCTTTACAATATAGTTGGAAACCTTGGCCTGCACAGCTTCAATAATGTTTTCCTGCTGTGCTTCGGCAGTGACCATAAGAAAAGGCATGTCTGCGAATTCTTCACTGGCACGAACTTTTCGCAGTAGTTCTATCCCGGTCATTTTGGGCATATTCCAGTCGCTGACAACAAAGTCAATTTTGTCTTTATTAAGAATTTCCCAGGCGGTTGTGCCGTCATCAGCTTCCACCATATTGGTGAATCCAAGTTGTCGGAGAATATTTTTAATGATTCTGCGCATTGTGGAAAAGTCATCAACTACAAGAATACGCATGTTTTTGTTGGTGGGCATTGTTTCCTCCTAAATTTGATCATGCTCCTGCAAGAATTTTTTCTGAATTTTGCCTATTGCCTGTGAATGGAGTTGAGATACTCTTCCTTCTGTAATCTCCAGGACTCCTGCCACTTCTTTCATGGTAAGTTCTTCTTCATAATATAATGACAGAACCAACCGCTCTTTGTCGGTTAACTTGTCGATTATAGCTGCCACTTTGTCAACCAGATCATTAAAGATAGCGCTGACCTGTGGTTCGGAACTCATATCCTGTTCGCCTGCAATAGTAAAGTTTTCCTGAATGGCTTCAAGACTCAGGCAAATCTGGTTTTGAAGCGCTACCAGGCCTTCTTCCACTTCGTCATTGGTATAACCGGTAAGTTTTTTCAAGTCCTGGTTAGTGGGCTGTTTTCCTGAGTCCTGTTCAAAATTTCTTATGGTTTCTTCCAGTTTTTTTACTTTCTGGCGCAGGCCTCGGGAAAACCAGTCCATTTTTCTAAGTTCATCAAGCATGGCTCCGCGGATGCGATTGTCAGCAAATGTTTCAAACTTAATCCCCATACTGGGATCAAAATTGCCGAGAGCTTCCATAAGCCCCAACGTGCCGGCACTGACCAGTTCGTTAACCTCAATATGCTTGGGCAGCCGGTGCTTGAGCCTGGCAGCAGTGATTTTGATTTTATGTGAGTATGACCTGACAATATCATTTTGCTGCCGCGCAGTAAGTTCCTGGAAGGAAACATCCTTGTTTTCAAGGATTTGCCAGAAATTATTCCTGGAAGAGGAGTTTTTTCCAAAAGAATTTGATATTGCCATCTAAGTTTTGGTCCGGTTCCCAGTTTAATATTGTTTTGGCGATATTTATCATTGCCTTAGATGCAGGCGCACTCGAATCATAATGGCAAAAGGGGACTTGACTTGCAACACCTTTCTTAACTTTTTGATCCATAGGAATGATTCCGGTAAGTTCAAGGGAAACTCCACTTAAAAAATGATCGCAGGCATTGTAAAGTTTTTTAAAGACATTTTTAGCTTCTTCTTTTGATCTTGCCCAGTTGACCACAATCTTGAAGCGATCAATGTCATGTCTTGTTTTGAGTATTTTAATTAACGCATAAGCGTCAGTCAAAGATGTAGGTTCAGGGGTCAGTATCAACAGTCTTTGCTGAACAGCAAGGTTAAAATACAATACATTCTCATTTATGCCCGCACCTGTGTCTACAATAAGATAGTCTATTCTATCCTCCATAAAATCCATGGCTTCAAGCAGTTCCAGTTTCTGGCCGGTACTTAAGGAAAGCATTTCGCTGACACCGGAAGCAGCAGGCAGTATGTCAAACCCATATTCTGTTTTGACTATGATATCTTCTATTGGCGTATTTTCATGAAACAGGTGAAACAGATTCAGTTTGGGAGTGATGCCAAGCATGACATCAACGTTGGCCAGTCCTAAGTCCGCGTCAAGGATCAGTGCCTTTTTGTTCAGCTTGCTGAGACAATATGCCAGGTTGACTGAAATGTTGGTCTTGCCGACTCCGCCCTTGCCTGAAGTGACTGAGAGCACCATGGGTAGTTTGTTCTTTTTCATAATTTCAGCTCACTTCTTGAACTTGAAAGCTCAAGGTTAGTAACAGTTTTATGCGTTTAATGTTAAAAGTTTAGTAACTGTTCACTACATTTTTTCACTTTTGTGTAAAGCCTGTATCCTGGTTGGTTTTCGCCATTGCTGCCTGTTTGACCATCCCTGAGCCCGTTAGTCAAAATCAAGGATATGAAGGCGGACTTTTGGCTGCTTGAATAAATTGCTGGTTTTGACTTACGGGTTCATGCTGGGAGTTTGTAGCAAAAGAAAACCAGCCAGGATACAGACTGTCCTTAGAGCAGGGTGAATAAATACAAAGTTTATCCAGCACCCATGCCAAATGCAAAGAGCTAAGCTGTTACATAAATTTTATCTGTCCTTTTCCGCTCCGTTACTGCCGGGAATTTTTTTCTTAAAAATCAGCATCCAAAGATTTTCCTGGGTAGCAGATGAAGAGCTTTCCTTTAAGGATTTTCCAAAAGACCAGTAAGATACAGGAAGTTTACTTTTCCATGAGGCATTTACCAGAGCACCGTAACTGCAGGCTTCATCCACTTTGGTCCAGATAATGCTGCTTAAGGGAATTTGCCTGGAAACCTGCAGGTAGTGATCAATTTGAGTAGAACCATAAACCGGGCTCAAAATCATGTGGCATTGCATACCCAGCAAATCAACCACCTGTTTACTGACTGGAGCCTCATCCTGTCCAAAACCGGGAGTATCAACCAGGATAAGATCAAATTTATCTTTTTCTGTCTTAATTTCCTGCCAGTCAGAAGCATCTGTGATTTCAGTATAGTGCAGCCCTGATAATGAAGCGTAGTGCTTCAGATAAAGCCTGCCGCCGGCATGGAGCATGTCTGTATTGACGAGGCATATTTTCCAGTGTGGATTCTTTCTTCTGGCCTCTAAGGCCAGCCTGAGGACTGTAGTAGTTTTCCCGGCGCCGCTTGGTCCTATGATCCCATGCATTCTGCCTTTAGAGATAAATTTATCCCATGAGGAAGTCGGCACAAGATCACCCAGAATTTTAAGAGTAGGCTGATGAATATTTTCAGCGAGAGCTGACCACAGATCCATGATAACCTCCGGATATACTCCCTGTTTTTCTAAATATTCAAGGATCTGTCTCTGTCTTTTGGTGATGTTGGGGCCGGGTACATTATTCTTGATTATTTTATAGAAGCTGTTTTTAAAAGTTTCCCATTCCATTCTCCATTCAGAGTCAGAACCTGAGCTGTCGCCTCGAGCCATGATATCATGTTCAGGCTTGTTGCCGGCAGGAGCGTCAGGCCCATGTTCCAAGGCTGCAACCACTTCATAACTTTTCTTACCTTTGGTGTTGATACAATCACTGCTCAAGATAACTGCATCCGAGCCCAGCTCTTTCTTGATCTGACGGATCAGGCTTGAGTATGATTCACCACGGTAAGTTTTAATCTGCATTCTTTAAGCTCACAGTATTAGCTGATTCAAGCTGGATGTTTGCCGGAATTTCAGTTTGAGATATTACAGGTAAATTAGGGACAAAACGCAGAAGCAATTGAGCCAGATGAGGCCTGATGACCGGTGTGGTCAAAAGAACGGGCTGGCCATCAGGAACCATGGTCTGTTCCATGATTTTACTGATCTGCTGTATTATCTTTTGAGCCAGTTTTGGTTCCATAGCGAGATAAGTGCCGTGGTCTGTCTGCCTTAAGCCATCCTGAAACGCAGACTCAATATTACTGTCCATTGTTATGATTGGCAATACACCATCCTGGGTCAAATAGGGTTTGACAATGGTGCGGCCCATTTTTTGACGGACAAACTCAGTCAGCTGTTCAGGGTCTTTGGTTTGCTGTCCAAAATCTGACAGGGTTTCAATGACAGTCAGAAGATCTCTGATGGAAACCTTTTCCTTGACTAAGTTCTGCAGAACTTTTTGCAGTACTCCAAGACTGACAATTCCAGGTACCAGCTCTTCAACTGCTTTGGGAGCTCTTTGAGACAGGTTGTCCAACAGATTTTGGGTTTCCTGTCTGCCCAGAAATTCATGTAGATTGTGCTTGAATATCTCTGTCAAATGAGTTGCTATGACCGTAGAAGGATCAACCACAGTGTATCCGGCCATGGCAGCCTCTTCCTTTTTGTTTTCAGGTATCCACAGGGCTGGAAGATTAAAAGCCGGTTCAAGAGTTTCTATGCCCTTGATTCTGTGTTTGGCATCTCCTGGATCCATAGCCAGAAAATGATCTATCATTATTTCAGTTCTGGCAACCTGGTTGCCTTTGATGATAACTGCGTATTCTCCGGGTTTGAGTTGTAAATTATCCCGCAGGTGAAGTGAAGGTATAACAACGCCCATGTCAAGGGCAAACTGCCTGCGTATGGATCTTATTCTGGCCAGCAGGTTGCCGCTTTGATCCTCATCCACGAGAGGAATAAGTCCATAACCAACTTCAAGTTCAAGAACATCAAGAGGCAAAAGTGCATGTACTTCTTCCGGAGTTTCCATGCCAGGAGCCTGTTCTGTTCTTTTGGCCGGAGATTTTTCCTGGGCTTCATTTTTTTGGCGCTGAGAGAAAAATGAGACAGAAAACAAAAAGCCTGAAAGAAGCAGAAACACAAATGTTGGCATGCCTGGAACCAGTGCAAAAAGAAACAGTACACCGGATACAAGCTTAAGTGCTCTGGGATGATTGGTCAACTGGGCGATGAATTCCTCGCCCATTTGAGCTTCTGCTGCAGCTCTACTGACTATTATACCTGCGGATGTGGAGATGATGATGGAAGGAATTGTAGCCACAAGACCATCACCAATGGTAAGAAGGGTATATGTCTGGGCTGCTTCATTCCAGCTCATGCCCTGTTGAAAGATACCTATGAGCAGGCCGCCGACAATATTGATTACAGTAATAAGCATGCCTGCCTTGACATCACCTGATACAAACTTGCCTGCGCCATCCATGGCCCCATAAAAATCTGACTCTCTTCGTATGCCTTCGCGCTGTTTTTTGGCTTCTTCTTCGTCAATCAGGCCCGCGTTTAAATCAGCTTCAATGGACATCTGTTTGCCAGGCAGAGAATCCAGGGTAAACCTTGCTGCGACTTCAGCAATTCTTGTGGTTCCAGTAGCGATTACCATTTTATTCAAGGCAAAAAGAATCAAAAATATGACAATGCCTATTAAGTAGTTTCCTCCCACAACAAAATTGCCAAAAGATTCAACCACCTTGCCGGCTGCGTTGGTGCCTGACTCACCGTTGAGCAGGATCAGTCTCGTTGTGGCCACATTTATAGCCAGGCGCATGAGAGTAGTTACCAGAAGAAGTGATGGAAAGATGGTAAACTCCAGAGGTGTCTTGATGAACATGGCGGTCATTAGAATTACAAAGGCAAAGGACAGGTTGAAGGTGAGCATGATGTCCAGAATAATAGTGGGCAGGGGGATGAGCATGACAAAGAGGATGACCACTACACCAGAGGCCAGAAGAATATCTCCCTGGCGGGTGAATTTTTCGTAATCTAAGTTGGCTACACTTGCTCTTACTGACATATATTTGACACCTTAGTCTGAAGTTAGGGATTGTTCTAAAGTATTCTTTGAATATTTTTGTTACCGGTTACCAAGCCTTATCGGCCCTTAATCTTGTAAATTTCCGCCAGGACAGCAGCCACTGCCTTGTAAAGCTCTTCAGGTATTGTCTGTCCAACTTCTACACTTTTATACAAGGCTTGTGCCAACGGCTTGTTTTCTCGGATGGGGATATTGTTCTGACGTGCTGCAGCCTTGATTTTTTCAGCCAGGTGATTCACGCCCTTGGCCAGCACCATGGGAGCTGGAGCTGCGGCAGGATCATATTTGATGGCAATGGCTATATGTGTGGGGTTGGTAATGACTACATCGGCCTTGGGAACATCCTGCATCATACGCTGCTGGGTAACGCCCAGCATTTTCTGTCTCTGCTGCTGCTTAACTTTGGGGTCACCTTCAGCCTGTTTACGTTCATCCTTGACTTCATCTTTTGTCATTTTCAGGTTTTCATTGTAGTCCCATCTTGTATAAACAACATCAGCAATGGCAATAATGAGCAGAGGAACAAGAGCGAAAAGAGCCATCTTGAAGCCTGTATTAAGAATATATCCGCCGATCATAGCAGGGCTGGCGTAAAATAGAGGAAGGAGATTGGCAAATTCAAGCTTGAGAACAATGTAAGGCGCAACAGCAACTGCAGCTGCCTGAAATACGTTACGTACCAAGCGGACCAGGGTTTTCAGATCAAACATTTTTTTCTTGAGCCCCTCCACAATGTTGAAAACCTTGAGTTTGGGCTTAAGAGGTTTCAAGGTCCACAGTGGGCCTACCTGCATAATCATAATGGCTATGGTAAAAATCAGTATGAAAATCATCACCGGCAGAACAATTTTACCCATAACTATGGCACAGAACAGAAACAGTTCATAAACAGTTTCTTCATTAAACTGCATGACAACGGCCTGACTCAGAAACCAGTCAATGGTCTCCATTATACTGTCGCGTATATAGGGAAAGGTAAGGCGCAAGGCTATTATGCCGCCTACCAGGCCAATTACCTTGGACAGCTCCTGACTTTTGGGGACATTTCCCTCTTCTCTTGCTTTGTTGCGCCGTTTCGGGGTCGCTTCTTCTGTTTTGCTCGGATCTTTTTGAGGCATGACTGTCCTTCTACCTTCTAACTGTGGTTTGCAGCAAATAGTAGAGGTTTTCGCCCAGGGAAGTAATGAACTGGCTTACATAAATGGTAGTAAGTTCAAACACTAAACCCAGAAAAAGAAAACCAACTGCAATTTTCAAGGGAAAACCGAGAAGCAGAACGTTCATTTGAGGGGCAGCTCTGGATATCAGCGCCAGACCAAGATTTACCAGAAATATTGTCGCTATTATGGGTGAGGCAATCTTTAAGGCCAGGACAAAAATTTGACCCGAAAGCTGGATTACATGATTGACCAGCTCAGGACTGATAAAGATTCCACCGGGAGGAACGAGTTCAAAGCTGTGCGTCAAACCGCGCAGCATATATAAGTGACCGTTGAGGGCCAGAAAAGTCAGCATGGAAGTCATGTAGAGAAAGTGGGCTGTAACAGCTTCGGAAACTCCTGTTATGGGGTCAACGACATTGACCATGGCAAAACCCATTTGAAAGCCGATAATCTGACCTCCAGTCTGGATAGCAGCTATCAGAAATCTGACCATAAGTCCCAGGATCAGGCCGAGCATCAACTCTCCAAAAATCCAGATTACGATCTGAAACGGATGAGCAGGAACATAAGTGCCCTCAAAAGCCAGATAGGGCCACAGCCCGAGGGACATGACCAGACAAAGAGCTGCCTTTATGGTTGTGGGAATGGCTTCACCACCAAAAAATGGGAGAAGAAAGACCACGAGACTTATTCTGATGGTTGTCAGCAAAAAGCTCATTATGGTTTCGGGATCAAAGTTGAAAAGTTCCATACTGGGGCTTTAGCAAAACCTGAGCCACAGAGCATGGAATTTGTGAGATAGCAGGAAATTGATGTAATGTATGGACGAAATGTAAGGAAGATGTGAGTGGAATGTTTAGAGATGGTTAGCTGTTAGCTCGTAGCTGCTGGCTCGTGGCTGTTAGGCGCTTAGTGGAAATTTCAAACAAACATGTAGGTTGTTAAAAATCCTTGCTTTCATGTTTTTGGGGACAGGCACCCCGGCACTTATTTTTTATTGAGCAAGAAACAAATTAGAAAAATAAATGCCGGGAGAGCCAGTCCCCGTGCTCAATCCGTCATTCATAGGTTTACCTGAAGCTGCCCCGAAGGGGCCACTTTTTCCGTGCAAGCTCGCGGAAAAAGCTTAGTATCTTACCGATTCAATCCTGTAGAAAAAAACAAAAAAGTATTTTAACCTTGAAAGAGCAATGACGCCTAAAATCCTTCAGCCTTCAGCCTACAGTCTGAATAGTTCGGTTATTGCCCCAATTTAACGATTCCTGTTTAAATTGGGTTGTGGGCACAGCCCGCAGTAGCTTGTAGTTGTTGCTATCTGATTATTGCTGAACAGGGGATTTGCATCCGGAAAGTCAGACTTTCCGGATGAAAAAATTAATTTAGAATATATCTTTTGGGGTTTACGGGCACATTGTTGATTCTGACTTCATAGTGAAGATGTGGGCCTGTACTTCGGCCTGTATTGCCTACATAAGCGATAAGCTCGCCCCGGGAAACATGCTGGCTTTTTTCAGCTAAGTACTCTTGCAGATGTGCGTATCTTGTTGAAATACCCCGTCCATGATCTATGATCAGAGTGACTCCGTATGCACCGTCACTGCCGCTGAATATGACCTTGCCATCTGCAGGAGCATAGATGGGAGTTCCAATGGGGGCGGAAATATCAAGGCCTCTATGCAGTTCGCGTCTGCCTGTGAAGGGTGAGGTGCGGTAGCCGAATTCGGAAGTAACCCAGCCCTGAGTTGGCCAGATGGAGGGGGTGGAGGACAAGAGATCGTTCTGACTTTTAATTGCCTGGATAAGTTCCTGCTGGCGTACTTCCTCTAAACGGGCTTCAGTGCTGAGTTGTTCAATGAAGTTGTGCATTTTTCTTGCCAGCATTTCCTGCCGATAAAATGGAAAGGCTTTAGAAAAGTTGTTGTCTGTTGGCCCTCCTACTGAATGGGTAGTTGTCTGCATTTCCGGTTCCAGGTCGAGCATTACCCTCAAACGGTCGTCAAACTCCTTAACCCTGTGAAGATCCTGTTCAAGTGTTTTAACTTTATGATAGAATGATGAAATTTGAATTTCTTGAGAATGTTTTCTCTCCTGGGCGTATTGTAGCTGGTGCTCAATTGACTTGAAATTGGCATAATAGTTCCAGAAAAAAATATTCGAACCAATGAGAGATGCTAACACTATAAATGATAAGACAAATATCCAGCCGGGTATGGATATTTTTGAACATGTCCCATATTGTTCTTTAAACAGGACAAATTGATATTTTTTAAAAATCATAAAAAAATATCTCCATTGTTGATTGTTGTCTGTCAAGAGCTTGTTATACTGAGATTCATACGGGATAACCGCGATTCGGCACCAACCACAGGTATCAGAAAATACATGTGTTATGTCCAGGAACCTGAAGCTTGAGCTTTCAGTCTGAAAAGTCCAGTTATGCCCGCAACTTAAAGTTCCTTGTTTCAATTGGATTGTGGGGCACAGCCCATGTCAGTATGAAAGTTACTTTCAAACCACTATGTGAACTCTTGCATCAAGTCAAGCTGCCATTTCTTCAAAGCATTAATAATGTTCTTTCTGTATTTTTTATCATGTCTATAAATATTTTCGAGAATTTCCTGGATCTCAATACGTTTGCTGATTCCGGCTGAAGGGCATGGGTTTCCCCATACAGGCAAACCCCATCTGCGAGCAGCATTTTTTATGAACTTTTTTTCAACAGTCAGCATAGGCCTGATGAGGGTCAATTTACCATTAAAAAAGGCTTCTCTCGGCGAGAGGCCGCCAACTCTCCCATTTTGGGTCAGGTTCATAAAAAAGGTTGCTGCAAGATCATCAGCGTTGTGCCCCATGGCAAGGTGAGTAAGGCTGTACTTTTGGCAGAGGTCGAAAAGAATTTTTCTTCTGGCCCAGGAGCATAGGAAGCAGGCAGATTTTTTCTGATGAGGCTTATGGGATTCAGGCCCAATGTCAGTTGATTCGATATGTGCACTGACCTGATGTTCCTGAAGCCAGTCCAAAAGTGGCCCGTGATTATAGTTGTCAAAACCTGGATTGACGTGCAAGATCATTAGTTCAAGTTTAAAGGGTACAATCCGCTGGCGCAACATCAAAACTATGGTCATAACCCAGCTGTCTACTCCACCTGAAAGAGCTATTCCAATTCTGGCTCCAGGATGAATCATGCCGGTTTCCTGCATCAATTTGCCGCAACGGCCGAGGCAGGTTTTTTGAGCGTGGTTTAGTTTTTTGCGAAACCCCATAAAAATCCATTTTTGACTGTTATTGTCAATAATTATATGAAAGCTGCACTTTTTAGTCAACTTGCTTAAGTGTTATAAGTTATAAGCTCCTCAACCGGGCAGCCCAGGACCGAACCTGTGAGTAACTGTCTTTAAAGTGGAGCCTGCATCCTGCAGGCTATTTAATTCCAGGCGGCTGGAAGCCGCCTCCACATTGAAGAACAGTCCCGTATTTGGACATTGGGACAGTCCCCGTGAGGTGCTATAAAAAAGATTGAAGCTGCATTGGTACCTTGTAGAGATTTGTTTTAATGGAAAAATTTTCACAGCGAGGGACAGCCCCCCCTCCGGGCTGTAAGCCTCCGGGCAGGAAGCTGTGCCTGGCGTAAAGCTCTCATCTTTGACGGAACTTTTCTGGCAAATGTGCATCAATCATAGGCAAAAATCGTAAAAACTTGAAACAGCCTCAACACGTTAGAGATTGCCGCGCTCGAAGACTCGCTCGCAATGACACCTGAGCTGTCAGGGATGTAGTTGCGCAAAACCTGTCACCCATGAGGGAGCCTAAGCGACCGAAGCAATCTGTATGGTAAAGACATAATGCTTCCTGTGAGTAACTCATACCCCTCGTTCCCAGGCTCCAGCCTGGGGGCGTTTTGTTCTTGCGGCTCCAGCCGCTTCTTAATATCAAAACCTGGATTCCGGCTTTCGCCGGAATGACGATAATGAGCTACACTTTGCTTTAACCGTCACCCCGGACTTGATCCGGGGTCCAGTTTTTTTGAAGTTACTTGTAAGCTCCTCCCCCGGGCGGACCGGGACCGAACTTGTGAGTAACTAAAAAATTAGCCTCAACACGTTTGAGATTGCCGCGCTCGAAGACTCGCTCGCAATGACACCTGAGCTGACAGGGATGTGGTAGCTGAAAACCTGTCATTGCGAGGGAGCCTAAGCGACCGAAGCAATCTGTATCGTAAAACCGTAATGCTCTGAATTTATTGCATATACGTTTGAAGTTACTTGTAAGCTATCAGTTATCAGGAAAACCAATTAACTGATAACAATTTCTTGTTTTTTTCTACCGGATTAAAACGGTAATTTACTGACTCTCAATGACAATATTAGTGCTTGACCTCTTACAAGCAGGTAAGTTATATGTTTGTGTTTTGCTGACAGAAGACATCTTTGAAACTTTCCCTGTCATAAATCTTCCGGTGAAGGCTCGAAATGACAGATCACAGCTCAGGGATGTTTGTCAAAATAATTTGAAAAATAATGTGAGGTTATTATGGCCAGAATTACTGTAGAAGATTGCTTGGATCAGGTTAATAACAGGTTTTTGCTGGTTCAGATGACTGTTCGAAGGATTAAGCAATACCGGGAAGGATATCCTAAGCTTGTTGAAAGTAAAAACAAGCAGATTGTAACTGCCTTGCGCGAAATTGCTGGTGGCAAGGTCATTCCTTCTCAGTCTATACACAAAGCTGGAGTCAGGGTTGATTAAAAATGGCTGATAAAAGGGATTACTATGAAGTGCTTGGTGTTTCTAAGCAGGCCGGTGACGAAGAAATAAAGAAGGCTTATCGAAAACTGGCCTTTAAATACCACCCGGATCGCAATCCTGATGATCCTCAGGCGGAGAATCTTTTTAAAGAAGCTGCCGAGGCCTACGAAGTCTTGCGTGATCCAGGGAAAAGACAGAGATATGATCAGTTTGGTCATGCAGGTCTGAGCAATAACGGTTTTGACGGTTTTGCAAGCAATGAAGATATCTTTAATTCTTTTTCTGATGTTTTCAGTGATTTCTTCGGCTTTGGGACTCGCAGCGCCAATTCTCCAAGATCAGGTGCCGACTTACGTTATAATCTGACTATTTCGTTCCAGGAAGCGGCCAAGGGAACTGAAGTGGAGCTTGATCTGCCCAAAAGAGAAACTTGTGAGAGATGTTCCGGAGACGGCTCAGAACCGGGGCACTCTGCGGAAACTTGTGCCCACTGCCATGGGCGGGGACAGATTCACCGTTCTCAAGGTTTCTTTCAGGTGGCCATGCCTTGTCCCATTTGCAGAGGGCAGGGCATGATGATTACAAATCCATGCCATGACTGCTCTGGTCGAGGTATTGTTTCCAAACACAAGAAGCTTAAAGTCAGAGTTCCCGCCGGGGTTGATAATGGAAGCCGCCTTATGCTTCGGGGAGAAGGCGAACCCGGCGAAAACGGTGGCCCCCCAGGTGATTTGTATGTTGTTCTTTATATTGAAGAGGACAAGGTTTTCAAAAGACAGGGCCAGGATCTGATAATCAGTGTGGATATTTCTTTTGTCCAGGCTATTCTTGGAGATAAGGTTGAGGTTCCTACTCTTGATGATCCCATCAGCATGGAAATCCCCAGGGGAACCCAGAGCGGCAAAGTTTTACAGCTTAAAGGTCTTGGTTTGCCTCACCCAGGAAAGACATTTAAGGGTGATCTGCTTGTCAAGGTTAATGTTAAAATTCCCAGAAAAGTCAATAAGAAACAGGAAGAATTGCTGAGAGAATTCGATAAGCTTGAAGGAAAGAAAACTGGGCAGAAAGTAAAGAGTTTTTTCAAAAAGGTCATGGGAGAGTAGCATTTTAATGAGTAGCAGATTTACTCACTTTGATGAGACCGGCGGTGTGCAGATGGTGGATGTCGGAGCAAAGCAGCAGACCGAGCGAAAAGCTGTCTTCCGCAGCACGGTCAGATTGAACAGAAACACCTTTACTAAGCTGCAGCAGGATCTGATGCCCAAGGGAGATGTCCTGACAACAGCCAAAATAGCCGGAATAATGGCTGCCAAGGAAACCAGTCGCCTTATTCCCATGTGTCATCCTGTTTTTTTGAGCTATGTTGATGTTCGTTTTCACTTGAACAGTGAAATTCCGGGAATCATAGTAGAAGCGGAAGCCAGGACCATATCTTCCACTGGAGTAGAAATGGAAGCATTGGTAGCAGTTCAAACCGCCTGCATGACCATATATGATATGTGCAAGGCGGTTCAAAAAGATATTGTTATTGATTCCTGCAGATTGATTTATAAAAGTGGGGGCAGAAGCGGGACTTTTGAGGCAGAGTAGTTTGATTTAGTGCTGCTTCTTAGTAATTTCAAAATAAACTGGACCCCGGATCAAGTCCGGGGTGACTGACACTTCCAGTAAGCACCTGACTTACTGCATATTATATCACCAGCTCATCCTGACTTTTGCGCCTGCATTAGTCATGTATTGCTTAAGTTCAGGAATTGTGTACTCACCGTAATGCACAATAGACGCAATCAAGGCTGCTGAAGCTTTACCCTGAGTTACGGCTTCAACCATGTGTTGCGGGTTTCCAGCTCCTCCTGAAGCAATTACAGGGATGCTGACGTGTTCTGAGATTATCCTTGTGAGGTTGAGCTCATAGCCATCTTTGGTTCCATCGGCATCGATGGAATTAATGCATAACTCTCCGGCACCGAGTCTCTCGGCCTCCTGGGCCCACCAAAGCGCGTCAATCCCCATATGTTTTCTGCCTCCGTGAATCACAATTTCATATCCTGAAGGAATATCCGGGGTTTTATCTACCTGAAGCACATCCATACCCACTACAATGCATTGCGAACCAAAGGCTTCAGCTCCCTGGCAAATAATGGAAGGATTTTTTACCGCTGCAGAGTTGACAGATACTTTTTCTGCTCCAGCCAGGAGTACTGCACGCATATCTTCAAGCTTGCTGATTCCGCCCCCTACAGAAAATGGAATAAAGATGGATGCCGCTACTTCTTCTACAACCTTGAGCATAATGCCCCGGCCTTCGGCAGAAGCTGTTATGTCATAAAAAACAATTTCATCAGCACCTTCTTCATAATATTTTCTTGCAGTTTCAACAGGGTCGCCAATATCAACATTACCCTTGAACTTGACTCCTTTGGTCAGTTTGCCGTCCCTGACGTCAAGACAGGGGATGATTCTTTTACTGAGCATTACATCTCTCCTGACAATAATTGTAAAAATTGGAAAGGATTTTCAGGCCTGGGCGTCCACTCTTTTCCGGGTGAAACTGCATGGCCCATAAGCCTGGTCTACCGTAAACAGAGCAGAATTCCATCCCGTATTGAGTGGTGCCCACAATGTAAGCAGGATCAGGCACAGGAAAGAAACTATGCACAAAATAGAACTCAGCATCCTCAGGTACTCCTTCAAACAGCAAGCATTCCTTAACCAGTTTAACACTGTTCCAGCCCATATGAGGTATATTGATTGGATCACCTGCTTCATCCATGGTGCTGGTGGAAAAACGGTTGCATCTTCCAGGAACTATTCCCAGAGTTTTTGTACTGTTTTCCGTGCTTTCATCCAAAATGATCTGACACCCGAGGCAGATTCCCAACATGGGTTTGCCGGCCAGGATCAGCGATTTTATGGTCTGGTGAAGGTTGCTGGCTTTGAGGTTGCGCATGGCAGAGCCTGCCGCACCCACTCCAGGAAAGATAAAACCGGTTGATGAGTCCAGCACTTTGGGATCGCTGGTAATGCGGTTGGGAATATTGAGATGGTCAAGGGCACGTTTGACGCTTGTCAGGTTGCCTGCCCTGTAGTCTAAGATTGCTATCATGCTCATTACCTTCCAATGTTAGTAATTTATTGCCTCGGCCACCGGGGAAAGGCATTTTGCCGACCATAAGCCGTAAAACAGCCGGACTGTCCGACGGCAAAAGAGCTAGTCCCCTTCCAGTTTAAACACAGTGTCACTGTAGTGGCAACAAACTTATCTGATTTGATCTGCCCAGTCTCTGGTTTCAAACCAGTAATGCTTTCTTTGTTTCAGCCACCCTTCAGCTTGAACAAACCTGATCCAGTTATCGAGAAAGTTAATTATGTCGTAGTCACCTTTTCTAACAGCAAAACCAATAGGTTCCTGAGTAAAGTTCTCTTCAATGGGTACAAAAAGACGGTCAGGGTGCTGGATAGCCTGAAAAGCCGGCAGGGGTGCGGAAGCAACAACTGCGTGGACACGTCCGTTCATCAGTTCCTGAATAGCCTGGGCTTCATCATCAAAAAGCCTTAAAGAAGCCTCAGGCATGAAATCGCCTGCGGCTGACGCAGCAGTTGTTCCAAGTCTGGCAGCTATGGTGACATCAGAACTGTTAAAATCATCTAAGCTGGTAAAGCCTTTGGCCTTTTGTTTATGCGCGACTATGGACATTCCTGAATAATCATATGGCATGGAAAAGTTAACTTTTAGATTGCGATCTGGCCGAATGCCCATGCCGCCGATAATTATATCAAACTTACCAGTAAGCAGAGCGGGTATAATTCCTGACCATCTTGTTGGAACAAACTCAACATTTACTCCCATATCCTGGGCCAGTCTTGTAGCTACATCAATTTCAAAGCCGATAAACTCTCCCTCTTTACTCTGCATGGCCCAGGGTACAAATGTTGACATGCCGACTCTCATTACGCCGCGTTTCATAACCTGTTCAAGGGTACTTTCCTGGGCTAATTGTGAGCGCACCTGTGATGAATAGGCGCTTCCAGCAATGAAAAATAAAATAAAAATGGATAGTATGACTGGTTTCAGATAAGACATGTTTCCTCCGATTTGATTAGGGTGTCAATTGGGTCAGACTGCAATTACCGTCTCCTGACTCATGCGACTTCAAGATAGAGTTTTTGCAGTCCAGGCTGACCCGACCAGCTGCAGCAGAATTTCATGACTGCACTCCCCGGTGCAGATACATTTCAAGAACATAGACCACAAAAGTAATGAATAGCGCAACAGAGAGGTAAATTACCGCTACAGTAAACCATATTTCAAATGTTAAAAAAGTATTAGATATTACGACCTGTCCCTGCATTGTCAAGTCATATATGGCTATGGTGCTGACCAGTGCCGAGTCTTTGATCAGAGCCACACTCTGATTTGTAATGGGAGGGATAAGAAATTTATAGGCTTGAGGTATGATAATATAAAAATAGGTCTGCATCCTGTTCAGTCCGGTACTTTGGGCAGACTCCCACTGGCCCTTGTCAATGGACTGAATACCGGCCCTGATGATTTCAGACGCGTAAGCACCTTCAAAAAGACTCAGGGTTAGAACAGCCGTCATGAAAGCATCTATGCCCAGAATTGGCGAGAGAACAAAATAATTGAATAAAAGCTGGATCAAAAGCGGAGTGTTGCGAATGGACTCAACATAGACCCTGGCCAGTAATGATGCAACAAAAGAGTCTGAAAGTCTGAATATAGCTGTAATAAGGCCAAAAATCAAAGTCAGGAAAAGACTTAAAAAAGCAATCTTAAGGGTAACCCACAGACCCTGCAGTAAAGGGCCGGGAACAAACCCGTTCTGATCTAAGGTGAACAGAAACTGTTTTACCCTGTACCACTGCCAGTTATACTCGAGCCTCTCAGACCCTGTTGATATGAGCCAGTATAATAGACCCAGGATAATGAAAAATTTTACAATATCCTGGAAGCTTTGAGAAATTAGAGCATGGTAAAAATTTTTAAAAAAACGCAAAAACATTTCTGGTTCAGGAGCAGGCCTCTGCAAATTCAGTTTTAAGGGAATCCATAAGCTCCTTGACTGAGATCAGACCGGTAATCCTGCCCGCAGTCTGCCCTGCAAAGGCAAAACCCCTGTGCATTTTACCTTTTTTTGCATTATTGAGGGCAGCAGCAATGCAATAAGGGCTTTTCTGATAATCACAGGTAACAATGCATTGATATGGGCATTTAAAAGGTTTCTTTTTGCCCAGTTCCACATCTTGAAGAAAAGTATTGCGCAGTGCTCTTCCCGGCATACCTACCGGGCTTTTTATGACAATAACATCATCAGGCCCTGAGTCGATAAAAGCCTGTTTGAATCCTGGATCTGCATCACATTCATGGGTAGCCACAAATCTGGTACCCAATTGAACGCCGGAAGCTCCAAGTTTGATGAATCGACAGATATCTGCACCTGTATAAATGCCGCCTGCAGCGATAACAGGTATAGGACTGTTATGTTCTTCTTCAAAGTGCTTTACAGTCTTCACCACCTCCTGGACAAGATTTTCCAGTTTAAAAGCAGGATCATCCAGCTGTTCTGCTTTGAAGCCGAGATGACCTCCGGCCATAGGGCCTTCAACCACAAAACCGTCTGGAACATAGTTGAACTTGGAGATCCATTTTTTGCAAATAATCTTGGCTGCACGGGCGGATGATACAATGGGTACCAGCTTGGTTCTGGACTCTTCATTAAGGTATGAAGGCAGATCAAATGGAAGGCCTGCACCAGAAAAGATGATATCTATGCCTTCCTGAATGGATGTCTTGACCATATCTTTGAAGTTGGTCAGGGCAACCATGATATTAACTCCCAGGATTCCGGAAGTCATTTCCCTGGCTTTGGCCACTTCTCGCTTCAAGGCTCGGATATGTGCCTGAACAGGGTTTCTGGCGACATCAGGTTCGTCAATTCCAATCAGGGCCGCTGATATGACACCAACTCCCCCTTGCTGAGCTACCGCTGAAGACAGCCCTGCCATGGAGATACCTACACCCATGCCCCCTTGAACTATCGGTACATCTGCAACTAAGTCTTTGAATCTAAGTTTGGGAAGCTCCATTTTTCCTCCGGTATTTGCTGAAATAATTATTTCTTTTAAGCACAGGACATGTCAAAAGGCAAGTGAGTTAACTGGTCTTTGTTTTAACGGGCAGGTTGTAATTCGGGTTGAGAAAAGGTGTGGGTAATGTTATCGGTTAAGCTCAGGCAAAAGGAGTCAAGCATTTTCTTCTTTCGATTGACAAATTCCTCCTGACCCAGTCTGGAACCCGTCAGACCTCCTGTGAGGGATATTTCTGATAAATAAAATTTTTCATTCCGGTCCATCAGAACATCCATAATGGCATAAGGAAATTCTCCTCTAAGCATGATTTTATGGCAGAATTCCTGCAAGCAGTCGGGCATGGAGATTCTAATGGCCGTACCGCCCTGGGCCAGGTTTTTGCGAAAGCTGTTGGGATTGATTTTTTCATAGGCCTCAGAATAATCTTCAATAATCAGAACCCTGATGTCTCTTGCATTTTCCAGAAATGGCTGCACCACAAAAGGAAAAGGCAGCATTTCCATGGCTGCAAGGCTTTGCAGGTGCTCAAGGCTGCTCCATTTGCTTAGCCCAAGACCTAAATGCTTTCGATCCCGCTTGCAGACAACAGGCAGGTCAGGGGGATAGTCGGGAAGTTTGCGCATGATATCCTTACTTCTGTAGGCTACAAAGGTATTGGGCAGCATGAATGAACTAAGCACCTGCGCCTGAAAAACTTTAGATCTGCTCAGGAACTGAGATAAGAGAGAGGGGTAAACAATCACGCCCCGATTGATAAGATCAAGAGCTTTAAATTCTTCGCCTGGTCTTAATATAAGATTGCCCACAAAAGCATCGCCTTTATCAAGGCTCAGATATACTTTTCTGAATTCAGCTATACTGCGAACAATCATTTTTTGTCTTGGAACTCCTTGATTTTTTGACGCACCTTGTCTTTGGCCTTGTCAATATCCTGGGGATTAATGCCTATTTTCTGAGCATATGTGTATATTTTGGATTCAATTTCAGGCATTTTTGTTTCTAACTTTTCTCTGCCTGTCTCAAGGTTTTTTTTGATTTCAGTCCAGAGTTTCTGAAAGTTTTGATCATTCATCAGTTTTGCTCCTTGGTATTGGGGATGATATAAACAGGGTAATTAATATATCTGATTTCTGCACGAAACACAGCTGAACTTGCGAGCAACTTGATGAACCATAAAAAAAAGGGTTGCCTGAAGCAACCCTTATATTTTTGATGGGGTGAGTGATGGGACTTGAACCCACGACCACTTGGGCCACAACCAAGTGCTCTACCAACTGAGCTACACCCACCATTGGCAAAAAATTAAATTTATACTTGTATCAACCTGCAGTCAAGCAGAATTTTTTATCTACCGGTTAGTAACTTACCGTTTCAATCCTGCAGAAAAAAAACAAGAAAGTAATTTAACCTTGAAAGAGCAATGATGCCCAAGATCCTTACTCTTCAACCTTCAACCCTCTGTCTTCAGCCTTCAGCCTTCAGCCTTCAGCCTTCAGCCTTCAGCCTTCAGCCTTCAGCCTTCAGCCTTCAGCCTGAAACCTACGATTATCGCCCCAAATTAAAGATTCATTTTAAAATTGGGTTGTGGGCACAGCCCGCAGGTGGAAAAGAGCGGAGCGTTTTAAATATTATAAAGCTCACTTCCGGGAATAATCCGGACACCATTTTTTTGAAGAGTTTCAATGGCTTCATCAGTTCTATCAAACCTGAAAATCAGGACTGCATTCTTGCCGCTTTGCTGGACAAAGGCATACATATATTCCACATTGATGCCATTTGTGCTGAGCATGGATAAAATATCATGCAGACCTCCGGGTCTGTCTTCCACCTCAGCAGCAACAACATTGGTTCGACCAACAGTAAAACCATTATCTTTAAGGGCTTTTTTGGCTTTTTCATGGTCTGTAACAATAAGTCTTAAAATACCAAAATCAGTTGTATCAGCCAGGGAAAGTGCGCGGATATTCACCCCTGCTTCAGAAAGAGTTCTGGTAACGTCAGCAAGTCTTCCTGCTCTGTTTTCCAGAAATATAGATATTTGTTCTACCTTCATGATTAACCTCTTTGTTGATCTATGGGTTGATGAGAAATGGTTGAAACAAAAAAGTACAAGCGCTTTTTTGCAATTCAGCCTGTATTTTAAAGTTTGCGCTTGTCAACGATCCTTTGTGCCTTGCCTTCGGATCTGGCAATGGTTCTGGGTTCTACAAGGGTAATCTTTGCTGTTACTCCCAGAAATTCCTTTATGTGAGACATAATCTTTTTTTCAATTTGTTGCAGATGTTTGATCTCATCAGAAAAAAGCTTTTCATTGACTTCCACCTGCACCTCTAAGATGTCCATTGAGCCTTTGCGATCTATGATGAGTTGGTAGTGGGGGCTCAGTCCTTCTGTTTCAAGCAGAATACTTTCAATCTGTGATGGAAAAACGTTGACTCCTCTAATGATGAGCATATCATCACTGCGCCCGGTGATACGCTCAATGCGGTAGTGGGTTCTTCCGCAGCGACAGGGAATATTGTTGATCCTGGTAATATCCCGGGTGCGGTATCTGATTAAAGGTTGTGCCTCTTTGGTCAGTGTGGTTATGACCAGCTCTCCCTTTTCTCCTGCAGGCAATGGTTCACCTGTTTCAGGATTGATGATTTCAATAAGAAAATGATCCTCCCAGATGTGCAGTCCGTCCTGAGCGGCAATACACTCGATGCCGACTCCAGGCCCCATAATCTCTGACAGACCGTAAATGTCCAGGGCCTTGAGCTGCAGTTTGTTCTGGATGTCATGGCGCATTTCCTCTGTCCAGGGTTCTGCTCCAAAGATACCCACCTTCAGTCTGAGGTCGTCTATATTGATTCCGTTGGCCAGGGCAGTCTCATATAAATGCAGGGCATAAGACGGGGTGCAGCAGATTACTGTAGGCCCAAAATCTTTCATAAGCATCACCTGTCTTTTAGTGGCACCGCCTGACACAGGCAAAATGGTTGCTCCCAGAGCTTCAGCACCGTAATGCGCACCAAGTCCGCCAGTGAACAGACCATAACCATATGCATTGTGTACAATGTCGGCTCTGGTCACGCCGCATGCCTCAAATGATCTGGCCATAAGACTTGCCCAGTTGTCTACATCTCTTCGGGTATATCCAACAACGGTTGCTTTTCCTGTGGTGCCCGAAGAAGCATGCACCCGGACAACACTTTCTCTTGGCACGGCAAACAATCCGAATGGATAATTATTTCTAAGATCCTGCTTTTCAGTAAATGGCAAGTGTTTAAGATCATTCAAAGACTTGACATCCTGAGGTTTTACTTTCATTTCAGAAAATTTTTTGTTGTAAAAAGGTACATTATGATAAACTTTTTCAACAAGATATTTGAGTCTTTTAAGTTGCAGGGTTTCCAGTTCATCCCTGGGCATGGTTTCATTCTGGACATCAAAGACCATAATTTTCTCCTGAGCAATTTAAAAAATAAGTAATATTTTAGTAACTTACCGCTTCAACCCTGTAGAAAAAAACAAGAAATTTAGTAACAGTTTAGCCATTTGCATGTGGCAGGGGGACTGGCTCTCCCAGCCCTTGTTTTATTAAGTCTGTGTTTTACATCAACAAAAAACAAGGGCTGGGGTGCCTGTCCCCTGCTTTCCTTAGAAAAGGGCTAAACTATTACGAAATTTATTTAACCTAAAGAGCAATGATGCCCAAGATCATTATTCTTCAGCCTTCAGCCTTCAGCCTTCAGCCTTCAGCCTTCAGCCTTCAGCCTTCAGCCTGAAAAGTAAGGTTGTCGCCCAAACTTCACTATTCTTGTTTAAATTGGGTTGTGGGCACAGCCCGCATTAGTGACTTACCGCTTCAATCGTCTGTCTTAAATTATTAAAAACAAAAACTTTTCCAAGTTTGCTGCAGTTGTAATTTTTGCCTCATGAAGCCATGTATAGTCAAGGGAAAAGTACAGTAAGCACCCGGAGTTTATATCTCTACTTGACACGTTTTGTCTGATACCTTTATCTGTTCTTCAATATTTCAGCAAATGTACCTGTTTAGCGCTTTTATGGAAAGCAGGGGACAGGCATTCCGGGACCCACTTGAGCATCAATTTGTGCTCAAAATGACTCATTTTTGGGCAAGTGGGTCCAGGAAGAGCCAGTCCCCCTCCGGGCTGTATGCCTCCGGGCAGGAAGCCATGCCACAACATCCAAAGCGCTAAACAGATACCAGCAAATTTATTAACCCGACAGGATTATTATGGACAAATTAGTAATACAAGGCGGAAACCGCCTGCAGGGCGAAATCAGAATCAGTGGATCCAAGAATGCTTCACTGCCCATTCTTCTTGCATCCCTGATGCCCGAGGGTGATGTAGTTCTTGAAAATGTACCGGAACTCAGGGATATAAGGACGACCTTAAAGCTTTTGACCCTGCTGGGGTGTAATTCAGATTTTAATGGTCCTGAGGTGGAAATCAGTGCGGGCAATCTGGTTCCGGAAGCGCCTTACGATCTTGTAAGGACTATGAGAGCTTCAGTGCTCTGTTTAGGTCCGCTCCTGGCAAAGCTGGGCAGGGCCAAAGTGGCGTTACCCGGAGGGTGCGCCATTGGTTCAAGGCCAGTGGATCTCCACTTGCGAGCTCTTGAGCGGATGGGTGCAACATTTGATCTTGATTCAGGATACATTATAGGAACATGCAAATCTCCCCTTAAGGGAGCACATATTACCTTTGATTTTCCAACTGTGGGCGGTACTGAAAATCTGCTCATGGCTGCAAGCCTGGCTCAAGGCAAGACAATTCTTGAGAACGCGGCCAAGGAACCTGAGGTTGTTGATCTGGCGAATTTTCTCAATGCCTGCGGAGCAAGAATTAACGGGCATGGAACAAGTATCATTACTATTGATGGAGTGCCAGCTCTTAATGGGTGCAGATACAGAGTCATGTCGGACCGTATTGAAGCAGGAACCTACATGGTAGCAGGGGCAATCAGTTTTGGAGATGTCCTGCTGACCAATTGTCCTGTTGAAGAACTGGATTCGGTCAGTGCCAAGCTTCAGGAGATGGGTGTAAAAGTAGTAATGCAGGATAAAGGAGTTCAAATCAGTGCTGATGATAAGCTGAGTTGTGTTGATGTTGTCACCTTGCCTTATCCTGGCTTTCCTACAGATATGCAGGCTCAGATCATGGCTTTGATGTGCGTTGCACGGGGCAGCGGTGTAATTAAGGAGACAATTTTTGAAAACAGGTTCATGCACGCCTTAGAGTTAATCAGAATGGGTGCCAATATCAAGCTTTCAGGTCAAAACGCAGTGGTAAGAGGAGGAAAGAAACTTATGGGCGCTCCTGTTATGGCTTCAGATCTTCGGGCCAGCGCAGCCCTGGTCTTGGCCGGTCTTGTTGCTGAAGGTACTACCGAGGTCAGCAGGATTTATCATTTAGACCGAGGCTATGAAAGCATGGAGAAAAAGCTTTCCAAAGTAGGTGCCAGAATTGAGAGAGTGTCTCAATAAGTTCTTCTGCCTTGTAGCGTAAGTCCTTAAACGAGCTTATTTTTTCAGCACATTACCTTACCTTACTCATAACAACAAACAACCTTTTGGAGCGTAATAAAATGGTTATTCCTGCCCCCATAGAACGTCTCAAGTTTTTTAAAGGTCAGTTGGGGATTGATGAACAGGACTTTATTTTCATGAGGCAGGGAGGGCGATACTTTATAAAGGAAAAAGATCATTTTGCTCAATGGTTTTTCGATTATTTTATTCAGCAGCCTCATACTAAGGCTGTGCTTGAGCATGAGACTCAAAGTGATCAGCTGAAAAACATCTGGGCTTTCTGGTTTGAGTCTCTTTTCAAGACAAATGGAGGTGATGATTTTTTTGTCAGGCACTGGAAAAGCGGGTTGAAGCATGTTCAAATTGGCATAGATCATAGATATATAAACATGGCTTATGGTCTGGTGCGACGTTTTGTGCATGAAATTGCCCGTAGAGAAGTTGATTCTCAAACAGTGGATCAGATGATCATCAGTATAGATAAGGTTTTGGATTTATGTATCCTTATTGAAACCGATGCCTTCATTACTACCATTACTCAGTGTGACCATGAGGTGATCAAGGGGATAGCTCATCAGGTGCGCAATCCACTGACTGTAATCGGCGGAAATATAATGCGACTTCAAAAAAAAGTTGCTCAGGATGATCCCCGTCGGGAAATATACTCCACCATGCTGTCCGAAGCAAAAAGACTGGAGATTATGGTAAAGAATGTGGTAACATATAATGAAATTTTTCAAAAGCAGCCTGTTCCTGTTCTTTGCAATGTTCAGGAAGTTATAGAGGCAAGGCTGCAGGAACTTGAGTCATCAATGCAGTCAATCAGTGTCGAGATCAGTTTTGATGGGCAGCAGCCTCAGGTCTTAGCTGACGAGTTTGATTTTAAAGTACTGTGTCTACATGTTTTACAAAATGGCATTGAGGCTTCTCTTGAGTCTTCTAATCCTGTGTTGCGAATAAGTACTCTTCTGAATCCGAAGAATCCTGGTTACTTAGAGATCAGGATTTTCAATAATGGACCTGCTCCGTCCCGCGAAACACTTGAGCAGATGTTTACACCCTTTTACTCCACTAAGGCCATGGGAACAGGCTTTGGACTGCCCATTGTAAAGCTGGCAGCCCGCAAAAATCATGGAAATTTCACCTTGGAGGTTGTGGAAGGCCAGGGAGTTGCGTCTGTGATCTCAATGCCCTTACCCTGAGCTGATTAGGCGCTTATTGGAAATTTCAAACCAACATGTTGTTTCATTTTCAAAGAAAGCCAGGAGTTTTTGCCCACGGAACACACGGAAGGGCACGGAAGTGTTTTTCAAGCGTTGCGAAGCAACGCATATTCCATGAAATTCAGTGTATTCCGTGGGCAGTCTCTTTTGTCCCGAAGGGGCCTCTTTTCCCGCGCAGGGTCGCGGAAAAAGCCTAGTAACTTACCGTTTTAATCCTGTAGAAAAAAACAAGTAATTTATTTACCCTTAAATGAGCAATGATGCCCAAGATCCTAATTCTTCAGCCTTCAACCTGAAAAGTAATGTTATTTCATGCTCATTTTGAAAAACACTACTTTTTTAAAAAACTTTCTGGACAAAGATTAATTCATACGGTAGCTGAAAACTACTTTGTTGGTATGTTTTCAGGAAAAAAACAATATTGGAGAAATTATGAAACTATCTACTACTATTCGTTATGGCACGAGGCTTATGTTGGATATGGCGGAACAGCAGGGCAAAGGGCCTATAAGGATTAAGACGATTGCTAAACGTCAGGGTATTTCAGAAAAGTATCTCGAGAAGATTGTCAGGCTGCTCAGGAAGGCTGGACTTGTAGATGGTCTCAGAGGTCCTGGAGGCGGATATATATTATCAATCCCTCCGGAGAAGATAACTCTTGCTGATATACTTGAAGCTGTTCAGGGAAAAGTTGAGCTATGCCCATGTCTTGATGAACCTGAAAATTGCGAGAAACACGATGACTGTAAAACCAGAAAAATCTGGAATGACATTAACCAGATTATCTGGATCAAGTTGAAAGGGATCAGTCTGGCTGATCTTAGAGATTCAGCCTGCCCCAGCGAAGATGACCTGCAGGATGATACAGCGGCTCTGATGAAAGGGATTAAGTTTGATTAGTAATCTGATAGATATAATACAACTTATCTTTGGTGACAGTCAGGTTTTCAATTCATTTGAATTATTTTCGAGATTGAATGCCGGACTGTCACCGGGATATTAACAGATTTTGAAATGAATACACATAGCAAGTCTGCTATGGAACAGGTTCGAAGCCTTTAGAGGGGTGGTGCAATAGTCACCAGTACCCGCATGTCGGTTGTGGCTCTTATGCCATGCGGTTCGGCAATATCGCATACCAGGATATCCCCGGTTTCAGCTGGAAGGGTTTTGTCCGCAGCGAGATATTCGCCTTTTCCTTCCAGCACCTGAATGCTCAATTCTCCTTCAAGCTCATGAGAATGAATGGGAAGTTCCTGACCAGCCTTAAAATTAAAGTTAATAATTCTGAAATATGGGCTGTCATGTACCAGTAATTTTTTCATGGCCTTTTCGCTAAAGCTTCCTTCCTTAAAGATATTCATTGTTTTCATGTCTTTTCTCCTTTTTTAAATTGTTTGTGAAATAGTTGCTTTTTTCTTGCTGTTCGACTTTGTGCCCGAGGTTGTTGATGCGTAAACATGGCACACACATAGCCATTAAGTTTTGAAGCTGCATTGACTTGGGTCAAATTTAGTGACTTACTGCATTATCCATTTACTCACAGGTTCGGTCCCGGTCCTCCCCGGTGAAGTTCTTTTAACTCTCAATTGGAGATATTTTAAAATGGAAAATCAATCGAAATCAAGCTTGTGGTCCAAAGGCAAAAGTTTAGTCTCCAGAAGAGACTTTATAAAAAAACAGGGTAAGGCAGCGCTTTTTGCAGCAGCAGTGGCAAAAGCAGGCTTTATTTTCCCCTCTTCAATCAAAGCACAGGACAGACCTGAAATTGCTGTTGCGAGAGGAGGGCCTGACGTGGCTGCAAGGGCTGCTGTGGATATTCTTGGAGGAATGGCCCATTATGTTAAACCTGGAGACAAGGTTGTCATCAAGCCCAATATGAGTTTTGCACACCCTCCAGAAAGGGCGACCAATACTCATCCCGATGTGGTGAAGGCTCTTGCCATGATGTGTGTGGAAGCAGGCGCTGCAAGCGTTATGATTCTGGATAATCCTCTTCAGGGTGCAGAGTTATGCTTAGAGCGATCAGGCATACAGGAAGCCTGTAGCTCTGTGCCTCAGACTTCGGTTCACACATTCACATCCAATCGTTTTTTTACTACAGTTGATCTTGATCAGGGCCAAACCATGAAGCAGACTGATGTTATGAACCCGGTTCTTGATGCCGACGTACTCATTGCAGCTCCGGTAGCCAAGTCTCATTCCGGTACAGGCGTGAGTTTGAGCATGAAAGGGATGATGGGTTTGATAAGGGATCGAGGCATAATGCATCGCAGGTTTAATCTGAGCTCGGCAATTGTTGATCTGTGTACTTTTTTGAAAGCCGACCTGACAATTATTGATGCAACCAGGGTGCTGGCAAGTCATGGTCCGTTCGGGCCCGGGGAAGTCATTCAGGGCAACAGGGTGGTTGCGTCTACTGATATGGTTTCAGCAGATGCCATGGTGGTGAATATGTTTCCCTGGTATGGAAGGGATATCATGCCGGAAAACGTTGCTCATATACTTGAGGCTCACAATAGAGGTCTGGGCAGGATGGACATAGAAAACCTGACTGTAACCACTGTGGATGCCTGATGAATTTCAGGGTAATTTCTCAAGGCATATGTCTGATTTTCTTTCTTTATCTTCTTTTTCAAGCTGCTTTTCCATTATCATCATTTTTCCCGGCTGATACTTTTCTAAGGCTTGACCCATTAATATCACTGGGAACTATGATCTCATCGAGAGCCTGGATATGGTCCCTTTTTCCCGGGTTTATCATTCTTGGTCTGACACTGATTCTTGGCAGGTTTTTTTGTGGGTATGTCTGCCCCATGGGAACCACCATAGATTTAAGTGACAGGCTTTTCAAAATCCGGTCCGGCAGCAAAAGACTGAAAAATGAGCAGAGAGCAAGCCTTTTAAAGCTGAAATTCTATGTCTTGTTTTTTATCCTTGGAGCTGGAATTCTGAGCATTTCATGGGTTTTTTCAGCTGCCCCGCTTTCTCTGATAACCAGACTGTATGGACTTATCATTTATCCAGTTCTGATATTCGTGACTGACATTTTTCTTGATCTGACCATGCCTTTCAGCATGATGCTCGGGTTAGATTTTTTGACCTATGCCGAACCTCAGGTCTTACGTTTTGCCACCCAATGGTTCATTGCTGCATTTTTTGGCAGTGTAATGCTGCTGGTGTATTTTTCTCCAAGATTCTGGTGCAGATATTTGTGCCCTTCCGGAGCAATGATGGCGCTTCTTGGCAGGAAGCCTCTGATTCGCAGGCATGTAAGTTCTGAATGCACACATTGCGGAATGTGCGAAAAAAAATGCCCCATGAATGCCATCCAGAATGATCCTTTTCAAACTGTTTATCAGGAATGTATAGTTTGTCAGACCTGTGTCAGGGTATGCCCGGAACAGGCTGTAAATTTCAAGCCTGGATGGAAATCCGATATTATTGCAGACAGAGATTTTATACCTTCTCGAAGAAGGGTGATTGCAGCCGCAGCAGTGGGTGCTGGATCAGCAATTATTGCTCATACTGGAATAGCTGCAGTCAAAAATGATTTGGTTCCAGGCAACATAATGCCGCATAGCCTCATTCGTCCGCCAGGTGCTGTACTGGAGCGTGACTTTCAGTCCAGATGCGTAAGGTGTGGGTTATGTATGAAAGCCTGTCCCACTAATACCTTGCAGCCTGTCTGGCTTGAGGCAGGCTTAGATGGTATTTTCAGTCCCAAAATGCTTCCAAGAAGAGGGCCTTGTGAGGTTATGTGTAATGTCTGTGGTCACGTTTGTCCCACAGGTGCGATTCGAGCCTTGTCTCTTGAGGAAAAAATGTGGGCCAGAGTTGGAACTTCATATGTGATCCCCTATAAATGTCTGGCCTGGGAATGGGACAGGGAATGTCTGGTTTGCTATGAGGTTTGCCCATACGCCGCCATTGAGCTTAAGAGAGTTGATTCCAGGTCCGTGCCGGTACCATATGTTTTACCCAATAAATGCAGTGGATGCGGAGCATGTGAATACCATTGTCCTGTTCAGGCCGGTTCTGCCATCATTGTTGAACCCATGGAGGCTCTCAGGATGAACACAGGGTCATATATCGAGACCGGAAGGGCCATTGGAATGGACCTGGAGGCTGATCCGGACCGGCAGAGAAGACCACCTGATTACCTCTTTGACCCGCAGGGTCCGGGGGACTTGCCTCCTGGTTTCAGTTTCTGAAGAGGATTGTATTCATCCACTTTCAAAAACAGGCTGTCCTCACAGCAGGTTGAATAGGTATAATTTTTTTGGTAAAAATTGATCACTGCAGACAGCTTCTTCGATATGACATGGCTAAGAACAGAGCAAACAAAGCAGCTCCCACTCCGATTAGCACATCATAATATTCCGGAGCTGTCAGACTCAATCTCATGAGCAGTGTTGAAACTGCAAATCCGGAATTTCTGAATATATCCTGAAAACTCGGGAAAAAACTGTGAGAAATGAGTACCAGTAGAATGTCGCTGAATACCAGAATGGTATAAAATTCAGCAAAAAATTCAATGTGATCATGTTCTCCCACAACTGAAGAAACATTGTAAGCTACAAGCAAGGTAAACACCACAAGCAGCATGATGGCCACCATCTTTTTAGCTCCCACAAACATGAAAAGAACTGCCCCGGATCCTGCTTCCTCCCGTTTGACCTGCTGTTTGTAATAAATGCTGAGCAGGACAAAAATTATCAGTGCTCCGAGGCCGTAGGCACCTATTCTTAATACTGCATCCATTTGCCCGGCAAGTTTGATGGGTTCTGAAAAATGAATGAGCTCTTTAAAAGCATTACGCAGGAAAATTAACGCCAGGATTTCAAACTGCTTTCCGACTGCTCTGGAAACCGAGCAAGGCAGGATAAAAATCAGGCTGATAACTTCAGTCAAAAGCAGGAGAGTAAATGCCAGGTGAACTGCATAAAAAGGATTGGTAGGGATATGCTGAGCCAGACTTTCAGGCAGAAGACCTGTCCTGTTTAATTCTATCCCTGTCAGGCTAATCAGAAAAACACTGATGAGTGTCCATGTAACCAGGCGCTGGGTAGTCTTATGTTCCCAATAGTAATGGAGTGGGTCATAAATGTGATGTACTTTTTCAATAATTATGCTCAATTATCAACCCTTATATGTTCGGGTTTGGAGCTGTTAGCTTTGCTGATCAACATCTATAAGTAATTGCGACCAAATACTTAACAAATAAATACAGAGACTTATCATTTTTTGTTTTGTAGTAACTGCTCATCACACTTGCTATAAGACTATTAAAATGCCCTGGATTCCGGCTTTCTCCGGAATGCCGGTAAAGAGTAAAATCTGCTTTAACCGTCACCCCGGTCCCGGAACGAGTTTGGGATGACGGATCCTGGGGCCTGTAGTTGCATTTCGATTTACAAGCTCCTCACCCGGACGGCCCGGGACTGAACTTGTGAGTAACTTGAAATAGCCTCAACACGAGATTGCTTCGCTTCGCTCGCAACAAGGATTGCCGCGCTCGAAGACTCGCTCGCAATGACACCTGAGCTGACAGGGATGTGGTAGCTGAAAACCTGTCACCCACGAGGGAGCCTAAGCGACCGAAGCAATCTGTATCGTAAAACCGTAATGCTCTGAATTTATTGCATATACGTTTGTAGTTACTTAGAAGCTCCTCACCTGGGCGGCCCGGGACCGAACTTGTGAGTAACTTTATGACTCTGTCACTTTTCGGGAAATTGGGACAGTCCCCGCGAGGTACTATAAAAAAGTTTGATGCTGCATTGGTCCCTGGAAGAAATTGGCTTTATTGACAAAATTTACACAGCGAGGGACAGTCCCTGTGCCAGGCTCAAAGTTCCCATCTTTGACGGAACTTTGCTGGCAAATGTGCATGAATCATAAGCAAAAATTGTAAAAATGTGAAAACTGTAAACATCTGATTTTATTATCAAAACGATTGTAGTTACTTAGAAGCTCTTCACCTGGGCGGCCCGGGACCGAACTTGTGAGTAACTTTATGACTCTGTCACTTTTCGGGAAATTGGGACAGTCCCCGCGAGGTACTATAAAAAAGTTTGATGCTGCATTGGTCCCTGGAAGAAATTTGCTTTGATGAAAAAATCTACACAGCGAGGGACAGTCCCTGTGCCAAGTGCAAAGTTCCCATCTTTGACGGAACTTTGCTGGCAAATGTGCATGAATCATAAGCAAAAATTGTAAAAATGTGAAAACTGTAAACATCCGATTTTATTAGCAATACGATTCCAGTAACTTATAAACAGGCAGATGAATGGTGAACAATAACAAGTTACAATGCCAGGCTGATAAGGCCTGTGTTAATACTCAATTCCTTTCTGAGCTCGGATATTTTTCTGAAAGTGATGTTTTCTTTCTTCAATTTCTGAGACCATGTCTGCCTGGGAGCAGAGCCATTCAGGGGCATCCCGACCTGATAAAACCAGATTAGCATTATGTTCTCTGGCTTTTTGGATCAGACCCATTATTTCATCCTTAGAGATGAGCTCCATGTTCAAAGCATATACAGCTTCATCCAGAATGAGCATTTCACAATGATTCTCAAATTGATGTTCGGCCCATTCTATTAGCTGAAGGGCACCTTCTCTGTGTTTTGGCCAGTCATTTTTGTTTCTGTAAAACCCCTTGCCAGAAGCAAGGAAATTACTTCCCAATATATTTTTGAGAATTTTTTGCTCACCCGCCTGACCATCACGTTTGAGAAACTGACCAAAAGCGACCTTGAGTCCGGCTCCATGCCCCCTGATAGCCTGTCCAGTGCAAGCACTTGTCTTGCCTTTGCCGTTGCCGGTGTATACCATGATCAGGCTTTGTCTTTGAGATTCTTCTCCCATTGTCTTGCCTCTTTAATAATTATTTCTTCATCAGGAACTTTTCTGTTTTGCATAAGTATTTTACCGTTGCAAATGGTGGTATCTATGCATTCGCTGGATGCTGAGTATACAAGGTTTGATACTAAATCGTGGCCGGGTATTAGAGAGTAGTGGTTAAGGTTAACTAAGATGCAGTCTGCCAGCATGCCGGTTTCAATCCTGCCCACGTCCATGTCTAATGCTTTTGCGCCATTTACAGTAGCGCACTCAAGGGCTTGCTGAGCGGAAAATAATGTTGGATCTGAGTATACACTTTCTAAGTGATCTCTAAGATTGCTTTCCATTATTTTGGACGTAAATACGCACGTATCAAAGCTGGAAGCCTTGGCCTGGAGAGCGGCCACTTTCATCTCTTCAAGCATGTCGAGATTGTTATTGGATGAACAACCATCTGTACCGAGAGCAATGCAGACTCCGCGATTAGAAATCTCGCGAAAGGGAAATACCCCGGATCCAAGTTTCATATTGGAAACCGGGTTGTGCACAACTTTTACCTCACGCTCAGCCAGCAGATCCATCTCATGATCATTAACCCAGATTGAGTGACAGGCCAGACAGTTGGGCCCAAGAAGACCAATGCTTTCTAAGTATTCTACAGGTCTTTTGCCTGTGGCTGCTATACAGTCCGCGACCTCTTTTCGTGTTTCTGCAACGTGAATGTGAATCAGAAGATTGTTATCAGCAGCAAAGTCTTTGAGCCAGCGCAGGGAATCTCTGGAAACAGTGTAGACTGCATGAGGACCGAGAGTGAAGGTGATGCGGTCATGTTTCTGTGTTTCTTTATAAAATTTTCTTGTTCTGGAGCGGAACTTTTTGGCTTTTTCCGGGTCATTGAAGTCCACAAATACTGTAGACAAAAAAGCCCTGATACCCATTTCAGAAACAGCCTGCATAGTAGCGGGCATGTGCCAGTACATGTCGCAAAACATGGTTGTCCCGGTTTTTATCATTTCCAGACATGCCAGGCGTGATCCGATGTAAATGTCTTCATAACGCAATTTTGATTCAAAGGGCCAGATATAGTTTTGCAGCCAGTTAAAGAGCTCCATATCATCAGCATATCCACGAAGCAAAGTCATGGCTGCGTGGGTATGCGCATTGATGAAGGATGGAAAAATGGCCATATCCCGGCCGTCAATGACATCGTCAGCATCTAACTGCAGCTCAGGTCCTATGCTGTGGAAGCGGTTGCCCTGAATGTAAATGTCCTGGATTTCATCCTTAAACAGGATGTTTTTGATAAGTATACTCATGCCAATAAAGCTTAACTGTTAATCTAATGTTTTGTTGAATATGATAAGCAATCCGAACCCTTGCGTCTCACCTGTTTTCTTGATGAATATTCTAACAGGTTGAGCAGTTGCCTCCGGAGCAACCGGAGCAGGGGCTTGATCCACCAGAAGATGGTGCTGAGGCAGTAGGGCTTCCGGAAACTATGGGACCACCTGTTTTGAATTTGCATGCAGACATGAGCTTGGCTACGCGGTCAGATCCGCAGTCAGGGCAGTTCACAGGATCAGATTCACGAAAAACCAGTTCTTCAAACTCAGTCGAACATTTATTGCAGCAAAATTCATGTATGGGCATGTGAAATTCTCCTAATAATTTGTATGTATTGATGATATTAGTAACTTACCGTTTCAATCCTGTAGAAAAAAACAATAAATTGTTATCAGTTAATTGTTGAAGAACAAAAGCCTGAATTCACTGCCTTACCCTGATAACAATTAACAAATAACGAATAACAGATAACAGATAACAGATAACTGAGTCGTGAACAAAGCCCGCTTTAATCCAGATACTCTTTAAGCTCGTCAACTGCCTCAAAAAGATAGTGATCTACAAGCCTGCATAACAGATGACCGGCAGTTATCTGTACTTCCTGAATAATGGGTGTTGATTTATGCTTGACATGCAGTACATAATTGCAGTGCCCCTTCATATCCCCTCCGGTTTTACCCAGTATGCCTACGGTAACTATTTTCATCTCAGAGGCCTGGATCAGTGCATTGGTTAAGTTGGGGCTGTTGCCGGATGTGGAGATGCAGAACAAAACATCTCCGGCCTGTCCCAGGGCCTTTACCTGCTTGGAAAAAACCTGGTCAAAGGCATAATCATTACTGATGGAGGTCAGAATGGATGTGTCTGTTGTCAGGGCAATGGCTGGCAGGGGAGGGCGTTCCAGCATGAATCTGTTGACAAATTCAGCAGCGAGATGTTGTGCATCGGCTGCGCTGCCGCCATTACCGCAAAATAACAGCTTTCCTCCTGCAGCAAGGCAGGCTGAGGATATCTTGGCAATAGTAGTCAGTTTCTCTTTGTTGGCTTCAAAAAAAGCTTCTCTGACTCGGGCCCCTTCCTTGGAATGTTCTGTAATAATTTTCAGGCCGTTATCTGTCATCAAAAAAACCTCTTCATATCTTGAGGGTTCATGGTTACTTGTTCCTGGTTCTTGGTTCCTGGTTCCTTGTTGGATGAAATAGAAAGGCAGTATTACGCGCTTCTAAGTAACTACAATCATTTTGATAATAAAATCAGACTCTTACAGTTTTCATGATTTGCAATTTTTGCTTATGATTCATGCACATTTGCCAGAAAAGTTTCGTCAAAGATGGGAGCTTTGCGCCAGGCACAGGGACTGTCCCTCGCTGTGTAAATTTTTTCATTAAAGCAAAATTCATCCAGGAACCAATGGAGCATCAGTCTTGTTTGTAGCACCTCGCGGGGACTGTCCCAATTTCCAGAAAAGTGACAGAGTCTTAAAGTTACTCACAAGTTCGGTCCGGGGCCGCCCGGGTGAGGGGCTTCTAAAAAAATCGATTGGAGACAGTCACCTCTGCCAGCTTAGAGCTGCAAAACAGCTGGACTGTCCGACAGCAAAAGAGCCAGTGCCATTTCAGCAAATTCGTTACGCTCCTCACAATATTGATGTTGCTGCCTGCATTGCTTATAGGTCTACAATCCAGTCAGGTCAATTGTTAAGCCGATCAAAAATTTTATAAAGCAAGGTCTTTTCTTTTAATTTGTTTTCATTTAACTTTAAAGAACAGGGGCTTGGCAAAGCAAAAACAATTGTAACACTTTAGCGACATTTTGTGTAAATTATTGCCTCCAGCACTGGGGACAGGCACTTTTGCCGATCTCAAACCACAAAACAGCCGGACTATCCGGCGGCAAAACAGCCAGTCCCCTGCAAGCATAAATAAAGTGTCGCCATAGTGATAAAGGGGAAATATAAATGCCAGAGCTGCGAGAAAGAGGTGTACCTGTTGAAGGCAGTTGCGTGGTGCTGATTGGGATGCCCGGTTCGGGCAAATCCACCATAGGCAGGGAACTATCCGCAATAACCGGCATGGCCTGGGTTGATACTGATTTTTTAATGGAGGCCTGGTGGGGAATGCCTTTGCAGGCCATAAGGGACAAGCTTGGCCTGGATGGTTTTTTACAGGCTGAAGAAGAACTGGTTTCCAGTTTAAAATTTTTTATGAGCATTATTTCCACCGGGGGGAGTGTTATATATAGTTCTAAGGCTATGGAACATTTGCAAAAAGTTGGCAGGATTGTATATCTTGAGGTTGATTTAAATACAGTTCGGACCCGGCTGACAGACGAAAACTCCCGTGGCCTGGCCAAGAGGCAGGGACAGAAGATTGATGATATATTTGAAGAGCGAATTCCATTATATGAAAGTTACGCCCAGTTGACAGTAAATACTGTTGACAATACACCTCAATTAAGTGCGTCTCTTATTGCTGACTGGATGAAAGATAAAGGCATGATCCCGTTGACCTGCAAAGAAGACCAGACTGCCTGAGATGGAAGTCTTTACAGGGAATTAATAAATCACTGAACAGTCAAAAGCTGGAACCAGGAACGAAGAACAGCGGTGAAGCCGCATAACGAAGAACCAGGAACCAAAGCTATCAAAGGATAATGAAAAAGAAAATTAAGAAATTAATGCCCAGGGTGGTTTTTAAAAGACTTGAAACATTGTATCAGCAAATGGAAAACTCTTACAGTCAGGTGGCTGCTGATATAGGTTTTTCCTGTAAAGGGTGTCCGGATAATTGTTGTACCAGCTTTTTCCAGCACCATACCAGAGTGGAATGGGCATACTTTATTCGCGGATTAAACCAGTGTCAGGATGAGATGCGCCAGAAAATCATCAGTCGGGCTCAGGATTATGTTCAACAGGCAAAACAGGAAACAGCACTGGGCAGAACTCCCAATATCATGTGTCCAGTCAATGAGGATGGTCTGTGTGTACTATATTCTCACAGGCTGATGATTTGTCGAATGCATGGAGTGCCTACAGTGCATGTTCGGCCTGATGGCCGGAGACTGGAGTTTCCGGGATGTTTCAGGGCTCAGGAAAGTATAGAGGGAATGTCTGATTATCCCAGGACTGATCGCACCAGGTTTTATATGGAGCTTGCAGTTCTGGAGCAGGGGTTTGTGGGGCCAAAAATTTCTTCTTTACCGAGGGTTAACTTAACTCTGGCTGAGATGATTGTTGCCGGACCACCACGAATGGTTTCAAATTAGAAATTTAGAAAAATACATACAGAAAAGGGCCGCAAGCAGGGCCTTGCCTGAATAAAGTTTATGCGGAGGATAATATAATGAGAAGACTGGCTTTGTTTTTGTTAATAGTATTTTTACTTGTGGGTTGTTCGCACTTAAGTGTCAGGCATTTGGCTAAAAATCCTTTTCAGCTTAATGAAACCAATCACTTGAGTATGCGATACTGGAATTTTGAATACATGACAGTGGTGGACAATGGAGATTATATTGTCAGGGGCGTGGCCATGCCCAAGACCAGTGTCATCCCCGGGTGGGCGGAGTGGCTGCACGATTTCTGGATTTCAGTTTACCTGAGCGATGAAAAAGGTGTTGTACTGGCAAAGGATCTTAAGGTTTTTCCCACACAAAAGCTTGACCGGGTACATGGAGTAAATTTTGAATTTCAGATGGAGCCTGAAAAGATGCCTTCATCTCAGGATACTTATCTGACCTTTGGGTACAGGATGCGGATGACTGAGAGTCAGTTTCACAGTCCGGAAACAGACAGGCCTTTAACAGGTGACAAGAGTGTTTTTTTTGCCAGTGAAGGTGCCCTGGCCAGGTAGATAGTTTCCATCCTGAAAGTCTTTCTTTCCGGATGTTGTAGCTATTGGTTTTCTTTACGGAAAAAAAACTTTTCCGGATGAAAATTAGTAACTTATTCCTGAAACCCTGTCATAAAAAACAAGAAACTTTGAACCGCAAAGGCGCGAAGGACTCAAAGTTAAAGACAATAAAGAAGATGTTTTTTTGAAAACCGAACATCGGTTTTCAAAAAGGCTGGCTTTTCATTTGCTGCCTGCCTTGTTAAACAGACGTACTCTCCGTCGCAGACGGGTTTAACTGGGTTCCTCGGCAAATGAAAAAAATTCTTTCTTCCTTTGCGCCCTTTGCCTGCCCGGTTAAACAACGCTGAAAGCGTTCCTGCGCAGCAGGGTTTAACTGGGCGTCTTGAGTGAGTCTTCCAACGGGCGGTTAAAATCTCTTTTTTTTGGGTTGCGGGTACAGCCCGCGTTAGTAACTTACACCTGGAACCCTGTCATAAAAAACAAGAAATTGTTATCAGTTAATAGTTAATAGTTAATTGTTAATTGTTGAAGAACAAAAGCCTGAATTCACTGCCTTACACTGATAACAGATAACAGATAACAGATAACAGATAACTGGGTTGCGGGTACAGCCCGCGTTAGATATAGATTGTTATCAAAACCGTGGCCACATTTGTGACCACGGTTTTTTTACGGCATAACCCGCATAATGTAGCTTTTTTCCGGGACAAGATAAGTCTGGGCAATCATCTTGAGATCCTCAGGAGATACATTTCTGACTTCTCGAGTCATCTCAAGGTTATAGTCAAGATCAAGGCCCTGAACCAGAAGTGACGAGGCTTCATTTGCCCTGCTGCTGATGGTTTGTCGTTGGCGATGATACTCTCCATAAAGGAGGTTTGCCGCCCTGGTTACTTCCAGATCATCCATATAATCTTTGCGCAATTGATGAACCACTCTTTCAAAACCATCTAAAGCCTTATCTGCCTTGTCAGGGCTGGTGCCAATATAAAAGGCAATAAAGCCTGTTTCATTGGATTGCCATAACATGGAAGTAACAGAGTAGGCCAGACCTTCCTGATCCCTCAGTTCCCTGAAAAGAATCCCTCCCTGACCTGCAAGCACCCGGTTGAGCACGTTGACAGCCGGAGAGTGATCATCAACCCTGCCCGGAACTGGAAATACCTTGAGCAGATGGACCTGATTCCTGTCAACCAGCTGAATGTCTCTGATTTTATCCGTGGACCATAAAAAATCAGGGGTGGGCTGTTCTGGTTTGGTATCAATTGTTTTCAAGTTTTTGATGAGCCTGTCCACAGCATCCTGATCAATCTTTCCGCATACTGAAATCACATAGGGCATGGACCGCTGCTTTTTCCAATAGTTTGAAGTCATATCAGATGAAGCAGTGCTTAAAAAATCTTCGGTTCCCAGTTGAAGGTAGCTGTACGATCCAGAAGAAAATAGAAATGGAAACAGGTGGCGGAAAGCGTACCCAAGAGGTCTGTCCTCCTGCCTTTTTATGGCTGACTGCTGGTCACTTACAGCCCTTTGCAATTCATCCTGGCCAAAAGTCGGTTCCAGAATAACATCACTTATCAAATCCACAATATCATGACTGAAAGTATAGGGGAATCGTGCTGAAACTGAAAAACTGGTTCTGCCTGCGCTGGCACTTACAAATGAAGCACGGTCGCGCAAAAATTGCTGAATGTCCTGAAATGATCTTTGCCGGGTTTCCCGGGTGAGGGTTCGGGCTGTAAGCTCTGGCAGGCCCTGCATGTCCCGGGTAATTAAAGAACTGCTTCCCGGCCATGAGATATGGATTGAGGTGTGGGGCAGGGTGTGGTCATGCAAAAGTACCAGTTGCCTGCCTTTTCCAAGATCAATAGTCTCGGTTTTATCATGAGGTTCAGCTTTTAGATCTGCTTGAGCAGTTGCTGCCTGGGTGTCCTGCAGGGATTTGGATAGTATTTCCCGGGTGATGGAAGCGCTGTCCGGGACTACGGCTGAAACAAAAATCAGTCGCGGATCTAAGTAGTGCCCAACAACCCGGTGCAGTTCATCTCGATTGACATTTTTCAGGGCACGCAGATATTTTTGCTCAGCAATGGGGTCTCTTTCAAATAACAGTGTGAAGCCCCGATCACTTGCTTTGCCGCCAAGAGTTTCATGTGCTCTATGGCTTCGTTCTTCAAGGTTGATGATGGCCCTGTTGATCTGGCGCTCAGTAAAATCATCCGGATTAATGGAGGCAATGTGGGTAATAAACTGCTGGTGAAAGGATTGCAGGTTATCATGCGCAAGCTGGACACTGAAATAGAGAAGACCTGTTCTTTGCAATGAAAAAACACCAGCGGAAATATCATTCACCAGGCCTTTTTCATATTTAAACGTATTGTAAAGTTTAGATGTGCTGTCCCCGCCAAGAAGGTAAGCCAGAACATCTAAGGCTGCAGCATCAGGCGAGCCAATGGGAGCAGCAGGTAAAGCAGCGGCAAAATAGGCCTTGGACCAGGGGCCTTTGCTTAACACAACTCTGTCAGCAGGGTCGGGGTCGGATGACACAGGGATTTCAATAGGAGAAGGCAGAGTTATGGTCCAGGAGTTAAGAGAATCCTGAAAAGCGTCCATTGTTTCCTGCAAGACAAGTTCTGGGTCAATATCTCCAGCTATGGCAAGAACCATGTTGCCTGGCTGGTAAGTGCGGGCGTGATAATTAATTATTTGATCTCTTGTGAAATCCTCTACTGTCTCCTTGAAGCCGAGGATAGGGTGGGAGTAAACTGTGTCCTGAAAAATCAGGGACTGAATGCCGCGGAAAACCAGTCTGCCCGGCTCATCGAGAGACCGGTCAATTTCAGAAAGAACTACAAGTTTTTCTCTGCTGATTTCATCCTGGTCAAAGGTGGAACCAAATACCATATCCTGCAGAACATCAATACCGAGACGCCATTGATCAGCCGGGAGCTCAATGGTATAAACAGTATAGTCAAAGCTGGTGGCCGCATTTAGATATCCTCCGGCCTTTTCAATTTCTGCAGCTGCCTGCCCGGGCCTGCGTTTGTCGGATCCCTTGAAGACCATATGTTCTAAAAAGTGGCTGATGCCCTCCTCGCCTGGCTTTTCAGAGGACGACCCTGTTCTTACATAGAGACGCAAGGATACTAAAGGAAAACGCTGATCCTGTTCCAGGACAATTTCAAGTCCATTGGGAAGAATGTGAAATTTCTGAGCCTGGGCCATATTGATTCCTGTTTGGGTTAGGGTGAAGATAAGCAGACATTTCAGTATAAAAAATATTTTTTTCATGCTCATAAGATCTCTCTTTGCTGTAGTTGCGCAAAACCTGTCACCCACGAGGGAGCCGTAGCGACGGGAACAATCTGTACAAAAGCTAACCAGGCGCCTTACTTTTTTTCCTCATTGAATCTTTCTAACATTTCAATATCAAAAGCAGGGTTAAGCAGTTCGTCATCCACCTTGTCAGGATTATCAGAGTGCAGTCTGACAATATTATGCAGATGATAAAAGCTGCTTTCATCCATCTTGACAAAATCAAAGGCAGTACCTCTTTCATTGTTTGCAGCGACAATAGCGTCAATATTGATATTGATGCCTGATGTCAGGCGAAGGCTAAGTGAGCAGGGTGCGCCGACATCCAACTCCGGTCGGGAAACAGCCAGCAGGCCTTTGAGGCTTATGTCCTTAGTCACAGAAGTGAGTCGCAGGTTATTGTGGACAATTACCAGGGGTACCATAACTCCAACTCTTGAGCGCTTTCGTTTTTCGCTTTCCATGATTTTTATCCTGTATTGGCATTATTAATTCTTGCAGCGTTAAAGATTATTGGTGTTGCAAATTACAGCTTCAAGGTGTAACGTTGATTGAGTAAGAGGTTGCCGCGCCTGCCCTGATTTTAATAACTGGGATTTATGACAATATTGAATCATGGATCCCGGGCGGTTTGCAGGCGTTTAATATACAATTTTGCCGTGTTGCCATGAGTCTAAGTCAAGCTCATAAATCTTTCAAGGGGGGAGTTTTATGGATCCTTCAGGTCTGATACCTGTAGCGGATACCATCCCTACACACTGGGGATGGTTTTATTTTTTTCTTTTGTTAACCTTTATTCTCCATCTTTTACTAATGAATGTCATGCTTGGTTCAGGGATCATATCTCTTGTAAAGCATATCAGAAAAGGTGGCAGCGCCAGTTGCCCGGTGTGTAAGGATATTTCTCTCAAACTGCCTTATAAGATAGCCTTTACCATAAATTTTGGAGTTGCCCCCCTGCTTTTTCTGCAGGTGCTTTACGGGCAGTTCATATATGTCAGTTCGATTATGATGGCAGTTTACTGGCTCAGCGTTGTGGGTATACTGGTGATCATGTACTACAGCGCATATATTTATGACTTTAAGTACGATCAATGGCCAAACCTGAGAATCTACTTTGTCGGCCTTATGGTTGCGCTGGCATTGATCATCGCTTTTTTCTTTTCCAACAACATGACCCTCATGCTCAGTCCTGAAAAATGGACCGGATTTTTTGATAACCGTTCCGGAACCATGTTAAACTTGAGCGATCCCACCCTGATTCCAAGATATCTTCACTTTGTTGTAGCCTCCATTGCTGTGGGCGGTTTATTTATGGCCATTACATGGAAATTCAAGCAGAGCCCCAAAGCTGCTGAATACATAGAAGAAGGTATGAAATGGTTCAGTTACGCCACTCTGGCTCAGATAGTAATCGGCATCTGGTTTCTTATAAGTCTGCCTCAAGATATAATGCTTCTTTTCATGGGAGGGAAGGCTCTGAATACAGCTATTTTCCTGCTGGGTCTTTCAGGAGTGGCCATGATTCTGGTGTTCAGCTTCAAGAAAATGGTGTGGGCCACTACAGCAGGCCTTGTCATGACCATAATCTTTATGGTGCTGATGCGCGATATGGTCAGAAGCGCGTACCTTGGCGGATACTATCATCCCTCTGAGAGGGTTGTTGTCCCGGAATACGCTCCTTTGTTTATTTTTCTTGTGGTGTTTGTAATCGGTATCGGCGCAGTATTTTATATGCTGAAGCTGGCTTTTGAAGCCGGGAAGGAGGCATAAATGAATTATCCAGTATGGGAATTATATACTCTTGGAGGCGGTTTCTGGATTGCCATTATCGCTGTTCTGCATGTATTTGTGGCGCATTTTGCCATTGGCGGCGGTTTATTTCTGGTCCTGACTGAAAAAAAGGCCTACCGGGAAAACTCTCCCCAAATTCTTGAATATACCAAAAAGCACGCCAAATTTTTCATGCTTCTGACACTGGTCTTTGGTGCAGTCAGTGGTGTGGGAATATGGTTTGCCATATCATTAATCAGTCCTGCTGCCACTTCAAGGCTTATTCATGTCTTTGTTTATTTCTGGGCAATAGAATGGGTCTTTTTCATGGCAGAGATTATTGCCATTTTTGTATATTATTACACGTTCGGCAAGATGCAGCGTGACAAACACCTGTTAATGGGGTGGCTGTATTTCTTTTTTGCCTGGATGTCTCTGTTTATGATTAATGGTATAATCGCCTTTATGCTTTCGCCTGGAGCCTGGCTTGAAACAGGTAATGTCTGGCATGCCTTTTTTAATCCTACTTTCTGGCCCGCTTTGTTTTTCAGAACCTTTATAGCCCTTATGCTCGCTGGTCTTTACGGATTTGTTACTGCTTCATGGATCAAGGATCAGGATTTCAGGGAAAAGATGGTTCGCTACTGTGCCAAGTGGCTGCTATTGCCCTTTATCTTTCTGATTCTTTCCGGACTATGGTATCTGTCTGCCGTGCCTGAAGGTGCCAAGGCCATGATTCTTGGCCGTTCGCCCGAGATTGTACCTTTCTTAAAGGCTTTCATCTGGCTTTCAGCAATCATTGTAATGGGCGGTCTTTTATTTTCCATTCGCATGCCGGGAACCATCAAACGTCCGGTAGCGTTTGTCCTTCTTTTTATAGGTCTTCTTTATATGGGCAGCTTTGAGTGGATGCGGGAAGCCGGTCGAAGGCCCTATGTAATTTATGAGCTTATGTATTCCAACTCCATACCTGTGGAAATGGAACAGGAGATAAACGAGAGGGGAATATTGCCATTGGCCAAATGGGTCAAACACAAAGAAATTACACCGGAGAACATGACAGCAGCAGGGCATGAGATTTTCAATCTGCAATGCATAAGTTGTCACAGCCTTGATGGTCCTTTGAATGACATACGTCCCATTACAGCCAAGTTTGGCCTGTATGGCATGGATTCCGTGCTCAACGGCATGGGTAAACTGTATGATTACATGCCGCGTTTTATGGGGACAAGAGAGGAAAGGCTGGCCCTGGCTCACTTTATTGTGGAGGATATTCACGGCAAGGAAATAACCGGATCGCAGCCTGCTGAGATACCTCAGTTTGAGTTTGAGATTCCTCCTTTTGATCCGGAAACAGATGAGTATGTTCTGCTGGCCTGGAACAATCTCGGGCTCAAGTGCATAACTGATTGTGATGATTACTGGTCCATGCTGCCTCCGGGAAATACTCTGTACGCTCAACTTGTGCGCAGGGATTTCTTTCCTGAGATTGTCATGGATGATGTGGTTATAACCTACAGGGTACAGGAAGGGTTTGAAAATCCTGCCAATCATGTATCATTCTGGGATAATGCGGAATCATTGCTGGGCCGCCCCCTTGAGGTGAATACCGGTGGCAGTGGACTGGGATTGCAGGGTGAATTCACCTTGAACGAGGACCTGCTGACCTATATTGCCGGGGGTATACCTGTCTTGCCATACTCTGATGACGGCAGCATCAATCCTTATCCTTTTTTCCACATTGAAGCATGGGATAAAAACACAGGTGAACTTCTGGCCACGACCAAGACAGTTGCACCTGTAGCAGCGGAAATGGGATGCAATACCTGCCATGGAGGAGAATGGCGTGTACAGGATACAATGGGTATTTCCGCAGTTACTGCTTCGGATGTACTCAGACTGCACGATAAAAGAAACAAAACCGATCTCATGGAGAGGGCAGAAGCCGGTAATCCTGTTTTGTGTCAGAGTTGTCATCCTGACCCACTGCTCAATGCTGTGGGAGATCCGGAACTCCTGAACCTGCCTGCGGCAATACATGGCTTTCACGTCAACTACCTGACCGACCGTGAAGGTCCGGAAACCTGCAACACCTGTCACCCCAGTGATCCTGACGGCTATACAGACTGCAAACGCGGAGTACATGCCACAACTGTCAAGCTGGATTGTACTTATTGTCACGGCACTCTTGAAGATCATTCCCTGTCTCTTCTCAAGGGAGAATACGAGCTGGGTAAAACAGAAAAGGCAGGAAGGCTCATGAAACATATTGAGCCCAGACTGGTAAGTTCTATTGATGAGATTAACGCCAGAACACCCTGGGATCAGCAGCCGGATTGCCTCACCTGTCATCAGGACTTTGGTCAGCCTGAAAATCATGAAGTTCGCGCTTTTAATGTCTGGAACGAGCATGTGGGAGAGCTTTACAGACTGCGTCATGATAATGTCGGACTTATGTGTCAGTCATGTCATGGAGCCACACATGCAGAGTATCCTGCGGTCAACCAGTTCGGCAAGGACAGGGATAATGTCCAGCCAATGCAGTATCAGGGAGAGCCTTATGCCATCGGTGCCAACAACAATTGTGCTGTCTGTCATATTCAGGATATGGACTTTGAGGCCCACCATCCCAACATACTGGAAGGTACAAGAAACAGGCGAGATTAAGATTAACTCTTAAACGCATTAAAGGAGAGCATGGTAATATAAATCATGCTCTCCACAAGCATAAACTGACTGTTTTTTGATCCCATATTCATCCCGGGAGGTGATCTGCTCCATGCCCTTAACTATGAAAAACAGTTTCAGGAGGAACTGATGAACGGACTGCTCATTCGTTGGCTTATACTGACTCTTTCCATAATGCTTTGTGCTTACCTGATTGACGGAATTGTTGTACAAAGCTTCTTTTCAGCCTTTGTTGCTGCTGCTTTCCTCGGTATTCTCAACGCCTTGCTCAGACCTTTACTGATTCTTATTACACTGCCCATTACCATCCTTACAATGGGTCTTTTCACTTTTGTCATCAATGCTGTTCTTCTGCTTATGGTATCGGGTGTGGTTAGCGGGCTTGAGATTCAGGGTTTCTGGTCTGCTCTCGGCGGAGCCCTGATTATTGCATTAATCAGCTGGCTGTCATTCATTTTTATCAGCGATAGAGGCCGGGTAGAGTATATCGAGCTTAAACGGCGTGGAAACAAGTGGGAGTAACCTTACCGAAAACCTCATTGATTATGAGGAGGATGGTCCTTTCTTATCAGTAACTTACCATTTCAATCCTGTAGAATAAAACAAGAAATTTTTATAACCTTCTAAGTAACTACAAACGTATATGCAATAAATTCAAAGCATTACGGTTTTACGATACAGATTGCTTCGGTCGCTCAGGCTCACTCGTGGGTGACAGGTTTTCAGCTACCACATCCCTGTCAGCTCAGGTGTCATTGCGAGCGAGTCTTTTTACCTCGTTGAATACACGCAGTGTAGGCGCAGCCATT
>NZ_JYNP01000037.1 GCF_000934755.1 Desulfonatronovibrio magnus
AGCTTCTAAGTAACTAAAACCAAATAAGTAATAAATTCAAAGTATTATGGTTTTGCCATACAGATTACTTCGGTCGCTTAGGCTCCCTCGTGGGTGACAAGTTTTCAGCAACTACATCCCTGACAGCTCAGCTGTCATTGCGAGCGAGTCTTTTTACCTCGTTGAATACACGCAGTGTAGGCGCAGCCATTCAACTGGGGCGAGCGCGGCAATCCTTGTTGCGAGCGAAGCGAAGCAATCTCGTGTTAAGGTTGATTTTTTAGTTACTCACACGTTCGGTCCCGGTCCGCCCGGGTGATGAGCTTACAAGCAACTATGATTGCGGGCATCTTCTACACCATGGCAGCGATGGCCCGGGACCATGCAGAGATGCATGATCTTCTTCAGCCTCAGCTCAATTTTCTAAACAAGAAAAAAAATTATTCTCTTTTTGCTGACAGCCAGAGTTTGCTCTTAGAAATTGCCCAGACTATTATGGGAAAAATTCCACTTAAGGATAGTTCACTGACTGGCAACATGCTGACTTATCGCAAAGAATCTCTTTTTGAACTTGTACGTGCTCTCGGAACTCACTGGACAGGGCAGGATGTTTCTTCCAATACTTTGAGTCAACTGAATATGCACTTCAACACAGCAAATGAAAACGGTTTTGTCTGGTTTGCTCGCGAGGCAGCACTGATCCTACATAAATTCGGTAAGAAAAAACCTCTGCAAACCCTGAAAGATTCCAAAAAGCTGGACAAATACCCCCCTTTAACAGAACTGATCAAGCCAGTTTGTGGACCATTTGCGTTTGACGCGTCAGTATCTGGACCAGAAAAAAGTCAAGTACCAGTATCTTGACGGTTCCACGCCTGCAAAAAAAAGACACACCGCTGTCAATGCGTTTCAAGCCGGGGAAGGAAACCTTTTTCTCATCAGCCTCAAGGCTGGGGGATTCGGCCTGAATCTCACGGCTGCAGACTATGTAATCCATTTAGACCCCTGGTGGAATCCAGCAGTTGAAGATCAGGCTTCGGACCGCGCTCATCGAATAGGACAGACCCGTCCTGTGACCATTTACAGACTTGTGACCAGAAACACCATAGAGGAAAAGATTCTGGCCCTGCATACCCACAAGCGTGACCTGGCCACAAGCCTGCTCGAAGGCACTGATACCGGCTCAAAGCTTACTCTGGAGGATATGCTTGAACTTATCCGGGATCACAATAGTTAAAGATCCGGACAAAGCCGGAAAAATATTTTCCAATTGAATCTTTTTACTGGGAATTGACATCTTTATATGGGCATGTCTTGTTTTCAAGACACTCCTTTAATGTTGAGACTCCGCATGAGTGGCACATCAATACTGGGATATTCTCAGCCCTGGCCGCGTTGAGAGCAATTTTACGGGCGCTGTGAGATACTTTTCCTGTAAAAATTATTAAAAGATCAATATTGCCTATACGCTCGTTAATGGTGTTTTCAGTTCCAGTAAACATCTTGAGCTTATAGCCGGCCTTTTTCGCAGTTTTCTGGTAGTGAGGCTGAAGCCTGTCCATACCTCCAATTAATGCTGCAGTCATTACTCCTCCTTGTTTTTATCCGGATAAAGTTTATGCTTTCTGGAAAAGCCTGTTCTAACCAGACGAATCAACCTGGTATACTCTTCCATGGTTTCAATATTACTATTTGCTGTTTGCTGAATTTCATCCCTGAGGTGTTGACATGACTTGTGGTTCAACCCACTCAAACTTGTTCTGGTGGTCATTTTTTTCTCCTTTACGCTTAGCGCTTTTGATTTTCAGTATCATTATCTTCATCCTGTTTTAATGTCAACATTTTGTTGGAAAAATATTGAATTTGCTGCAAACTTTAACAAATCTTCTAACTAACTGGAATCATATTGGCTATAAAATCAAATACTTACAAATTGCATTATATTTGCTCTTGTTCCCAGGCTCCAGCCACATGTTTAAGAAGCAGCAGGAGCCGCAAGACCAAAACGATCCCTGGCTCCTGCCTGGGATCGAGGGTAGTTATTTGTTCCCACACCCTCGCTGCATATCCCAGCGTCCAACGGCTGGGCTACTTTGTGCGAGGCGAAAAAGAACATCAACATCAAAGTGGTTGCGTAGCAAGCCATTTGTGTTTATCAGTTGCCGTGACCCTTGGCAAAATACTCATTTTTTTTACCTGTGGGTGGATATTTTTTTAACCTGGATATTATCAACAATCACAAAAGCTCTCGCGTAACACCCTGAATTTACTTGACCCTTTTGCGTCTTGTATGATTAGACAAGCATGTAGTCTAACCACTCGAAATGATGATGTTTATTTCTTGCCCTATTAAGAATCATCTGATATTTTACAAATAAAATTTGCGTATCTGCCTATCACTTTGGATATGGCATTTGGCTTGACTTTTCCGAGACCTACTTGTCCCAGGAATGAGTTATTTTGAACTCAAATTGATGCTCAAGCACAGGTCCCGAAGTCTTGAACACCATTTTCCTTAAAAGCGCTTTACCCGGGCGGCCCGGGACCGAACGTGTGAGTAACTAAAAAATCAGCCTTAACACGAGATTGCTTCGCTTCGCTCGCAACAAGGATTGCCGCGCTCGAAGACTCGCTCGCAATGACAGCTGAGCTGTCAGGGATGTAGTTGCTGAAAACTTGTCACCCACGAGGGAACCTAAGCGACCGAAGTAATCTGTATGGCAAAACCATAATACTTTGAATTTATTGCTTATTTGGTTTTAGTTACTTGTAAGCGTCAAACAGAAACAATCTTGCATGAAGGAGATAACCATGGACATAAAGGATGCTGTACGTTCTGTTATACAGGAATGGATGATGCCCGAATTTAAGAGCATCAGGGACGATATTGCTGGCGTTAAGGCCACCCTGGACATGACAAATAAAAGACTGGACGATGTAAACCTTCACCTGGCTGATCAAAGCAGGCGTATTGATGAGACTAACAAGCGTATTGATGAGGTTAAGAGTGAATTAACAGCGCGCATTGATGAGACCAACAAGCGTATTGATGAGTTTAAGAGTGAATTAACAGCGCGCATTGATGAGACCAACAAGCGTATTGATGGGGTTAAGAGTGAATTAACGGCGCGCATTGATGAGACCAGGGCTGAGCTGAAAATGGAAATTATGAAGAATACTGACAGGATTGATACTAACAACCGGCGCCTTGATGAACTCACCAGGGCCTTTGTCCGACGGGAAGAGCACGATAATCTCAAGGAACGTATTCATCAGGTTGCGCTTGACGTGTCAATAATTAAACAGCAACTGGCCGCCTGATTCTTATTTCGGTTCAAATCCTGCGCAGCCTTGCTTTCCCCATGAAATTGACTATAGTCGTGCGCTTTGCGGGCTAACTATTTAGGTTGTGCAACTTCACTTTATCGGACCTTTCCGTATTATCCCGTTCCTGACACATTCCTTCCTGAACACACCCGAATAAAGCGCTTACAAAATAACATGAAAGATTTAAGGCATCCCTGCATTTTCGCCTGCCTTGCTCTGGGCATGGCTTCACAAGTCTCTCAGGTCCTGATCCTGCGTGAACTGCTGATGGTCTTTCATGGAAACGAGCTTTCCATCGGAACCATCCTCTGTGCATGGATGGTCTGGGTAGGTGTGGGCAGCAGTGCTGCTGCCAGAATAATTCACAGGTTTGCCAAGCCTGTTGCCTTGCTCAAAGCCAGCACACTAACTGCCTTTATCTGCCTGCCTTTGACAATCTATGTCTGCAGGTCCCTGAGACAAATCCTTGATGTTGCCCCAGGCACTTATCTGTCCCTGTGGGAAATGATCCAGTCCTCATTTTTGGCCATAAGCATTATAGGCATCCTGCTGGGAGCGCAGTTTGTAATTCTGTCCAGGGTATGGCGGGAACTGGATCAGAAGCACGACACTTCAGGCGCTTCCAAGGTTTATATTGTTGAAGCTGCAGGCAACATGCTGGGCGGGCTTATCTTCACTTTCATTCTTGTCCATGTCCTGAACTCCTTTCAAACAGCTGTTCTTGTCATGGCAGCCATGCTCCTGCCGGTCTGGATTATGGCTTCTTCCCGAAACAATACAGTACTTTCACCATTTTCAGGCAGCAGGAAAGCGTGGCTGGTTCTTCCATTAACAGCCGTCTTGCTTATGCCTGCCATGATCTTCATTGATGAGCATGCCTGGACAAAAAAATGGCAGCGCCTGACCCCTGAGCATGAACTGCAGGAAATTCTGCAATCCAAACATGGCAGTATTGCAGTGCTCAAACGCAAGGATCAATACAGTTTTTTTCAGAGCGGGCATCTCATGTTCTCCACGGCCGGGCCTGAAACCCTGGTACCGGGATTTGAAGAGCAGGAAGCTGTTGTTCTTGCTCACTTTGCCATGACCCAGCACCCTTCCCCTGAAAAAGTCCTGCTCATTGGAGGGGGACTCAGAGGAGTACTGGCGGAAATACTCAAGCATCCAGTGGCTGAGGTCAGCTATGTTGAGCTGGACCCGGTGCTGACCAGATCTGCCTTAAAACGCGCCCCACCAGCAACAGTGGATGCAGTAAATGATCCCAGGGTGAACATGGTTCATTCTGATGCCAGGCTGTATGTCAAGCAGGCCCGGGGCAGCTATGACCTGATCATTGTGGATGCTCCGGACCCGGCAACTTCTGTACTCAACAGATTTTATACCAGAGAGTTTTATGATGAGGCCAAAAGGATTTTAAGACCAGGCGGAGTTCTGGCAACAGGGCTCATGAGTACACATGACTTACGCTCCAGGTCCGTAGCCAATCGCAATGCAGCAGTTTACCATACCCTTGCATCGGTTTTTGAGAAAGTTTTGCCCGTGGGAGACAGTTTTCTTTTTTATTTTGCCACTGATCAGCCGGGACAAATTTCCCACGACCCTGCGCTGCTGAGAAACCGCTTTGAGAATCGCAGCATTCAGGCCCAGGGGTTTTCCGGACTTCATTTTCATCTTCTGCTGGAAGACTCCCAGCTCAGAAGAGTGAACTGGACCATTCGCAATCATGGCCGCTCAAGCCTTGCCCATCTTCAAGGTCCCTCCCCTGTTCCTGTAAATCCTGAACCGGTTGCAGTTCAGAAAGAGGCCGAGCACAGGCTTCCACCGCCAGACAGCAGATACTTTATCAACTCAGATTTCAGGCCCATTGTTTACTTCTACACCCTCATGTTCTGGGATGAAGTGACCCGGTCAGGACAAAGCCGGACCCTTGCCCATTTGCTCCAGGTCCAGTTCTGGTGGTTTTTTCCGGTTATTCTTTTTCCTGTTGTCATTGTGGCCGGACTGAAAATGCTTAAGCCGGGAAAGCACTCCCTGCCGGGTCTGCGTTTTGCAGTCCTGTTTACTGCTTTCAGTACAGGATTTTCCACCATGGTCATGCAGGTAGCCTTGATTTTTTCATTTCAGAGCATATATGGTTTTATATACGAAACAGTGGGGCTGATTATTGCCATGTTCATGACCGGGCTGGCAGCTGGTGCTTACGCAGCCAGCCAGAAAATCAAGAATAAATCCAGCCTGACCATTCTGGGACGGATTCAGCTGCTCATGGCTGCTGCTTCCGCTCTCATGGCGCTCATCATTCCTGTGACTGCAGGCATGCACAGCCCGGCAGTAATTTTCTCTGTCTTCTCCCTGCTTACTCTAAGCGCAGGCTTTATCAACGGAATTGACTTTCCCCTGACTGCAGCCTGCTATATGAGCCTTGGAAATACAGCGGAAAAATCAGCAGGAAGGGTCTACGCCACTGAGCTGGGTGGTGCATGTGCAGGAGCTCTTGTGGCTGGAGTAGCAGCAGCGCCGGTGCTGGGTATACACGCCTGTTTCATGTTGGCGGCTCTTTCCAGCTGTGCTGCCTGTTGTTCAATTTTCATCACCAGGAGATAGTATGCCAAAGAAATATTTGTTATCAAGAAAGGATTTTCTCAAGACCTGCACAGTCGGTGCAGGCGCCTTATGTCTGACAGGAATGCCTGCAATGAGGACGTCGGCCTCTCACGCCGGCAACCCGGACAGCACAGGCGGAGGCAAGGGCTTTACCAGTCCTGTTGAAGCCAGCTGGTATGAACAGGAAGATGGGCAAAAAGCCAGATGCCTGTTGTGCCCCAATGAATGTCTTCTGGAACAGGGTGAAAGGTCACTCTGCAGGGTACGCGAGAACCGAAACGGTAAGCTGTATACCCTGGCCCATTCTAATCCGGCCCTGATCCAGCAGGACCCTGTGGAGAGAAAGCCTTTTTTTCATGTGGTGCCCGGATCCAGAGCCTTGTCTGTGTCTACTGCAGGCTGCAATCTCAGGTGCAAATTCTGCCAGGTGTGGGACATGGCCCTGGTAAGGCCTGAAGATATACATGCTTACCACATGCCTCCTGATCAGGTCATTGAACAGGCCAAAGCAGCAGGGCTCAGATCCATGAGCTATGCCTTTGGCGAACCAGTTGTTTTTTTTGAATACATGATGGAGATGGCTGAACTGGCTATGGAAGCAGGCCTGCTCAACCTTGTTCATACTGCAGCTTATATCAAGGAAAAGCCTCTGACGTACATTTGTCAGGCAATGGATGCTGCCAATGTGGATCTTAAAGGATTCAATGCTGATTTTTATCGCAGATATGTAGGAGGAGAGTTAAGTAATGTGCTGAACACCCTGCTCTTGATGAAAAAGTCAGGCATTCACGTAGAAGTGACCACCATTGTCATTCCGGGCATTAATGACTCGCCCGCAGAAATTGCGGAAATGTGCAAATGGATAGTCAGGGAACTCGGCCCTGATACACCCTTGCACTTTGCCAGGTTTTATCCCCTGTACAGGTTGTCAGGTCTACCCAGAACACCTGTATCCACTCTGGAAATGGCCAGGGAAAAAGCCATGGAGGCAGGCATAAACTATGTTTACATAGCCAAGGTCACCGGACATGAAGCTGAAAGCACGTTCTGTCCGGGATGCAAAGCCAGGATCATCACCCGCCTGGGATTTATCGTGGACAGGGTGGAGATCAGCAATGGACAATGTGATCATTGCGGACACAAGATCCCCGGCATCTGGGCTTAAGGTCAGCTTACCAGACGTTTATGAATCATATACTGGGACATGGATCTTTCATCAAGATTGGTCAGTCCGGCCTCAATGGCCCAGTCTATGGCTTCAACAAACTCTCTTGAGTTTATGGCTCTGGAAATCCTCTCATACTCAAAAGCCATATGTTCCACCCGGTACTGAGACATGATATTCACATAAGTATCTGCAGGCAGATTATCCGCCATCCACAACACAAATTCTCTTGTTCCGGCCACCCTGTTGGGCATGACAAGATGTCTGACCATCAACCCTCTGAGGGCGATCCCACTCCTGTCAGTAACCAGGTTTCCGGTCTGTCTGTACATTTCAAGGATGGACTGCTGAGCGTGTTTCGGATAATCCCCCGCCCCCTCAAGCACATACTTTGCCGATTCATCCGGGTCCATGAACTTCAAGTCTGGCAGATAAATATCGACAATGCCATCCAGCAGCCTGATATTTTCCACAAGTTCATACCCTCCGGTGTTGTAACACAGGGGCAGACGCAATCCTTTTTCACGGGCTATCATCACTGCCTTGAGAATGTTGGGCATGACATGAGTCGGGGTGACCAGGTTGATATTATGACAGCGTCTGCGCTGCAGATCCAGCATCATATCTGCCAACTGCTCTTCACTGACTTCCCTTCCCCGTCCTTCATGGGCTATGGGCCAGTTCTGGCAGAACACGCACCTTAAATTGCAGTTGGAAAAAAAGATGGTCCCTGATCCTCCGCGTCCCACAAGGGGGAGCTCCTCTCCAAAATGAGGACCAGCACTGTGCACCACTGCCCTTGCCGGGGCCTGACAAAATCCCAGTTGTCCATTAAGCCGGTCAACTCCGCACTTATGAGGACACAGGTCGCACTTTTTCATTTTGTCCATGGCCTGCTCCACCCTGGACTTAAGAGTACTCTGCCGCGCCAGCATGGCATATGCCGGCTCCCAGTTTTTGGCATCGGCTGCTGGTTTTCCGGCAAGAACCTGACTGCTGAACAAAAGCGATCCCGAAGTCAGGCAAAGGGTCTTTAAAAAATTTCTGCGCGTGGTATTCATTATTCTTAACCTCCACAGAATCAGCGGTCTGTCTCATCCTGGATAAATGAAAAACAGTTCACCGCCTCCCTGGCAGGGTTGATCCAGGGTTTACTCCTTTAGATCTGCCATTTTTTCAGGGAGCAATACGCGTTTAAAAGTCAATAGGGGAATGCCCCAGGTTTCGGCAAAGTATTTCTTTCCATTCAGGTTGTGGGCACGGCCCATATTAGAAACGCGTAATGCTCCTTATTTTCAAAAGTGCGGAAGTGCACAGCGAAGCTCATTTAATCTGCTTTTCTGTCGGTTATGTCTCTGCCAATTCCGCAGGTCAGGTTTGCATTGCCCTCCATGGGCATGGCGTTCCACTCTATAGTTCTGTAGTCCCCGGCAGCTGTTTGCAGACGATTGACAAAATGAGTTCCTTCAATGCCTTCTTTGATTTTTTCTATAGTATCATGAGTTGCCTGCAGGTCATCAGGGTGGATAATATCCAAAAATTTCTTACCTCTTATTTGTGATTTTTCATGCCCAAGCAGCTTTTTCCAGGCTTTATTAATTTCAAGCACTCCATCTGTGCTGTTTCCAAGGAAAATTAAATCCCTTGAGGCCTGAAAAAATGCATTGAGCATTTCGGTTTTAAGGCTTAATTCCTTTTCTGCCTGCTTCAAACGGGATATGTCCATGGCCATAACAATAGAACCATTGTAAACACCGTTTTCATTCAATATGGGCGAAAGAGATATCCATCCAGGAACAACCTTTCCGCTTCTGTGCAGCATATCAACTTCAATTTGCAGCTTCATGCCCAAAGATACTTGGTCATAGTAGGCCTGAAGCTTGTCCCGACTATCCGAAACAACAAAATCAAGGACAGAACAACCAAGCACCTCGGCAGTTCTATAACCCAGAACATTCTCCACCACAGAGTTAACAAATACGACCCTGTTATCCGGACCTAATTTAAGTATCATATCATTGGAAGTATTAACGAGACTGTCGTAAAGCTCTTCAGTTTCTTTCATCCTGGTCATGTCATTGAGCAAAAAAACCAGCCCTGTTACTTCATCATTTTTGAACGCGGGTGACAACTTTATGCTCATGTACCTTAAATCATCATCAGCAAACGTAAACCACTCCTGATGGTAAATATGTTTTCCCTGGAGTGCAGCCCTGGTCCAGGGCTCAATCTTCTTATGGTAATTGAAATTTCCAAACTTTGTTTTGCATATTTCCTCAAAATCCTGGCCAACGATATTTTTAACAGTCGCTCCCATCATCCTGCAATAAGAATTATTCGCGGCCTGATGCTTCAGGTCGGTGCTGATAAAAGCCTGTGGGTACTGGGAAGCTCTGACAATTGATTCATAATTTTCCAGGCTTTGGATCAGATTGTTTTCATTAGCTGACATTTCTTCATATTTTTCAGACAATGCAGCGCGTTCCTGGTTTATTTGAGCGACGTAGTCTTCAATTTTTTTTCTTTCATGATTGAAATAATCCAAGTAAAAAAACAGGTCTGTAACATCAGTAACACTGACAATAGTGTCTTGATCACTCTCGTCAAAAGACAAGTTGAACACTCGTTCTCTACCCTTTTTACAGTAACGGACAAATATAGCTTCTGGCTTGGTATCAGAGGAAGTCTGATCAATAAATTCCCTGACTTTCTGCTGGTCATCCTGATGAAAATTCTTCAACAGATGATTCAGTTTTGAACTGATGGTAAATGGCTCAAAGCCCAGAAGCACATACATCTTATTAGACCATTTCATGCGCCCAGACTGCTTATTAATGAATACAGCACCCGTTCTTACCGGTGGTGTATAATGCTCTGGAGCATACTTTTCTTCCGGAATATCGTTCATTAATGAAGATGAAAACATAAACAGTGAACATAAATCAATATTAAGCTCTTTGGAAATTTTTCTGAGAATTTCTAAGGATGGATCTGATTTGCAGCGCTCTATCCTGCTCATATGCTGGATGGTAATCCCGAGCCTTGCCGCAAGTTCTTTTTGTGAAATCCCACAAAGTGTACGAAAAAATAAAACGCGTTTGCCTAATGTTGTTGCCATGTTATCTCGCCTCTTTAGGTGTAAAAATTAGTAAAAGTAACAGTTGGATTTTTGAGATAAGCAGGGAACATTCCGACGCTGAGCGCATCAGAAACAAATCTCTTGCCCAAATTAACAGGGCACTTGGATTGAGTGCCTGACTGTCCCCTGAGGCCTTTGCAAAATAAAAAGTCCCTGGACCAAGCCATTAGTGTTGTTTATGAGTCAGCTGAAGCAATTCCTTGTCCAGTAAAGAATATGTGCTGTACTCATGAAGTTTGTTAAGATATTACTCAAAGATTTCTTAAGGTTGTCCAGAATAATTCTGTTTGATTTCTAAGCCTTATAACGGAAAATTGCTGTTGGCAATAAGCAGATAACTTTTTTTATTATGATATTTTTAAAGCTTCATATAAATATAGGGGTGTCGTCCTTAGCTCATTTTCATTTTTCAAGTTTCAATGCCCATCGATTTGCTACTGGATTAGTAGAAATATGACCAGAAACCTGTCAAGCTTTTTTTATTTTTTGATACACTGGCTTGGATGTTCAGTGGGTCCCGGTGTGCCTGATTCCTGCCTGGCTTAAAAACGGCCTTGACTGTACGCTTAATTATATAGTCTTTTCATAAGCCACGCCATATTTTTACCTAAGTTGTCCATGGTCTTTAAGCCCTCATCATCCTTTTCCACATCTCCCGGGTTAAGCCCCTGCCCTATGTTCCAGTAAGTTGAGCCAGGCACCACCATCTGACTGATAAAATAAAAATGATTGATGGAGTTAAAAACATGAATGGCACCGGCCCTGCGGACAGCTACTACTGCAGCTCCTGTCTTTCGGGCAAACATATCGTTATTGGCTTTGGCTACCAGCCCGGACCTGTCTATCAGGGATTTTATATTTGTGCTGACATTGGCGAAATAAGTCGGGGATCCCATAATGATGCCGTCAGCCTCAAGCATCTTGTCAATACACTCATTGAGCATGTCTTTGGTGACAGAGCAGTGCCTGTCCTGGTTCTGAAAACATTTGTAACATGCAATACATCCCTGAAGGTGCCTGCCTCCAAGCTGCACAAGCTCTGTGGAAATTCCTTCTCGTTCAAGACGATGCAGAACATGCCTTAACAGGCTGGCGGTATTGCCATCTTTTCTGGCGCTTCCATTAAATGCTGCGACCTTCATTACAATAACCTCCTTTTTTGTAGCTACATTTAAAGAATTTTAATCTCTGAAAATTCGTAACATGTTGAATAATTACATTATTTTTCCGGAAATAAAATATTACTTCTATCTCAGATCATACCTGGCGATGGACAGTCCCATTGCCCAGTGCTCAGTCTTAATCCTCGCCTGAGCACTTTCTTTTTCAAGTGACAACAAAACAGGCAGATGACAACTATATTGGCGCAAATCCCAGGCATGATCCGGCTGATACTTATGGCAACATGACTGGACAACGTTTTTTGTGACAGTTTAGTAACTTACCGTTTCAATCCTGTAGAAAATAACAAGAAAGTTTTTTAAACTTGAAAGAGCAATAATGCCCAGGAACCATATTCTTCAGCCTTCAGCCTTCAGTCTCAAAAGTACGGTTATCACCCCAACTTAACGATTCTTGTTTAAACTGGGTTGTGGGCACAGCCCTCCTTAGACTTTTGGTTGTGGCACAGTACTGGCTCTTGCTGGAGCCCCACCTGCCTCATAAATGGCACGTTAAAACACGGGTTATCGCTCACGCGAGTGCCGGAGCACCTGCCCCTGCTTTGCAGAAAAATGATCAAGCTATTACGTTTTTTTTTAATTGGCATGAGTTGTGCTTTACGATAAAATACTCAACATTACAAAAAAGCGCTATACATATATCTTGGGTAAAGCTAAATATTGCAAACAGTACTACAGGAGGTCTGGTCATGCTAAGGAAATTTGCTATTTGTTCAATTTTTTTCTTTTTGTGCCTATTAATGGGTTCGCCGGCAATGGCTGGCGAGGCTTATACTAATCTTGTTGAGTGCCTTGATGGATGCGAAAGCTACGATACTCAATGTTCTCAATGCTGCAGGGAAACATTTGCTGAAATGCTGGCCAGTAAATGCGGCACATACGCAGATTGTGCCCTTTGTACCCCTGTGCTGGTCCGCGGTGACTGCGTTGAACACTGCAGGAGACAGGTGATGTTTTGCGCCAGCATGACCAGAGTTAGCCATACGTGCTGGCAATAGTTTTTTAGTTATCCTCATGCTCTGTGAGCACAAGATCAGTCTGCTGTTCTGAGCGCATGTGAAGACTGCATGAACTTGTGATAAAAGGAAACTGTATAAAACTACAGCGACATTTTATTAAATTATTGCCTCCCCCCCGGGGACAGGCACTGTCGTGGGAAAAATTGAGGCTTCATAATCTGCCTGTCAAGAGGAAAAAGTAATGAATCATTATTTCAGGTATGTTTATTTGGTTTTCACTTTGTTTATAGTTAATGCTTCTCTTATTGTTTTTTCGCATAATTATGCAGCAGCTTCACAATTTGTAAGTGGTGCAGATAATCGAACGTATGCTGTAATGGAGGAGGTTTTTCCAAGCACAGGTAAGGTATTTTATTCAGGCCGTGAACTTTTTGTCCCATTGGTTGTGCAAAGCGAATATTGGCAGACATTTGTGGAGATAGCCAATGGAAGTGACCGTCCTCAGACTTATTTTGTTCAGGGTTTTAATCATGATGGCCGACAGGTTCCGGATCCGGGAGATGAGTCTCTGGTTAAAGGCGGTAAAAAAATTGATGTTAGCCCGGACTCAGCAGTGGTGTTTGGCTTGGATGAACTTTTTGACCTTCCTTTTCTTTCAAAAGTGACAGCCATACGCATCTATAGTGATGAAGATCATGGTCCGAATGCGTTAAATACAGTGTCCATTGGCTACCGGCCTGTGGGTGGTGGTGAAAATGTTTTGCTTTCAGTGCCGGTTACGGACCCGCATCAACGTGTTTTTGTGGAACGCTTCATACAGGAAGACATAGTTGTTACAGCCTGGCAACCTTTTGTAGTTGCTGCGAATATCAGTCCATTTCCTATGGATATATGGATAAATATTCAGGGTGATGATGAGGTTTTGTCTGCTCAGGTTGCTCAAAATCTTGCCCCATATGCTCAAATCATGCTCCATCCTCAAGATGATTTTTTAACAGAAATTGTTGATATGACCAGTAAAGGCTTCAGTGGAGCTGAACTGACAGCTTATATAGCCGGAACAATGGACCCTCTCGCAGGATTGAGTGCCAGTCTTATTCTTCTCGGCAAAGGTTCAGAAGGAGAAGATGTACTAGCCGGGTGGATGCTTCGAGGTGATTCATTAAAGGGTGACGCATCCGGGACTGCACTCAGGCGCGGCACTTTAAATGAGATTGGCAATGAATGGTTTTTGCCGCTGCTGATAGCGCATGAAGAGGGCTTCTGGTCCCGGCTTGGGTATTTCAACGGAGACGCTGCTGATCACATTCTCTGGCTGGACCATCATCTTCCTGATGGCAACCTGGTGCAGACACTGCAGCTTAATGCACCTGCTTTCCAGACCAGTGAATGGAATTTACAGGATGCCGGGATGGACCTTTCCAAGGGAGGGATGGTCAGGGTGCGGGTTCAGGATTTGACCCTCGGTGGCAGTGCATATTGGATGTTTGGTTACAACGAGCACGATTCAGCACAGCCACGTGTGCTTACTGCAGCCCAGGCTCCGACCTGGATGGATGCTTCAACGCGTCTTCTTCTAACTGGAGTTTCAACCCATGAGGAAGAAACCATCCTGAATCTGATTAACCCCGGATCCGCCCCGATCACCTGCACCATTGTGCTTATGGATCTCCAAGGCCAGCCCTCGGGGCAAAAATCCATTGAAATGGCTGGCAGGGCAAGCACTGTTTTGACCCTTCCCGCGGAAAAAGCTCCTTTTCAGGGACTGATTGAAATTACTGCAGATCAGCCCGTCATGGGTATGACCACCCGCATTGCCTCAGATATTTCAGGTACACGTCTTCATGCCTCGAGCGCCCTGTTTTTATCAGGTGAAGAGGAGGCTGCACCCGAGCAGGAGTATACGGTTACCATTACTGTGCATGACCATTTCAGTGGTAAACCAGTTTCCGGAGTCTATTACGCCAGTCCGTATGGCGTGCAAGGGCCTACAGACGAATCCGGCCATGTAACATTCATCCTCAACAGCACCCAGATGCGTTTTTTCAGCCTGTTTACCAGGCCTGACTCTTCAATAGATTACATGACCCGCCAGCTGGACTGGAGTCAATTTGTTCCAGAAAATGATCATTATACCCTGAACCTGACCCTGGCCCGCAAAGATCAGCCCCTTCCTGAAGTTGTGGCTGCCCGCCTGATGCCTCATGGCTCCATTGAAGAGTTTGACCTTCTTACCGAACCTGTAGATTTTATGCGTCACAAAAAAAATACAGCCCGCCTTGTGCTGGATGTAAACAATCCCGGATGGAATATAACCGGGTATCGCATTCAGCAGGGTGACAAAGCAATATTCAGCTCCAGTGCAGACTTTAGTTTACTAACCCCTGGGATGCAGTTTGTTGCCAACAGGCCTGTTTTCGCCATCATTGAGACCGATTTAAGAACATTTGCCGTACCCCTGGGCCTGCGTATACGCGACAATCCCGACTGGCCGGACCCCATGAATACGTTGCCGTCTACTGAAGCATTCCAGGTTGGCGATCAGGTCCCATTTTTTGACAAATCTACTGTTGGCATAGAAATTCTGCCTGTGTCGGTCAACCTGGTTTATGAAGATAACAAGCTAATCCTTTTTTTTGGACTTAAAGATGGATTTGAAGATGGAAAACTTGTCACTCCATCCAAAGTTATCAGCGATATGAAAGAAGCAGGCAAAAATTACACTCAGGCCTTACGCAAGTTGCAGGAGTGGGGTGTCAGGCCTCAGCCCATGCAGAATACAACAACCTGGAACGCCGAGGTAAGCGCCATGGGGTTTGTGAAATTCAGCAAGGATGAACATGGAGACTTTGAGGTAATTGACGGCGGGGGATATATTTTCGGATCAGGCTCTCTGACCCATACCAGACCTTTTGTTGTGGTTATAGTTCCCTGCTTTATCTCTGGGACCGTTGGTGCAGAGGTCAAGGCTGAATTTGAGTACCACTCCGCAATGCGCAAGATGGAAGAACTGTTCAGCAATATCATTTTTACTTTTACTCCCAATCTTGAATTGGAGGGTGGAGTTGGAATGAAAGGAGTTGCTTCCGTCAGTATAGCCGGCAAGGGGGACATCCCTATTGAATATAGACCAGTTAGCGATCTTTTTAAGGTTGATTTGCATCTCGGTGCTGAATTCAGGATTGTTGTCAACTCCTTTCTGCACTATGAAAAAGTTATTGCAGAGGATACCTGGCAGCTTTACTCCAATCACACGGCAAATCCCCAAGCCCTGACTCTGGAAAAAAATCAGTCAGCTGATATTTTTGATATGGCTGCCTACAAACCTTCAGTTCGCTCCACTGATATCCCTCAATGGTTGGGATATGAGGATGCGCCTCCGAGGCTGGGTCCGGTCAAAGAGCAGGTTGTCATCCGCAATGTCCTTGATGGAACGGAACCCCGTTTGTTGCGTTTTGGCAATCGAGAGATTTTATTGTGGATAGACGATGATCCCCAGCGTGATGCTGCCAACAGGTCAGCCCTCATGTATATGGTGCGCTGGGTGGGAGGAAAATTTGATGAACGACCAAGACATGTTCTGGATCAGGGCACCAGTGATGTGTCTTTTCATGCAGTGGTCCACAAAGGACAACTTTTTGTGGCATGGCAGAACATCAATAAAAAAATTGAACTGTCCGACAGCATGCTTGAGGAAATGTGCAGACACAGTCAGGTACATGTAGCGCGCTATATTCCTGGTTGGGGTTTCAGGGATCATGTCACTTCACTGCCTGAAATGTACGAAAGCAATCCCCGTCTGGCATCAGACGGAGAACATCTCGGGCTTTTCTATCTGCGAAACAGCGATTACAATTATTTTCGCAACACAGGGCTTAACGAGATTGTTGCCAGTGTGTACGATGGATGGGGCTGGCGTAATTCAGAAGTAGTCATGCAGGCAACAGAGCACGCGGTTGTTGCCTATGCTGCAGCCATGGACGGCAGCACGCCAGTGGCTGCTGTTGTCATAGACTCTGATGGTGACCTGCGTACCATTGATGATCGGGTTCTAAAACTTTATCGATCCGGAATCAGCAGGGATGTGGTTGCCAAACCTGACATTACCGGACATCCTGTTTTTGCAGGACACCAGAACACCGCGGCCTTATTCTGGTTCCAGGACCATGATATATATTACCAGAAAGATATTTTTCAAGGTAAAGCCAGGACAGAACGTGTGTTTGGCAAACATGTAGAAGCGATAACTGACGAATATGACCTGATGCTTGATGCAGATGGTCAGGTCCGTGCAATTTTGTGGACTGACAGCGATATGCAGCTCAACGCTGAAGCGGTGGCATCTTTCTATATAGACAGGGGCGATCATGGTCAATGGGGACAACCAGTGCCCCTGACAAAATCCGGGAGGCGGGTTGAAGCCCCTCAGGGATTCATGGCCGATGACGGTTCTGCAGTGTTGACCTACCGTGTGCTAAGCTTTGATATATCCAGTCAACAATACCGACGCAGCAATAGTGATCTCGTGGTAGCGGATGTAACCCCTTCCATTGATCTGGCATTGGCGGAAAATGCCATTTTAATGCATTTTGCTCCTCAGCAGCCCGGGACTGACCATCATTTTGATTTTATTGTTTCCAACTTTGGCACTGTGCTTTGCAATGGACTGATTCTGGAAGTTATGAATGTTCGAGGCGAGGTAGTTAATACCATGACCTTCAGCGATTTACTTCTACCAGGTGAGAGCATTATTTTGACTGGTAAATATCCAGTGCCTGATCCACTTGTAAAACATAATTTCAGCATTCGCGTCAAACCACTTAACGGCAAGGATATTGGTCTTTCTTCCAAAACAGCTTCAACTACTGTGGGTATTGCCGATGTCAGAATTGTAAAGGCCTCCATCTGGAGACCAGAGCCTAACACCCGGCATACCAGAGTGCGGGTGCGCAACATGAACTATGTCAGGATTCCTGAAGCTGTAGTGGTTGTTACTGAAAATGACAGAGTCATCAAAAAAAGTGATCCTTTCTCCCTGGAACCTCTGCAGGCCCACAATTATGAGTTTGTAGAAAATGTGGATGAGAGCAGTGATCCAACCTACAATCACAGACGGAGCTATGCTCTGGAAATTCAAGGGGTTGATGCCTTAGATACAGTTATATATCACAGCGTTTCCATCAATCCATTCAGGCTTACAGCCCTGACCCCTTCCATTCATGGAGCAAGTGGTCAGGATGGATCCATCAAAGTTGATATTGCAGTAAAGAATAACCATCCCGTAAAGAGATCAGGAGAGCTTCTTGTGGAGCTTCTGGATGATCAGGAAAAAGTAGTGGACAGTGTGCGGCAGGTGGTAAGTCAGCAATCCAACTCTGCAGAATTGATAACAAAATATTTCAGCATCAATGGCAGAGCAGATGGCTATTCTGTGCGCGTATCCATACCCCGCGACACCCTTGGATATGATCCGGGGCCTGTATACAGCGGGCCGTCCCTTCTGGCTCCGGACATGGATATTGCCCGGGTAGTGCTGGATGGTGCGGAAATACACAACAGGGCCTCCCGTATAATGGACTGGGCTGAGTCAATTCTTCCAGATTTGTTTCCTGAGCAAGGAAGAATTGTCATTCACGAAGATAAAGTGTATTATAGATATTATCCTGATGCAGGAGTATATCTTGCCGGCTATGAGGGACAACTTCTTTATTACAATCCATCAGAACATCAGGAAATTATTCATCTTGGGACCATTGATGAACTGTTGATGCATGCTGCATCTGCAGGTTTTTAGCACTACAGCGACATTTTATTTAATTATTGCCTCGGCCTCCGGGGACAGGCACTTTTGCCGACCTCTATACATGAAACTGTTGGACTGCACGGCGGCAAAAGAGCCAGTCCCCTTCAAGCTTACATAATATGTCACAGTAGTGTCAGTTTTTTGCAATTTATCTTCCCTCAAAAAGATAACGTTTAAAAACATCTGTTGATGCTCAAACGGGTCCCGGATTGCATGCCTCCTGCTTTCCTGAAAATGGACTGAACTGTTGCAAATAAGGATGTCAAAGACTCGCGATATTCCTGAAAAACTTTTCATGCCTCCTTGTAAAAGAGCACACTATGAGTAAGAAAAATATTTTGACTCCGGAAGTTGACCAGCTGCTGAAAAAAATGGATCGAATCTGTCATGATCTGGCTTGGAACAGATTTGAACCTGCAGATGAACTGTTTGAGATGACCAGGCAGAAAATCTACCCGGAGAGCATAGCAAAGCTGGCCGAGTCATTTGGAATGATGCTGGTCAAGGTGGAAGCCAGAGAGTATCGTATGGAGGAAATGCTCAAAGAGTTGCAACAGGCCAAAAAGCAGCTGCTTAAAGAAAACGCCGGTCTTAAAATGGGTCTGCGAGATCGTTTTTCATCCAAAAGCATCATCGCTCAAAACCCTGAAATGAGAAAGGTGCTGGATCAAGTGGAACGGGTTGCAGACACCTCTGCCAATGTGCTCATTACAGGAGAGACAGGAACAGGGAAGGAACTGATAGCCAAAGCCCTGCACTATAATTCTTTTCGAGGTCCGGGTCCTTTTGTTGCTGTCAACTGCTCTGCGGTTCCGGAAAACCTCTTTGAAAGCGAGCTTTTTGGCATTGAAAAGGGTGTGGCTACCGGGGTGGCCATGCGCAAGGGGCTGTTGGAACAGGCTCAGGGAGGAACGGTCTTTCTGGACGAAATTGGTGAAATGCCTTTCTCCTGTCAGGCCAAGATTTTGAGGGCCATTGAAGAGCGCGAAATAGTCAGGGTCGGGGGCAAGAAATCCATTCCTGTGGAAATAAGGATAGTTGCCGCTACCAATAGAGAGCTCAAAACAGAGTCTGCCTCTGGAACTTTCCGCAGCGACCTTTTTTTTAGACTCAACGTCATATCTTTAAACTTGCCGCCTCTGCGCGAGCGTATGGAAGATATTCCTTTGCTGGTAAAAAAATTTATTGATATGCATTGTAAGAATATGAGCAGAACTCCCATGAAGATTAGTGCAGAGGCCATGAACGTTTTGCTCAACTATTCCTGGCCGGGTAATGTACGCGAGCTGGAAAACGAGGTGGAGCGACTGGTAGCATTGTCTTACTCCACGACCATCAGGCTGGAAGATCTTTCTGAAGGTATCAGATGCTCAGACCCTTCCGGACTGGAACCATTTTCCAGAGATGACTACAGCTTTGAGAATAAAACAGCTGAACAGACCAATACTGCGGCAAGCGAGCCTGCAGCACTTGTCCAAAGCCTGGTGGAATCTGAAAAGCATCTAGTTGAAAAGGCACTCAAATTCAGCCGGGGCAACAAGACTCAGGCAGCCAGACTTCTTGGCATCAGCAGGGAAGGTTTGCGTAAAAAAATGAAAAGACTCTTTGAAAGTGATGGCTGATAACCTTACTATGCCAGCAGGAATTACAAGGCCTTTTTGATCGTAATTTGCAGCACCATTTTTCCTGCATCCTGGCTGCGGTCATATATCCAGCACTGGCCTCAAGGCCTTGATTGTTTAGTAACTTACTGCCTCAATCCTGTAGAAAAAAACAAGAAAAATTTTTTACCCTGACAAGAGCAATAATACCCAATACCCTTATTCTTCAGCCTTCAGCCTTCAGCCTGAAAATTATGGTTATCGCCCCAACTTAACGATCATTTGTTAAATTGGGTTGCGGGCAAAGCTCGCCTTAGAATATAAGTCAAGCTGCAGCTTGAAGCTTCCAGCTCTGTAATTATTCATCATCATTTTGTTTTTTTTGCCATATCATGACAAAAAAATAACATGCAACCAGTGCAGGAAATACAGACATTCCCTCCAGAAATCTTCCCTGCGAAAAGGAATAGGTGCTGTATATCAGAGAACCCACCAAAAAAACCAGAATAAATACTGACAGAAAACGGTTCATTTTCAAAACCCCTAATGACCTTGGATAGACGAACCGCTATTCAAAAAGGTTGTCTAACTGAGGTATATACGGCTCAATGGCAGCAATGTTGTCCTCAGGGATGTCTGCTATTGCTTCTTTTGTAGACATGATCGCCTGATAAAATGGAGAGTTTTCAAAAGCCTGTTGTTCTGCCGGACTCATCTGGGATATGGATTCTTCAAATTCTTTAAATCCATCTTGAGCCGAATAGCCAATGTAGGCTCTGATAATTTGGGCACTGTTCTCTGAAAATTGTTCCACGGATGAGTAGCCATGCTTATTTATGATATTCTTCAAAGAATCATTATGAGCAAATGCATCCATAAAACCCTGCTGAATGGACGCTAAATCAAATCCAAAATCATCTTCAAATACATCCATGTCATCAAGTTCATCAAAATAGGGCATCATTTCCTCATATGTCTTGATAAATTTTTCTACATCCGCCGATGAAAAATCAGCAGCATTGGCACTGCTCAAAGACAAGAACAAAAACAATGCAAAAAGGAAAATTTTTTTAACCATGACAGCCTCCAGGGTGTTTAAGGTTGTGCCTGCTTCCAGAACTATTTTCGTTGCATGCCCTGTGGGCCGGCTTCTTGGAGCTATTCAACCCCGATTGAATGAATAGATGTCATTTAAGCTAAAGCTCCATAAAGAGCAAGAAAACTTAACGTCCCTTCATTCATATTCCATCACGTTCAAAAATCATTTGCCTTTTTCAGGATTAATAAGCATAATGGCAAGATCTAAAATGAAGGAGTAAACCATGAGCCAACCCCCTGAATGTATAGATTGTACGCATTGTCTGCCTGACGGTCAGGGCCCGACTCATATGGGCATCTGCCTTCTGGACCCTGAATTTGAACCCTACCTCGATGAAATCTTAGAGTTTAATTTTGAAAATTGTCACTCTCTAATCAAGAAAAAGAGCTTTGATTTCAAATGCGAGGGCTGTCCTGATTTCTCTCCTATCGAAGCAATTGATATTGCAGAGTTTGATAACTCTGTGTTTGATTCTGAACCTTCGAATTTTAATAGTTTATTTGTTGATGAAAACCAGATTATCCATGATATACAGCAGATAGACTTTGAAAATATGCCTGTAGAACGTTACCTCCAGGATCTTTACTCATCCAGCAGTGCAAAAAGAGAAAAAGCAATCGGCACTCTTGGCGCACTTACAATGCAGCGCAATAAAAAGGCAGGAGAAGCACTTGTCAATCTTTTAAATGAGCAGGGACCTCCAAAAACTTTAAAACAAGCCAAATTTAAGGTTGAAATTTTAAGACATTTCCGGAGCCAGGAAAATAATCAAGAACTTCTTGAGATACTGCTTTCAGATCTTGAGAACACTGTTTCCAACAACACAACCCGTCAATGGATTTCAGCTATACTGGACTTTCTAAGACTTGCCCCCTTAGAGATGATAGATGATCGACTGCAGTCCATGGTGGACAGAAATGTTTTTTCATACCGTCTGAAAAAAAGAGTAATGGAAATTCTCGATCCTGAACCCAGCTTCTTAGATGACCCCTTTTTTTAAATCGTATCTGTTTAGCGCTTTTAAGGAAAGCAGGGTCAGGTACTCCGGGACCCACTTGAGCATCAATTTGTGCTCAAAATGGCGCTTTTTTTGGGATAAGTGTGTTCCTGGAAGAGCCAGTCCCCCTCCGGGCTGTATGCCTCCGGGCAGGAAGCCATGCCACATCCAAAGCGCTAAACAGATACTTTAAATCTAACTTTGATAGAGTTACAGAGTTTCAACCCACCAGAGCCGACAAAACTCTTTTCCACGGCGTTTTACTGCATCTCTACGTAAGAACATTCTTTTGTGCTGTAGGTATGTCCCGTGGCAGTTTCTGATAATTTTGCTGCTGCAAAATTCAGCTTATCCAAATGGCCGCAGAAAGTTATCACCAATTGCAACTTAAACAAATTAAGGAAACAGTAATGAAGCGTATTGATACCCTGGTGACCGGTGGTACTGTCCTGACCATGGATAAAAACAGTAATAAGTTCAAAAACGGGGCAGTAGCCATTGATGGGGACAGGATCATTGCCGTGGGCAGCCAGGACACGATAACTCAGTCCTACAGTGCGGATCAGATTATTGATCTGCCCGGCTCACTGATCATGCCCGGACTGATCAACGCCCATACCCACGCAGCCATGACCTGCTTCAGGGGGATTGCCGATGACATGGAACTTATGGACTGGCTCAACAACTACATTTTTCCGGCAGAAGCGCGAAATGTCAGTCAGGATCTTGCATACTGGGGCAGCCTTCTGGCTTGCGTTGAGATGATCAAGTCAGGAACCACTACTTTTTCAGATATGTATATATTTGAGGATGAAACAGCGAGAGCTGCCAAACAGGCAGGCATGCGCTGCCTCATAGGAGAAGTGCTCTTTGATTTTCCCTCCCCCAACGCCAAAACACCGGAAGAAGGGCTGGAATATACCGAAAAACTCATCTTGAAATGGGCAGACGACCCTCTTATAAACGTTATGGTTGAGCCGCACTCCCTCTATACCTGTTCCCCTGATCTTTTGAAGGCTGCCAGTGATATGTCTAACAGATATCAGGTGCCTTTGTCCACGCACCTTCTGGAAAACAAAAATGAAGCCAGACAGATAAAGGAAAAGCTTGGAACAAGAGCTACATCATTCTTAGAAGAAATGGGCATGCTAAATGAGAGATTTTTTGCTTTTCATTGTGTCGTATTTGATGATGATGACATGCGTTTATTTACTGATCATGGCTGTAAGGTTGTGCACAATCCTGAGAGCAACATGAAGCTGGCTTCCGGAGTAGCGCCAATCTCAGCCATGCTGCACAGGGGCATCACAGTGGGACTTGGCACAGACGGCTGCGCAAGCAATAACAACTTAGACATGTTTCAGGAAATGGATTCAGCTGCTAAACTGGAAAAATCATCATTGCTTGACCCTACTGTCATGCCTGCAGAAAAAGTCGTTCGCATGGCCACGTGTGATGGAGCAAAAGTTCTGGGCATGGAAAATCAAACAGGCATTATAGAGCCAGGTAAAAAGGCTGATATATGTATTATTGACATGAACAAACCGCACTTAACCCCCATGTATGACGAATATTCACACCTGGCCTATTGTGTTTCAGGAGCAGATGTGGATACGGTTCTGATCAACGGTCAAGTGGTCATGCGCGGACGCAGGATGACCACTGTTGATGAACAGGAAATCATGGACAGAGTTCGTGAAATTGCCGAGGGCATTCGAAAAAGTCTTAATCTTAATCCTTAAGGCGAGCTGTGCCCGCAACCAAAATTAAACAAGAATCGTTAATTTGGGGCGAAACCGTTTTTATACTGAAGGCTGAAGGCTGAAGGCTGAAGGCTGCAGGATATGTATCTTGAGCATGATTGTTCTTTCAAGGTTAAAATACCAGCAACTACATCCCTGACAGCTCAGGTGTCATTGCGAGCGAGTCTTTTTACCCCGTAGAATAAACCCAGTTTTGGCGCAGCCATTCAACTGGGGCGAGCGCGGCAATCCCTAACGCGTTAAGGCTATTTCAAGTTGCTCAGAAGTTCGGTCCCGGGCGACCCGGGACCGAACGTGTGAGTAACTTTAAGACTCTGTCACTTTTCTGAAAATTGGGACAGTCCCCGCGAGGTACTATAAAAAAGGTTGATGCTGCATTATTGGTTCCTGGAAGTAATTTGCTTCAATGGAAAAATTTACACAGCGAGGGACAGTCCCTGTGCCAGACGCAAAGTTCCCTTCTTTGACGGAACTTTTCAGGCAAATGTGCATGAATCCTAAGCAGAAATCGTAAAAATGTGAAAACTGTAACCAACTGATTTTATTATTAAAAAGATTATAGTTACTTGTAAGTTCGGTCCCGGGCGCGCCGGGGTGAGGAGCTTTTAAAACAATAAGGTTGGCCTAAGTAATGCTCAGCCTGCACAATAAATACACAATGAACTTAAGCCTGCTTCTTGAGCTTTTGGCCCTTAAATGTCACTGCCCCCCAACGCAGGTTCGTTGCAACTGATTTGAACAAACGGAGGTAAAAGTATGTCCTTACGAAGTAATGGATCCGGTTTTTTAACTAACCCATCTACAGGATACACCAAACATAATGATTCCGGCCTATGTGCCATTCTAAGCTTCAGGGGCTTGATCCTGATCTTGGCCATGTGTTTTGTAATTGGGATGAGCCTTCAAGCTCTGGCAGATGATCCTGAACTGGTAACTGTCAACTGGCAGGATCCTCCTGCAGATATCCTGCCTGAAGCAGAACTGGAAAAGATTCGTCAGCTTAACCAAATATGGAATATACAATTTGAAACAGAATTGAACCCAGCCGGTGATACAGTGGCTTTAAGGGCGGTCCATCCAGAAGAAGAAACTTTGAAGGGATTCTGGAACTTTGTGGATCATAATAAAGGCTTTGTTACTTCTGAACTTCTAGATATGCCTGTGGTAGAGACTGCCTGGGCTGATGAAAATTATCTGGTTTCCATTCTGGAAGATGAAAATGATGAAACACTTTTTATGGCAGGCACAAATAAAAACAACGGCCGAACTTTTGTTGAGGATAACCCTTTGCCGGTAAGCGGCAATGTTCTGGCCCTGTCTCCAGATGCTTCTAAGCTGCTTGTGCTTGCACCACACGATCGCGCGCAACTCCAGAAACAAGGGGAAAAGCGGGAATCATCCAAGGTCAAAACCATCACCATACTTGAAAAAATGGCAGCTTTTGATGAGCAGGATGGTCTGGAAATCACTGCCGAAGACTCAGTTCTTCTTCAGGTGGACTTAAATAATATGGATGTCCATGAACTAGCTGTTTTTAACGCCGCTTCTGTCATCCCCACAGCATCTTTCAGTCCAGATGGCAAAAATTTAACTGTGGTGCACAACTACATGGGCAAACATATAGAAAACATTGTACGCAAGGGTGGTGTTGTTGAGTCTTTGACCCATGTTCATGTCCAGGAGGCTTTAGGACTTTTGGCGCCTTCAGAAAACCCCCTGCACACCAACAGCAGTATACTTTTTTTTGATATCCAGAGCCTTGAAAACCCGCAACCCAAAATCATGGAAGCCAGGAATACTCCTGGTTTCTATCCCAGGTTTCCAAACAATTCCAAGCCGGTATGGAGTCCCTCAGGAGACCTGGTGGTCTTGATGACTCAGCATCCAGCGGTCCTGGAAGGTAGAGAAAAGCCAGTTTATATCAAGACCGCGTCTTCAAGCTATCTTATAGTGGACAATGAACTAAATATCCATAATGTCATTGACAGCCCTCCTTTCAACTATCCTGGCCAAATACCCGACATTAACTGGCTGAGCACCCATGAGCTGATCTTTGAGCTCATTGATGGCCTTGATATGGCAGTATATCACTATGATATCAACAGCGGATCCCAAGCCAGGCTCTACAACAGAGGCTATATCAGATCCAGCCTGATACTCCCTGATAACCGGTCCATGTTTATGGTGGTCAGCAGTGCAGATCAGGCTCCTGAATTGTTGAGCCTGAATCTGGACAGCGGAGAAGCAGTTCATTTGACAGAGATGAATACTCAAATCAGCCTGGCTGCCGGTGTCGCTGTACACCCTGTAGAATTTACCCTGGAGAGCGGAAAAGTCCGCAAGGGATACTGGTTTGCCCCGGAAAATATGCAGTGGCCTCCAAGAAATGAAAGGGTTGTTTTCTGGCAGAACGGAGGACCAGGCGACTCCATGATCAATACGTGGATAAACAGAGTTGAAGCCCCTCTTACCCTCTTGCCACGAATGGGCATAAGTGTTCTTATGATCCCTTTGCAGGAAAGGCCTGGCTGGGATTCAGACAACTGGACAGAACTTGTCCAGGGGCAGAATTTTGGCAAGATAGATATTGACGAACTGGCCGACATAGCCATGCAGCTCAAGAGCAGAGGCTAGGTATCTGATAAAGGTGCCGGCATTACCGGCTGCTCCTATGGCGGTTACATGACCTCCCAGAGCATTGTCCGGCATCCTGAAATCTGGGACGCGGCTGTAACCCAGTGCAGTCTGCTGGATCTGCATACCGAGTTTCAGATGGGTTATGCGTCGCATATTGCCTATCTCATGGGCAGTGTTCCCTGGATGGCCCGGGACCATTATTATCAGGCCTCTCCTGGATTTCACGGCAGCAGCGTAACCACTCCAACCCTGGTTTTTCACGGTGTGGACGATTTTCTGCCTGTGGGTATAGCCCAGAATTTCTTTTATGACATTCATTCCGCCGGAACTCCGGCCAGGATGCTCAGATTTCTGGATGAGCAGCATGGAATCAGCAAAGATCCCAACAAACTATACGCTGCCCAGGAACAGATTCAGTGGTTCAGAAAGTATTTGCAGTAAGTTGTTTTATACTTTCAACTGACATTTTCAACCCTGACCCTTCAGCTTCTGTAATAGTTTAGACCCTTGGATATGGCTCAGATGCTGGCTCTTCCGGGATCCACCTGCAACATAGTGGATCCTGGAGTGCCTGCTCATGATAATAACGACAAAGCCCGTTTACTTTAAAGACTACTATCATCACAGCTTTCCACAACACCCAGGAATATATGATCCAGCACCGCGTGAAATCCCAGGGATGCAACTATCTGGACGATATTTCAGGAGGAAGAGGCTCATCCTTTGCGCCTGAATGCACGCTAAGCGCGGTGACAGTAACAAGGATCAGTCCCATGCCTAAAACCTGCAGAGCAGCCAAAGTTTCGCTTAAAACAACCACTCCGAACAGAGAAGCTGTGACCGGCTCCACCATTGCTATTATAGAAGCTACTGCCGGTGCAGTATGCTTCAGCCCGACAATATAAAAGATAAAAGACAATCCAGCCCCAACCACACCTAAAATAATAAACAGCGGCCAGCTTGGAGTCTTCAGGACTGCAGCAGTCTGGTCAGCATCGCCCAGCCAGAAAAGTATCCCAGCCAGGACTGCAAAGGCAATCACCAGAATCGCCTGGGGGCTGCCGTGGGGTGCAGCATATTTAAAGCCAAAAATAAATACTGCGTAGGATAACCCGGAAAGCAACCCTGCACCAGCGGCCAATGGTGTAACTTCTCCTGCTCCAATATCATAAATACCTGTGAGCAGCACAATGCCCAGCATAACCAGAACAATGGCTGCCCACTTGAAGATAGTGGGTTTTTCCAGTTTGAGCGTGAAAGATACCAGGTAGACAAACACCGGTGCACAGTACATCAATGTTGCTGCAACAGCGACACTGCCTTCGGCTATGCTTATGAAGTAAAATGAAAAGTTTCCAGCCACACCAATACCTGCAACTGCCGACCAGAGCCATAAACGCCCACAGGCCAGACCATTGCCACGGGGGCGCAGAGCTAACCAGACAAGCACAAACAAAAATCCAATAGCCCCTCGATAAAAGGAAACAACTACCGGATCCCAGCCCTGGCCAGTGAGAATGCCTCCGATCCCCCCTGACAGGCCCCAGCATAACGCTGCAAGCGCTACAAACATAGTATTTAAATTCACCAGGTCTCCTCTTAACTAACTGGGGCTGTACCCCGCAACTCAAACAAAATATTTTAACAGCCCGTTGGAAGACTCACTCAAGACTCAAAGGGCGCAAAGGAAGAAAGAAGTTTTTTTTATTTGCAGGAGAAGGCGGTTAAACCCGTCTTTTAGTTCAAAACAGGTAAGAAGAGCCTACAAGATGCAGATCATTATAGCTTAACCCTGATTTTATTCCCGAACACATATGCAGAGACATGTCCATTTTTGACTCAGTCAGATCCAGAATCTCCTTTTTCTGTAAATTCAACCGATGCTTGATGAAGTCATAATCAAAACCGTCAATTATCAAAGACAGACCCTCTACAAAATAAAATGAACGGATATGCTGCACATATTCGCCCAACTCCCTTTTCCCGAGACGACGGGCCAGCATATTGTAAATAATAAGATTGATAATCAGAGACTCTATTTTCATGCGGTGGTCAATATTCAGGAACTTATCCTTATTCAAACTGCCTTCATCCATTTTCTTTAAAACTGTGGCTGCAGCATCAAAGACCTGACGCTCGTAAATCGGGGATATGGGAAACTTGGAAATAATTCTGATTAGAACCTTTTGCGGATTTTCATTAGTGGACATGCCCAGAATTGAGATGGACATAAGAATGAACTTTCTTTGAAAATCGCGCAGGATGGACTGTTTTTTAATTCCTCCAAACCGCTCCAGCTTTTCCGGGCCAAGCGATGACAACAAAAGACCAAGCAAATGATGGACAAAAGGTTCAGTGGTGTTGTCCCTTTCAGTTGACAAAAAGGCTTGCCCCTTTGTATCCAGCACTTTTTTTATGGAAAGCCAGTAGGCCATCACTGCCTCAACCGGCATTTCCAGAAGGTCAAAGTCACTGGAAAGCCTTGAACTTTCTTTGGCTGATTTGGCCAGGAAAAAACTCCTTACTTTTTCAGATAGATTCTGGTTCATTGATGTTGTATTCTTTTGGATCCAGCCCTTTAGAAACGCTCCTCACCTTGGCGGCCCGAGACCGAAATTGTGAGTAACTTTAGGAGACTGTCACTTTTCTGGAAATTGGGACAGTCCCCGCGAGGTACAATAAAAAAGATTAATACTGCATTGGTTCCTGTAAAAAATTTGCCTTAATGAAAAAATTTACACAGCGAGGGACAGTCCCTGTGCCAGGCGCAAATTTCCCATCTTTGACGGAACTTTTCTGGTAATTGAGAATCAACCATATGTAAAAATCTTAAAATTGTAAAAACTATAACTGTCTGATTTTGTTGATAATTTGGTTTTAGTTACTTAGAAGCGCTCCATGCGGGCGCCTCCAGGCCCGAAACTGCGAGTAACTGAAAGAGTTTTATCGCTCCCACGCTCTGCGCGGGAGCGTACTTGAACTTTTCTGCCATAACTTGTGGACGCGGAGCATCCTGAAAATGCTCTCGAGCGTGGGGGTTATGGACAAATGCCATTTTAGTAGCTTACCGTTTCAATCCTGTAGAAAAAAACAAGAATGTTTTTAACCTTGAAAGAGCAATCATGCCCAAGATTAGTATTCTTCAGCCTTCTGCCTTCAGTCTTCAGTCTTCAGTCTTCAGTCTTCAGCCTTCTGCCTTCAGCCTGAAAAGGTTTTGGCACAAATTAACGATTCTTGTTTAATGTGGGTTGTTGGACAAAGCACGCGTTAGATCCCTAAACTTTACAAGCTGTTTTAAGATCCTCAACAGCATCAGTCTTTTCCCAGGTAAAATCTACATCTTCACGTCCAAAATGACCGTAGCAGGATGATTTTTTATAAATTGGACGCTGAAGGTTGAGCCTCTTGATGATATGGTAAGGTCTAAGATCAAAAACCTCCTTGACTGCCTGAGAAAGAGTTTCGTCAGGAACCTCACCTGTACCCCATGAGGTAACAAGAACTGAAACCGGCTCTGCAACTCCAATGGCGTATGCCACCTGCACCTCGCACCGGTCAGCCAGTTCAGCAGCTACAATATTTTTGGCAATATATCTGGCCATATAAGCACCGGAGCGATCCACTTTGGAAGGATCTTTTCCAGAAAATGCTCCTCCACCATGGTTACCCATGCCACCGTAGGTATCTTGAATGATTTTTCGACCGGTCAGACCGCAGTCCGCTTTGGGACCGCCTTCCACAAACCTTCCAGTGGTATTGATAAATATGCGTATATCTTTATCTATCATATCTTCAGGCAGTACCTTGAATATAACCTCTTCTTTTACTGCCTCCACAAGATCTTCATAGGAAATATTTTCGTTATGCTGGCAGGCCACAACCACATCATGAATCCTGGTGGGCTTTCCATTTATGTATTCAACGCTTACTTCAGTCTTGCCGTCTGGTCTCAGAAATTCCAGAATATTGTCCTTGCGCACATAAGAGAGACGTCTTGAAAGTTTATGTGCATAATAAATTGGTGCCGGCATCAAGGTCTTGGTTTCATTTACTGCAAAGCCAAACATCATTCCCTGGTCTCCAGCTCCCTGCTCTTCAGGACTTTTACGGTCAACCCCTACTGCAATATCAGGGGACTGCTTATCAATGGACGAAATTACTGCGCAGGTTTCGTAGTCAAACCCCATGTCTGAGCTGTTATAACCAATATCTTTAACTGTCTCACGCACAATATTTGGAAAATCAGCGTAAGCGTCAGTGCTTATTTCTCCTGCAATAAAAGCCAGACCTGTTGTAACCAGTGTTTCGCAGGCTACACGGGCATTGGGATCCTGGGCAATGATGGTGTCCAGAACTGAGTCTGATATCTGATCGGCTACTTTATCCGGATGCCCTTCGGTTACAGATTCTGAAGTAAAAAGATAACGGCTGTTGGATGAGATCATGTATTTCCTCCCTGTTTTTGTTTTCTTTCCGGGGTTATTATTCCACCGGACATAAGTAATTTAAAAGATTCTTCAACGGACATTTCCAAAGGAATAGTTTCATCTTCAGGAACCATTAGATAAAACCCTGAAGTTGGGTTAGGAGTTGTGGGCACATAGACATTAATCATTTTTCTCCTTGTCTTTTCCTGCAACTCTCCCACAGCTATCCCGGTTACATAGGCCATGGCAAATACGTTTTCCTTGGGATACTCAATAAGCACCACCCGTTTGAAATCCTTGGAGGTTCCTCTGGCAATGGTGTCAATAAGCTGTTTGACAGCTGTATATATCTTGTTGACTATGGGAATATAATCAATGATTTTTTCCCAAATCTTGACAAGCTTGTTACCGATATAATTGCGAACAAACACACCGGACAAGATCAGCACTATTACCAGGACGATGAGCCCAAGCCCTGGAACAGGAAAAGGCAAAAAATTTTCAGGACGAAACTTTGCAGGAATTATGAGCAGTATCTGGTCCAGCCAGCCAATGGTCAGCCTGAGCAGAAAAAATGTGGCTGCTATTGGGGTCAGAAAAAGCAGTCCGGCAATAATATTGACTTTGAGAAATTTCCTGATTCTTCCAAAAAGAGTCAGATTTTCATGTTTATCATCCATTTGTTATTTCTCGAACCTTATTGTTCTTGTCCACAAAGACCAGTACTGGCATGTGAGAGGCATAGCTATCCTGAGACAGTCCGACATAAGCGGCTATAATGACCTTATGCCCCTTTTTACCCTTATGTGCTGCAGCACCATTGAGCCTTATTTCGCCTTCCTCCCCTTTAATAATATAAGTGGTAAAACGCTCACCGTTTTCAAGGTTATATACATCCACCTGCTGAAAAGGCAGGATGTTTGAGGCGGAAAGAAGCTCAGGGCAGACTGAAATACTGCCTTCATAGTCCAGGTTAGCTCCTGTGAGAGTTCCTCGGTGAATTTTGGCTTGTAAAAATGTGCGAATGTTCATGACTTTCTGGTTCCTGGTTCCTGATTCCAGGTTTCTGGTTCGTGGTTCGTGGTTAGTGTTTAAAAACAAATGATTACAAAAAACCTAACTGTTCAGCTAACTAACCCAAAACAATATTGTCAATAAGCCGGGCCCTTCCAAGCCTGACTGCCACAGCCATAAATGAATTTTTACCGGCCAGGTCCGGTTGCTCTAAGGTGTTGGCGTCAACAATCTTAATATAGTCTATCTCAGACCCTGGAATATTATGAAGATAGTATTCTTTGAGATTTTGTTCCAATTTTAGGGGATTAGTATTTCCAGACAGCACTTCATCTTTTATAATCCTGAGCCCCTGATAAATATGTGGCGCAAGATTTCTTTGCTCTGTGCTCAGATAGGAATTTCTGGAACTCATGGCCAGACCATCAGCTTCACGACAGGTAGGACGCCCTTCTATCAATACTGGAATGTTCAGCTCTTTGACCATTTTCTCAATAATAAGCAATTGCTGCCGATCTTTCTGTCCAAAAACAGCCATGAAAGGACGGACAATATTTAACAGTTTGCATACTATTGTGGAAACCCCTCTGAAATGCTGAGGTCTGGATCGGCCGCACAATGTTCTGGAAAGACCTGGCACTTCGACCCAGGTATCAAACCCGGCAGGATAAAGATCTCTGGTGGATGGAAAAAACATATGGTCAACACCAATATCGCGAGCAAGCTCCATATCACGTTCGATATCCCTGGGATAACTGTCCAAATCTTCATTGGGGGCAAATTGCGCTGGATTAACATATAATGAAACTACAACCTCATCTGCGTGCTCCTTTGCCCAGCGCATCAAACTTAAATGCCCATCATGAAAAAAACCCATGGTGGGCACAAAAGCCAGCTTTTGACCGCCAACAATGGCAGACAGACCTATGTTCTGCATTTCAGAAATACTGTTAACTAACTTCATAACTATCAATGTTAGGGTATGTTTGGCTCTTACAACGGTCCCGGTCCGCCCTGGAAAGGAGCTTACAAGCAACTAGAATCGTTTTGCTAATAAAATCAAACGTTTACAATTTTCATATTTTTCGATTTTTCGATTTTTGCTTATGATTGATGCACATTTGCCTGAAAAATTCCGTCAAAGATGTGAACTTTGCGCTTAGCACAGCTTCCTGCCCGGAGGCTTACAGCCCGGAGGGGGACTGTCCCTCGCTGTGTAAATTTTGCCATCAAACCAAATTACTTACAGGAACCAATGCAGCATCAATCTTTTTTATAGTACCTCGCGGGGACTGTCCCAATTTCCAAATATGGGACTGTTCTTCAAGGTGGAGGCGGCTTCCAGCCGCCTGGAATTAAATAGCCTGCAGGATGCAGGCTCCACTTTAAAGACAGTTACTCACAAGTTCGGTCCCGGTCCGCCCTGGTGAGGAGCTTACAAGTAACTACAATCGTATATGTAATAAATTCAGATTATTGTTTTAAGATACAGATTGCTTCAGTCGCTTAGCCTCCCTCGTGAGTGACAGGTTTTCAGCAACTACCTCCCTGACAGCTCAGGTGTCATTGCGAGCGAGTCTTCGAGCGCGGCAATCTCAAACGTGCTAAGGCTGATTTTTTAAGTACCTCGCAGGGACTGTCCCAATTTCCAGAAAAGTGACAGCCTCCTGAAGCAACACAACACCTTGCTACAATAAAACATATAAATTTAACCCAAAATCTTTAAAATGTCCAATTATTTGTGGCAGGTTTCCAGGTATATCTTTCAAAAATGTTTGCTGCCAATCTATTGCCAAACCACAGGGATAAAATTAGACAGTAATACATGAGCAGGCAGCAGACACGAAATAACTGCATACTTTGCGGCAGGTGCATGGAAGTATGTCCGGTATTTGAGATTACCAACCTGGAGGAAATGAGCCCCCGGGGCAGATCATACCTGTTAGATAAGGGATCTGAGCATGGTGTTCAGCTGCAGGACATAATTAATGCTTCACGAACATGTGTAGGATGTGGCAGATGCTCGCGGATATGCCCACGGGGCATAAATTTGCCTGAGGAGCTGTCCATTCTCAAATCCAGCAGGCCGGACTGGAAAATATGGTTTGCTTCCAGGATTCTTCGTTCCAACCCCAAGCTCCTTGCCTCGGCCGCGAAAGTTCAGCACATCCTGCCTGGCAGCCTGCCACTTTTACCAGCTGAGAGTCATGCACCCGCAACCGAACTGCTCGTCCTTCAGGATGCATTACAAAAACAATCCGGCAGAGCGGCAGTCTTTCCAGGATGTGCAGCTCGATCATTAATGCCTGGCCTTGAGAAAAAGGCTCTAAGGATTTTAAGCAGTTGTGGATTTGAAATTGCTGATATACATGACTGGCGCTGCTGTGGCCTTCCTTTAAGTTCTGCTGGCTTGCCTGGTCCTGCAGTTAAAGACCTTGAGCACAATCTTGCTCTTTGGCAAAATGCGGGACAGCCTCGCATCTTTACTTTCTGCGCCTCTTGCACACATGGACTGAAAAATACCGCCCTTTCGCCTCATGACCTTAGTCTTGGTCAAAAATTCAAAGAAGCAGTGTTCCCCCTCAGTTCTTTACTGCCCAGCCTGCATTTTGTCGGCAATTTATCAGAGGATGAGTCTCTTTACTGGCACCAGCCCTGCCACGGACATAAGTCAACTCCCGCCATATTTTATTCTATTTTTCAACAGGCAGGTATTTATCTGAACATCCTGGACAATCAGTGCTGCGGAATGGGCGGTTTTTTTGCCATGATCAATTCCGGGTTAAGTGCTGCCATAGCAACCAGGTTTATGGACAAATTCAAGAATACATACAAGGCCCGAGTGCTCACGGACTGCAATGGCTGCGCTCTTCAGCTCGCTAATCATGCACCTGCAAATATCATATCTGACCACTGGCTTGAAGCAATTAAAATTTGACTATTATCATCTGAAACTATATCTTACACACTGACATGGCCCAGCAGAAACTTTTTTGAACACACGCCGGTTGAATGCCCTGCGGGCCAGTTCCTGAAGATATTCAACTCGGTTTACCCTAAACAATCTACAACCGGAAAATACATGTCATGGACCCTGCTTCTCGACGTTGGTAACACTAATATCAAACTCAGTCTTACCGACCAGGGCGGCCTGAAATCTGTGCTGAAGCTGCCCACAGACATAAAAGAAACTCCAGACTCTATCGGACTTAGAATCCTCGACTATTTTCGCTTAGAAAATATTGAACCACATAACATTCAGGCATGGGTAATTTCATCTGTGGTTCCCATCATGGACGGAACCCTGGCCCGAGCCTGTCACAGATTTTGCGGATGCCCCTGCTATTTTGTACCCGGCGATATTTCTATCCCCATCAACAACATGTACAGCAGACCCATGGAAGTTGGATCCGACAGGCTTGTAACCGCTTTTGCGGCAAGAAATATTTATTCCCAGGCAAGTATCATTGTAATTGATTTTGGAACAGCCACCACCTTTGACTGCATTACCAAAAACAACTATCTTGGCGGCCTCATTTGTCCCGGCCTGAACTCTTCCGTACGAGCCTTGAGCACCCAGACTGCCAAGCTGCCTCAGTTCTGTATTGAATACGCCGGCAAGGACATTGAAATTGGCAAGAGTACTCTGCAAAGCCTCAGTCAGGGTACCCTTTTCGGATTTGCCGACTTAGTGGAAGGCCTGATAAAACGACTCAGGCCCAAACTTGAGTCAGAACTGATGGTAGTAGGCACGGGAGGCATAGCTGAACAACTGCTGCCTCTTTGTCCTTCCATGCAGGAATTACAGCCACAATTACTGCTGCTCGGACTAAGACAGCTATGCCTTGCTAACAATATAATTAAAACCCACCAGGTAACCATTTAACCACGGGAGAATACAATGAGTATAATATCAGACATTTTGGCAAGACAAATTCTTGACTCGAGAGGTAACCCCACTGTCGAAGTGGAGGTGTTGCTTGAATCAGGCCTTATCGGACGTGCTTCAGTTCCTTCCGGGGCTTCCACCGGCACCAGGGAAGCTGTAGAACTGCGTGACGGAGAAAAGGAGTACGGCGGCAAAGGAGTAAGCAAGGCAATCAAGAATGTTTTAGAGGATATCGGCGGCGAACTTATCGGCATGGACGCTTTGCGCCAGGTAGAAATTGATGAATTCATGATTGATCTGGACGGCACAGACAATAAGTCCAAACTGGGTGCCAATGCCATCCTCGGTGTTTCCATGGCTGTAGCCAGAGCTGCTTCCAAGTACTCAGGCCTGCCCCTTTATCAGTACATTGGCGGCATCAACTCCAAAATCATGCCTGTGCCCATGATGAACATAATCAATGGTGGTGCTCATGCCCCCAACAATCTGGATATTCAAGAATTTATGATCATGCCTCTTGGAGCTGCCACCTTTGCCGATGCATTGCGTATGGGCACTGAAACATTTCACGCTCTCAAGTCCATTCTTTCCAAGGATGGTTTATCAACGGCTGTAGGAGATGAAGGTGGCTTTGCTCCAAATCTCAAAAGCCACAGCCAGGCTTTTGAATATATTATAAAAGCCATTGAAGAGGCAGGATACCAGCCAGGGCCTGAAATTGCTCTTGCCATTGATGCTGCTGCTTCTGAGTTTTACAAAGATGGAAAATATCATTTTCAGGGTGAAAATCTGGTCATGTCTGCAGATGAGCTAAGCGCCTACTATAAAGAGTTAATGAGCAAATTTCCTTTAGTATCCATTGAAGACGGCCACGCAGAAGGAGACTGGGAAGGCTGGAAGAAGTTCACTTCTTTGACCGAGGATAGTCTTGTCCAGATAGTGGGAGATGACATCTTTGTGACCAATCCCGGAATTCTGGCCGAAGGCATTGCCTCAGGCGTAGGCAATTCCATTCTCATAAAGCTGAACCAGATAGGTACCCTTACAGAAACAATGGATACCATTGAGATGGCCAAATCTTCAGGTTATACTACTGTAATTTCCCATCGTTCAGGGGAAACTGAAGATTCATTTATCGCCGACCTGGCTGTAGGTACTAATGCCGGCCAGATAAAGACAGGCTCTCTATGCCGCAGCGACCGACTGGCTAAATATAATCAGCTGCTGCGCATCGAGGAAGAACTTGAAGACCAGGCCATCTATTTTGGACCGGCCATGGCCTTGCAATGGTTTGGTGAGGAATAATCATGCTGGTACTGGATGGCAAAACAACCTCTGCCGAGATCAGAGCCAGGCTGAAGCAACAGGTGCATAGTCATAAAAGCCAGGCCGGGAGACCACCCGGCCTGGCCGTTATTCTGGTGGGAGATGACCCGGCCTCAGCAGTCTATGTACGCAACAAGGAAAAAAACTGTTATGAAATCGGCATCAAGTCTTTCGGACACAGGCTAAGCTCTAATGTAACTCAGGATGAACTTGAGGCTCTCATCCATAAACTCAATGCAGACCCAGAAGTTGATGGTATTCTTCTGCAGCTGCCTTTACCTTCCGGGCTGAATTCCCAGAAATGCCTTGAACTTATCAGTCCTGAAAAAGATGTGGATGGTTTTCATCCCGAAAACGTCGGCAAGCTCACCCTTGGGCTGCCAGGCTTTCGTTCATGTACTCCATTGGGTATCATGACCATGCTGGACGAATACAAGTTGGACGTGAGCGCCAAAGACTGCGTTATCGTTGGTCGCAGCAACATTGTGGGCAAACCTCTAACTTTAATGCTGCTTGGACGCAGTGCAACAGTCACTGTCTGCCACTCAAGAACTCAGGATCTCCCGAGACATGTGCGCAAGGCAGATTTTGTTTTTGCGGCTGTAGGAATTCCCAAATTCATAACAGCGGATATGGTGAAGCCTGGGGCAGTTGTGGTAGATGTTGGCATTAACCGCACTGAGGATGGACTGACCGGCGACTGTGACTATGAAGGCATCAAAACCAAAGCCAGGGCCATGACACCTGTTCCCGGCGGGGTTGGTCCCATGACCATTGCCGCCCTTCTCAGTAACACTGTGTTGTCCTGGAAAATACGCATGAAAATAACATAAACCTACAGATTGAATCTATAAAACAGTCAAATTGCAGTGAGTGCCGGATCTTCCCGGGTATAGCCCCAGAGTGGACATTCCCTTGGATCCGGCGCACCACCCGATTTAACTGATGATCATTCCAGCATATCCCACTACCTGTGAGTAGTCTTGATTCACTTCTCCAGAAGTGGCGTAGGATACAAGCTCGGCTTTCTTTGCTCCAAGTTCCTTGACGCATGCCATACCCATTACCATGGGTAATACTCCACACATGGAAATATTATTGGCGCGTACTGTCTCATACAAGCCTTCCGGATTAAGTTCCAGGATCTGTTCTAGAGCTTTGGCATCAACTTTACTGGCATTTTCATGCGAAATATAATGACTCATATCAGTACTGACAACTATGCTCACTTCCAGGTCTTTCTGCCTGACAGCATGGGCAATTGCCTTTCCAGCAGCCAGAAGATTGTTAAGATCAGTCTGAGATACAGCTACAGGGACCATGGAAAAATCAGCCCTGATTACGGACAAAAATGGCAAGATAACCTCTAATGAGTGTTCGCCCGCATGAGCATCATAATCTGCGGTAAAACCATCAATTCCCAGCAGCACGGATGACAACTCCTGATCGACTTTTATCTCGCCACCTGGGATAATCCAGGATCCATCCGGCCAGACCGAGATCTTTGCTCCCCGTCCTGTGTGGTTGGGACCCAGCAGAACTACCCTGGATGCCAGATTAGCCCTGGCCAGAGTCCGGCCTGCTACTTTACCGGAAAAAATATAACCTGCGTGAGGCACCATGGCCAGCAGCGTCTTCTGGCTGTCACGCTCTCCATGTAAGTAACCAGCTACCTTATCTTTCAGTGCAGCTTCATTGCCAGGATAAAACTGCCCTGCTACTACTGGCTGTCTATTCATATCTCCTCCTTATTGTCTGTAGTGCTCCTTTGAGGAATAAGCCTCTTATGGACGATACTGTTCAGCATCACTTGTCAATCTTCTGGTATTAATTTCAGAGCGAGCCATTCGGCTGTACATATCATCTGGAAACTCTCTTATAATTCTGCGCAATGTTCTCTCCCATTGCTCGAATTGATTGTTCATCCTGTAAATTCTGGCCAGCCGGTATTGAAAAGCCGGCCAGTCAGGGTCGTCTCTGGTGATATAGTTTTCATATTCAAGGGCCCAGACCAGAGCTTCCCGCACCCTGCCGGTTTTGGAGGTGGCTTCTATAAGCATATCAAGGCAGGTCATGATACGGTTTACATTTTGCTCTTCCTGTTCCATGAACTGAGCCAACGCTTCCTGGGCAAAAATATATACATTCTGATAGTCAGACCTTTCAAAGGCATCCCAGGCCAGGAAAAACAATGCAAAAGCCCGCTGACTTCCTGGAAAATCCCTTTCTACTGCCAGTCGTCTCCAGATAGGCAGCGCTTCATCTTCCAACGCAGTATTCTGCATAGCCAGAGCTTCAGCATAATCTACCTGCAGTCTGTCATCCCTGGGAAGGTCCCAGTCTCGTACATGAGATGCCAGATCCTTGAGGCTTTCCCAGTCTGATGTTTCAAGATAAATACTCATTAAGAGTGATAAAGCCGCATAGTTGTGCTCGTCAATTTCTGGTTCATCAAGAAGCGGTTGCGCCAGGGCCAGGGCCTCCCCTGCCCTGTCACTATGCCAGTAAGCACTGGCCAGGGCGACTCTGGCCTCACTGCTGAGCATTTCTGGATGCTCGTTCAGATAGGAGTAAGTCTCCCATGTTTCTATTATATTCTCAAAATCTTTTTCTGGAAAATCCTGGGCCACCACCGAGGAAAAGGCTTCAAAACCTATTTCTAAGGCTCTGGGCCAGAGCTCCTTGTGAGAGTAAAGCTCGTAAAACCTTTCGATTGCCTCTAATGATTCTATATAATTGAAATAGCCATGATGTATATCCCACATGGCCAGTTTGAGAAGCGCTACCGATGCCAGCGGACTTTCAGGGAACTCCTCACTTATTCTTCTGTAAATGGCCCTGGGCCGCATGGAAAAGGGACGATCAAAATCACTCAATCTGGGATCATCGTATATCCCCTCTTCAGCCAGACGCATAGCCGCAATCAACCCGCCCTCTTCATCCGGATACTTGCGCACGGTTTCCTCATGCATCTCTCTCGCAGCATCCCTTCTGCCCTGCAGCAGATAAATATCTCCAATCCTGGCCATGGAAACTGGCACGTGTTCGCCATCCGGCCTGAGATTAATATAGTGCAGAAATCTTTCTCTGGCTTCATCCAGCTTGTCATTCTGGTACAAAATATATCCGGCACGAATGAGTGCATCCGGATCATCAATGTAATACCTTGGCCATCTGTTTTCAATAAAGTCAAGAATATCCAGGGCGTCTTCATGAAAATCCAGCTCACTCAACGTCCTGGCCAGGGCCAGAGCAGCCGGCTGCACAAGATCATCCTCAGGAAATTCCTGGATAATATATTCAAACTGCTCAACAGCCTCCTCATAAAGTCCCTGATTCTCGAAATAATCCCCCCAGTAAAAATATGTAGATGGAACATTGGGGTCATCAGGGAAACTGTCTCTTAAAAGGTTGAAATAGCCCCTGGCTTCAGGTTCATTACCAACCCTGAGGTTAATATAGCCCAGATTCATCAAGGCATCCGCCACCCTTGGAGAGTTGGGATCATAATTTATTGCTCTCTCAAATGGCGCCACAATATCAGTGTAGTTGTCTCTCATCTCTGATCTGAGCATTTGAAAGTTAGCATTGGCATAGGTATAAAGAACTTCTTTAAGATGCTCTTCTGGCAATTCCGGATCATCAAGCATGCTTTCGAGCAATCTGACTGCCGGCCTGAAATCAGCCCCGCTCATCATGGCCTGAGCCGCAAAAATACGGTCAGCATACATATCGTGTACTTGTTCAGGATAATCAAGATCTGGATAAACAACTTCAGGGGCAGGCTCTTGTGCTATTGGATCAGCTTCCGTTACTTCTGGTTCTTGAATTTCTGCTTCAGGGGGGGGAGGCTCAGACTCAACCCTGCTGATGGACCGCCTGACAATATTGGCTCCAGGCTCATCATCGGGCTGCATCAAACTGACTTGTTCCGGAGTTGTCATTTGAACAGGCATCCTGAGGCGATGTCTGACATCCGATTCATCTGCGGGGGGCTCATCTTGATCCACAACCGGGGATCCATCTGCTCGAGGTAAAATTTCCCTGACTGCAGGCTGCTCTATGGGAGTATCATCTGGAACTGGCGGGGGTACAGGCTCCAGGTCGAGAGGAGCCGACACAAAATCATGGTCACTCCAGGCATCGCCAAAGGAATCAAAAAAAATATCAATAACTACATTATCCTGACTGACAAATGAAATAAAGCCAAATGAACTGGTAGTGGTGGATAGTACAATATTGCTGTTGTGAATATCGAGCCTTTCCAAAAGGTCCGATTCAGGAAAGGTACCAGGGGATGGCTGAGATTCTCTTTGCCATATATCGGCAGGGAGATTAAGAGTCAGCTCCTGCCTTCCAGTACGCAGTACATCGAAACCAGGCTTCTCGCCCTGAAATTCAAACACAACCCTCTCGTGATCAGGATGAGAACCCCAATTGTATTCCAACGCCATGCTGTCAATATGAATCATTAAACACAAATGGCTCAGAAAAAATATAATGAGAGTCAGCTTTAGCTTCATATGGTCCAATAAACCGCCCAGGCGGTTTGGAATTTTTTGTCAGTTGAGCATATTCATGAAAATCAGAGGTGGAGTTCAAGGCAACTAAAATTTTAACAAAACTAATTCAGCCCGTTAGCGCTTCCAGTTTGTTGCCAGAAACTCAATTAAGCTGCTTTTTTTTCAACTTCTCAATCAAGGTAGTGCGCTTTATGCCCAGAATTTCAGCAGCCTGATTTTTGACACCCTCTGCAGTACGTAACGCCTCTATCAGCAGATTCTCTTCAATTTTATCAAGAAATTCTTTAAGATTCATTTTCCTTTCATTCATATCACTTAGAACCGGCCAATCAAAGCTTCTCACTTCAACCCTGGTTTCTTGAGGCTCTACCCCGCTTGCCAACAAAATTTTATCCGGCAGATCTTCAGGTGTGATCTGGCTGCCATCACAAAGAATGGTCATTCTCTCCATGAAATTTTCCAGTTCACGAACATTGCCCGGCCATGAATAATTCATAAGCATTTCTCTGGCCTGTGAAGAAATCTTGAGCTTAGGACAACCACTTTTTTCGCAGAACCTGTTGAGAAAAAAATCTGCCAGCAAAAGTACATCCTTGCCTCTTGTACGCAGAGGGGGCAAAATCATGGGAATGACATTAAGTCGGTAAAAGAGGTCTTCCCTGAAATTACCCAGTTCCACTTCTTTTTCCAAATCTCTGTTTGTAGCAGCAATAACGCGAACATCCACTTTAAGAGAACGAGAACCGCCAACTCTTTCAAATTCTTTTTCCTGCAAAAAGCGTAAAATCTTTACTTGCAAACTTAGGTCCATTTCTCCGATTTCATCCAGAAACACAGTGCCCCCATCTGCCAGTTCAAACCTGCCCGGCCTGGATCTGATGGCATGCGTAAATGCACCCTTTTCATGACCAAACAGCTCGGACTCCAGGAGTTCTTTTGGGATTGCTCCGCAATTGATGGGCACGAAAGGTTTGCTGTTTCTGGGACTGTTTTTATGCAGCGCCCTGACCAGAAGCTCCTTGCCGGTGCCAGATTCTCCGGTAACCAGAACAGTAGTATCTGTCGGCGCTACTTTGTTTAGAACCTTGAACACATCTTCGAGCACGTCGCTCTCGCCGATTATACCAGTCTTATCCATAGCTGCGTTTTCCTTTAGATTCATCGTATTATTTTATCCTTTTGAGCGTATTATGGTAAAATCAACCCTCACCTCTACGGACATCCGCAAATATCATCAAGAAGAGGCTTTGCCAGCTAATGCTTGTTTGACAGACCAGGCTGCCTTATGGGTAATTATAAACTGGCAGTGCCCTTATGCCCCTCTCTAAAAAAAACCTTACTCTATAAGAATAAATATCCAAGCTACCAGCAAAGGCAAATCAAACATGACAACCATCTGTTTTCATTTATTATTTTAAAAATTATATGTAGCAGAACCTGTACTTTCCATAAAAAAGCAAAACTGATATCGTGTTGTTCACTTTTTGCTGTCAAAAGAATGACGTAAAGTCAATACGTTTCATTAATTTTCATCCGGAAATTCTATTTTTTGTAACCATTCATCACAACTTGAGAATTATAAGCTCCTCCCCCGGGCTGCCCGGGACTGAACTTGTGAGTAACTTGAAATAGCCTTGGCGCGTTAGGGATTGCCGCGCTCGAAGACTCGCTCGCAATGACACCTGAGCTGTCAGGGATGTAGTTGCTCAAAACCTGTCACCCGCGAGGGAGCCTAAGCGACCGAAGCAATCTGTATGATAACACCATAATAGTCTGAATTTATTACATATATGATTCCAGTTACTTTGTGAGTTACAGGTAATTCTAGGTGTAGCACGAAAGCTTTTGACTATCAGGACCACAATTAATTATTTTTAAAATACAGGTAAATAAAATTGTCCACAAAATCCATTCCTTTACCTTCTAAAGTCATACATGTCCGATTTGTGAGCAGAGAAAAAAGATTCATCATCAAAGCTATTGCACAAGATCGCCCTGTGACCATGCACACCAATAACTCCGGTTCCATGCTGGGCCTTCTTCGCCCTGAGCGTAGACTTCTGGCATCAGTATCAGATAATCCCAAGAGAAAACTTCCCTATACACTGGAACTGGTAAGAAATGATGATTTCTGGGTAGGAGTCAATACTCAAACCCCTAACAAAATGCTTAAACTATGCTGGAAGAACAGGTTGATACCTGAACTGGAGGAATTTACACACTTCAAGGCAGAAGCAGGTTCAGGACAAAGCAGAATCGATGCGCGCCTTGAAGGCCCTTCCGGAGTTATGTGGATTGAAGCCAAAAATGTTACACTGGTGGAAGATGAACGAGCCTGTTTCCCAGATGCCATAAGCACAAGAGCTGCAAAGCATATGAAGGAGCTCACTTCTCTTGCCCGTTCCGGACACAGGGTGGCCTGTTTTTACCTGGTACAACGCCCTGATTGTAAATGTTTCGGCCCTGCAGATTTTATAGATCCAGAATTTGCCAGGGCCATGTATGATGCAGTAAGTCATGGACTTGAAGTCCTGGCATTCAAGACTGAAATATCTGAAACAGCCATTACCCTGGGTTCGAGGTTATCCCTGAAATGGTAAGCAATCTGGAAAAAATCAAAGGTTTTGCTCTAATTCTTACAGCAGCTGCTTTATGGGGCGGCATTGGACCAGTGGCCAAATCAGCCTTTGCTCAAGGCATGACTCCGCTGGAAGTTGCATTCTGGAGAGCAATTATTGGCTGGCTTTTTTTTGCGCTGCACGCAATATCCATTCAGCAAATGGGAATCAAAAGGAATGATTTTCCTGTTATGCTTGTCTTTGGACTGGTCTGCGTAACTGGTTTTTATGGGTCATACCAGCTGGCAGTTGACCTTGGAGGGGCTGCCAAAGCTTCTGTACTGCTTTACACTGCCCCGGCCTGGGTGGCTGTGCTGGCAATGATTTTTCTCAAGGAAAAAATATCATTACCCGGAGCACTCAGTATCACTGCATGCATTGTCGGGGTGGCCATGATTTCCGCTGCTTCCGACGATATTGCCGGACATGAATTTTCCCTTGCGGGCATTATCTTCGGACTGATTGCCGGTTTTACATACGCACTGTATTATATTTTCGGCAAAAAGCTTTTTGCCCGTTACCATCCAGTCACAATTTTCTTCTGGATCCTCATTCTGGGAGCTCTTGGGCTTATCCCGTTCATCAATATTACCTGGCCAGATATTAATGCCTGGCCTGCTCTGATTTTTCTCGGTTTTTTCACTACCTATGTTGCATACTTTGTCTATTCCAGAGGTCTGGCCAGACTTAAGGCCTCCCAGGCTGCTGTAGTCGCAACCATGGAACCGGTTGTGGCAGCCTTGCTGGCATATTTATTCTGGCAGGAAAATCTTGGCCTTTGGGGTTACGCAGGAGCAGCAGTAATTATTAGCGGAGTAATAATGCAGGCAGGTATCAGGGCTGAGGAATGATCAGCTTTACAGAAAATTATTCGGATTTGTTACTCAGGGCAGACAGGTTTGAAGCGATATTTTTACCAATCTATCTGTTGCACTCACCCGGAAAAAAGACCCAGTATCAGTGGCATGCTGATCATGGCAGCAACGGTCTGTACAGTTATGATTGCCGCCATCATATCTAAGCTGCCTCCCAACTGCCTGGCCAGCACATAGGCTGCAGCACCACATGGCAGCGATGCGAAAATAACCGCAACAAAAACCACTTCAGCTTCAAGACCAAGCCATAATGCAAAGTAGCCCATCAAGAGAGGCAAAGCTGCCAGCTTGAAAATACTTGAACAGAAAATTGGCAGCCATTTTGACACTAATCCCCTGAACTCAAGCCCCGCGCCCACAGCGAGAAGCCCGAGAGACAGCGATGCCTGACTGAGAATGCCCACAACTTCATCCGTTCCCAGTCCCAGCCTTAAGCCTGACAAATTAGCCACTATGCCCGCTGCACAGGCAATAATCAGCGGATTGGTCAGCAAAGATTTAAAAGCCCGCAGCCACCCCTTGCTGTGGTTGTCACCCATCCTGGTTACTACGGCCACACTTATGGTGTTGGCCAGTGGAATCATTATTGCGATAACCATAGCAGATAAAGTGAGGCCTGTTTCACCAAGAAAAATGTACGCTGCAGAAATGCCTACATATGTATTAGGTCTTAGCCCTCCCTGAAAGAGTGAGGAAAAAGCAGGATCAGATATCCTGATCAGCGGCCTGAAACAAAGCATTAACAGGCAAACAGCAAGCATGGGAGCGCTTACTGCAACGATTAAAACAGGAAAGTCTGCTTCACTGAAGTCTGCCTGATATAGACTTAAAAACAATAATGCCGGAAAAAAAACAAAATATGTAATTTTCTCAGCCATAGGCCAGAATGTGGGACCAGGAAATTGAGCACGCTGGAAAATCCAGCCCATGACAATCAAAATAAAGATTGGGGAAAGTGCCAGGAATACATTATACAATTATGGTTCTCTAAAGCGGGCATTGCATGCAAAAAAGTTACCGATTATTTTTCAAAATTAAACTCAGGATCAATCCCGGGTCTCCCCGGTGAAATGCTCAAAAACCCAGGCTGTCTTCTACAGGCAGCACCATGACTCTTAAATGCTGATGTGAAGATTTACTGGAGCGAAACTCCTGCAGATCGCTCATAAGGCCCGGGAACTGATCTGGCTCAACCCGGGCCTGGATTACAGTAAAATTGCCCGGAAAAACCTGAGTCCCCATGTGCTTGCCATCCTGGCCTTTGCCCTCCACCATTGGGTAGCGCACATAATCATCTATGCGATGTTTATCTAATAAGGCATCGATGTTGTCTGTATACTCAAACCTGAAGCTGATATGTACAAATTTCATAATTCTCTCGTGACTTGTCAGACGTTTTTTGCCTCTACCCCCCAGAGTCTGAGGATAAAGCTCTGTAACTGGTCATACAAGGTGTAAACAACTGGAATGACTATCAGAGTCAAAGCGGTTGAAGTGAAAAGCCCGGCAACAATGGAAATGCCAAGGGGAGACCTGGCTTCACCGCCTGTACCGAATCCCAGCGCAATAGGCATCATACCCAGAATGGTTGAAAAGGCAGTCATCAGGACAGGTCTGAATCTTTCCCGCGCAGCCTCCTGAGCAGCTTCCATGGGTTTTCTGCCCCTGGCCACAAGTACATTGGTATAGTCAATGAGCAGGATCGCATTTTTCGTAACCAACCCCATGAGCATGATCAACCCGATAAAAGCGTAAACATTAAAGTTCATTCCCATGAGCCATAATGATCCAAAAGCACCAACCGTTGCAAGGGGCAGAGAAGTCATAATGGTCAGCGGATACACAAAAGACTCAAATTGAGCAGAAAGCACAAGATAAATAAAAATAATGGAAAAGATAATTGTAATGGTCAGGTAATAGAATGACTCTTCAAAAACCTGCGACATACCTGCCATTTCAAACTCAGCCTGAGGTGGCAGCTCTGTTTGCAGATGCTCTTCAAGAAGATTTACTGCATCACCCATGGCCACTCCCGGTGGAATGGATGAAGAAATGGTTGCTGAGCGCATCCTGTTGAAACGATGAATTTGACTGGGCCCGACAGTCTCTTCTATGGTTACTAAGCTTTCTAAAGATATCAGGCTGCCATCATTATTTTTGACATATATACTTCTGAGGAAATCCGGGGTCATACTGCCCCTGCCCTTGGCCTCTGTAATAACATCATATCTTTCCGAGAGACGTTCAATCTTGGATATGTCCACTTCTCCCAGGATGTAGCGTAATGTATTGGATATACCTGAAACAGATACACCCATCTCGGCCGCTCTTTGTCTGTCTATGGAAACATCGATCTGAGGCTTGTTCAGCTCAAGGTTGGTCCTGACCCCTACAAACCATTCCGGGCGGGAACGCATCCACCCCATTATTTCATTTTGCAGCTCATCCAGTTCGTACAGATCAGGGTTCTTTAACACAACTTCAATTGGCGAGCCCCCAACTCCACCAGGTGTCAATTCCAGCACAAAAGCCCGTCCATCCGGGATTTGGGCCATGACACCCCGAAAATTCTGCATTACCTCACTTTGATGCTTTTCCCTATCCTGTCGCGGAGTCAGGGTTACAAAAGCTATCCCTCTATTGGGCTGTCCCGGTCCGGCCGGGCCAAGTCCTACTGCAAGAAATTGATGACTGATATTAGGGTCATCAGCAAGGGCCTTTTCAATCTTGGCTGCAAAAGCATCTGTCTCCCTGATTGTTGAGCCTTCCGGGGTTTCAAAAACAAGCATGAATCTTGATCTGTCCTCATCAGCCTGAAACTCCTGAGGGATGCTCATCAATGCGGCAATGCCCAGAAAAAAGGCAAAAATGGCCACAGCTACCACAAGCCCCCTTCGCTTGAAGGCCCCCCTGAGGACCCATACATAAGCTCTCTCAAAATTTTTCAGGTGCCGTTCCGACATTTGGTAAAGAAAACTTTTTCGCTTCTGATATTTCAGCAGCCTTGAGCAGAGCATTGGGGTAAGAGTCAGGGCGACAAACGTTGAAGCAAATACTGTGACAGCTACGGTAAGCCCGAATTCAAAAAAGAAACGCCCTATTATTCCCCCTGTAAAGGCAACTGGAATAAACACAGCTGCAAGAGAAAGCGAGTTGGCCAGCGCAGGAAAAGCAACTTCCGTGGTACCCACTCTCGCAGCAGGAACAGCCGAAGCACCATTTTCCATATGATAAAAACTTCTTTCCAGCACAACAATGGCATCATCTACTACAATGCCTATAACCAGAATCAGAGCCAGCATGGTTAAAACATTGATGCTGAAGCCCATTATATTGATAAAAGCCAGGCCAATGAGAAGAGAGGTCGGAATGGCCAGAGCTACCACTATGGTTCCTCTTAAGCTGCGCAAGAATGCCAGGACAACAAAGACCACGAGAAAAGCCGCAATAAGAATCGTCGTCTGCAGGTCATTGATGTTTTCCTTGATATAAATGGATGCGTCCATAGCCTGTCGATATTCAAGCCCGGGAGGAAATCCCGGAGCGAGCTCCTTGACCCTGGACCTGACAAGTTCGGCAAGCTCAACAGTATTGGCACCGGTCTGCTTTACAACACCCAGCCCCACAGACGGCTCGCCTGAAAATCTGGCAATCTGCCGGTCACTTTCAACACCGTCAACAGCCTGCCCAACATCAGACAGTCGAACAGGAGAACCGTCCCTGTATGCTATAATCAAATCATTAAAGGGCTCCGCTTCCGAAAATTGCCCTTTAGTTCTGATCAAGAATTCTCTCGACACTCCTTCAATACGGCCTGAGGGAATATCTACGTTTTCACTTCGTATGGTATTAACCACATCATCAATAACAAGATCATAAGCAGCGAGGCGTTCAGTATCAATTATGATTCTAACAGCATAATTCCTGGCTCCGCCCACCATGATCTGGCCCACGCCGCGTAGAGTTTCCAACTGGGGCTTTAGTATATTATCCGCGTATTCACTGAGCCTGATCTCATCCCAGCGCTCATCTCCCACCAGAGCTATCCACATGATGGCCTGTGAATCCAGGTCAAGCTTGCGCACAATAGGTGATTCAGCATCCTGAGGGAGCATCCTTCTGGCCCGCTCCACTGCATCACGCACATCCTGAGCAGCAAGATCCTGGTTGCGCCATAATTCAAATTCAGCCACCACCTGGCCCAGGCCGTCGCTTGCAGTTGATGTAATGTCCTTGAGACCTTCAATGGCATTGATCTCAGCTTCAAGGGGGTCGATGATTTCCTGTTCGATGATTTCCGGGGCTGCACCGGGCAATACAACAGTCACACTGATCACAGGAAATTCAACATCAGGATTTTCCTGAACAGGCATTTGTAAATAGCCATATGCTCCAAAAATTGCGAAAACCATGAAGATGACAATGGTCATCACCGGCCTGCGAATACAAAAATTCCAGATCACCTGTATCAACCTCCGTCAACAGCTTGATCGGTCACAATGTGATCACTGCCGGACGAGCCGGGAGCAGTGGGTTCATCAAGCTCTGCCCAGTCACTTCCCAATTGCTTCACAATGTTGACTGCAGCGCCGTCATTGAGATTCATATGCCCGGCCACCACAACCTCTTCTCCAACCTCAAGGCCTTTGACAATTTCTACCAGACCCGGCCTGCGCATCCCGATTTCAATATTTCTGCTTTCAACAACCTCCTGATCATTTACCACCACAAAAACCAGATAACCCTCTCTTGTAGCCACAAGAGATCTTTCCGGAATTATCCTGGTATCATGTCTGTATCCCAGTATAAGCTGGGCCGAAGCGAAAGAGCCGGGCCTCAACATATTTTCAAGGTTGGGTATGGATGCCTTGATCTCAAAACTACGGGTTGATTCGTCAACTGTGGGGCTTATAAAAGTAACATGGCCGGAAAACTTCTGATCCGGATGAGCTGAGACCTGGACATGAATCTTCTGACCAGCAGCTACTCTCGGTATATAAAGTTCTGGAATCATAACTGAAATTTCTAAGGGACAGGTCTGGTACATGGAAGCCAGTACCTGCCCGGAGGAAACATATGCTCCAGTATCAACCAGACGCCTGGAAATATAACCTGAAAAAGGTGACCTGATCACAGTATCAGAAAGGTCTTCTCTTGCCAGAGCCACCTGAGCCGACAAGCGCCTGACTTCAGCGGTCACTGATTCCAGGTCTGTCTTCACACTGTCAAATTTATCTTCAGCAATTAAATTTTCTTCAAAAAGACTGGCAAAACGTTCATAGTTGCGCCGCAGATTCTCTTTCCTGGCCTTTGCTTCTTCAAGGGCCGCCTCATTGGAGGTCAAGCGCTGCACCTGCCTTTGCTCCTCTATAGAAAAAAGTATCTGATCCTGCTCTACGAAGCTGCCCTCCTGAAAGTGTATCGAACCTATCCTGCCTCCAGTTTCCGGTTTAATCTCAACTCTTTGAGCAGGCCTCAATGTGCCGATGCCGCGAACAGTTTCACTCAGTGTAACCTCAATAACATTTGCAGTTTCCACAGCAGCAGGAGGGCGTTGAGGTGCTTGCACCTCTTCTTCCTCCTGCCCCATGGTCTGCATGAAAAAATATCCGGCCACACTTAAAATTATAATAAAAAAGGTCCACGGACCAAAAAGCTTGAGCATCACCTTCCGGGTGGTGCTCCTTTCATCGGACCTGTATTGAGTTTCTGTACTCATAACATTTATTCTCCAGCACGAGTTGACCCTTCCCCCTGTCTTACCAACAGCGGCTTAAGCAAATGATCTTTTAAACAACTCTTTGAGCGCCTCTTTGCCGTTGGACTCAAGAAATCTGGTGCCTGTACCTGTAAAATGATTTTTAGAAATAACCGGCTCCTTTATTTCAGCCCATTCTCCTTCATTCCATCTGAACCAGTTTTCTTTGACCTGATCAAAGACATATAAAGGTTTGTTACAGATTTTGGCGTACTCAGCACCCCACCCGGTTCCTCCTTTGACAGTTTTGTCATCCTGGATCTGACCTACAACAAATATTTCCATACCGCTGGAAACCTGCCAGCATATTGTCTGCAGCACCTTGCGGAATATTGGAGCCCGAGAATAAGTTCTGCTCATGAGACCGGAAACATATGTAATGCTCACGTCTTTTCTGGCAAGTTCCTCGCTGGTCAGATATCTGACTCCTCTGGTTCTTTCGATGGTGTGGCCTTCAAAGCTATAGTTAACCTCGTCAAAACCATGTTTTTCCGCCAGTTCGCAAAAACAGGCTTCAGCACCCTTTGCCCCGCCACTATAAAGTATAAATTCGTTGGACCTCATTATTTCCTCCTTTTGAAAGTGTATCAGCTCAGCGCTTTTGTCGTGTCAAGTTTAACTCCAAACACAAAGCATTATCTATGCAAATAGTTGAACTGATGTGGTTATTATTAGACTTACCGCTTCAATCCTGCAGCAGAAAACAAAAAAAATGAACAGCAAAGTCAAAGAGCAATGCTTAACAGATTTCACTGGTTCATGCAAAGCGCTCTTGCTTAAGACAAAAAACTACATTAAAAAGAATTAGCTGTCACAGACTTTTTCACTCTAAAAATACTTGTCCAGGTAAAAATTTGCCCCTGTGTACGAGAGAGGGTGCAGGCACTTTTGCCGATCTCAAACCGTAAAACAGGCAGACTATTTGGCGGCAAAAGAGCAAGTCCCCTTCCAGCATAAAAAAGCGTCGCTATGGTGATATCTTGCTCCAAGTAATTATTAAGAACTTATTCTTTGAATGGGCTGATAAATTATCCCTCAATCCGGGTCAACACAATTAATTTTATAATCTCTGTAATACTACAGCGATATTTAAAAAATTTGGCATTTTGTAAATATATGTTTCAGTGTACTATTAATGATGCTCATACTGTAACCTGGAAGCCAGTGGCGTTAATTTTCACTCAGTAATTCAGATACTAATGCGGGCTGTGCCCACAACTCAATTTAAACACGAATCGTTAAGTTGGGGTGATAACCGTACTTTTCAGACTGAAGGCTGAAGAATAAGGTTCCTGGGCATTATTGCTCTTTCAAGGTTAAAAAAACTTTCTTGTTATTTTCTACAGGATTGAAACGGTAAGTTACTAACCATTAAACAGACTTTATGATAGCAAGACTGATATCCTTATGGCCTCTTTTCCTCGGACTTGGCATAGCCTATCTCATATCAGGCTACGTACAGTTCAGGTCAGTGAGTCCAGTAATTCCAGGTTTGCAGGAGCAAAGTGCGCCCCTGCAGGATTCAGAACCATCCATGGAAGGCGTCATTCTTTCCACCAACCTTCTTCGTCTTGAGATACCCGACGTATCACCCAGACCACTTAAGGTGCAATCGGAATCAGACCCTTCAGACTGGCGACTGGCAGGAGTATTTTACGGAGATGAAAAACTCGCTCTCGTTAATGTTCAGCAGCAGCCTCATCTCATTGCGCTTGGTGAATCCCTTGACGGATGGCGTCTTGTGGCCGTAAACTTCCACTCAAGCACATGGCAGTCCGGCAGTGAAACCAGGACCCTGGCCCTATGGCAACAAATTGAAAAGCAAGGCCAGAGAACTGCCAACAGCCAAAGCCAGGCTTCATCTAACCGGATAACCATGACCAGACAGGATGTAGCGCCCATAGTAAATGACCCCAACTCTCTTCTGCAAATGGCCAGATTCAGTCCTTATTCCCATCAGGGACAAACAAAAGGTTTTGAGATCAGCAATATTCGTCCTGGATCCATTCTGCAGAAAATTGGTCTGCGCGGAGGTGATGTGCTGCTTAGAATTGATGGTAGACAGATCAGTGGGCCAACAGAACTTTTAAGAGCATACTCCTCCCTGAGCCAAAGTTCTCTGGTCACCATGGACATTTTGCGCCGGGGCGACAACATGAGCATTGTCATCGAAATCAACTAATGCGGCTGAGCCTGCAACCGGGAGCATCAGGCGTTTCAGAAAAGTCAATTGGGGACAGTCCTGAAGCCGGTACAGCCCTCGTGCCAAACCGTCACAACAGGGTTTTAACCCCAATATTAAGTATGACATGAAACTTCCGACACATAAAATGGTAAAAAATGCGTAAGAAAAAACCAGTTCTGTTTTCTTCCAGCCAGAAACATACAATATTGTCCCTGTTTTCACTCCGGGCGCTGTCACAAGCCATTCTAATACTGCTATTATGGTTTGCGTTGGCAACACTGCCCTTTGAACCTTTGACTGTTTTTTCTGCAGATGCACATGCCCGGGATGAAGCTCTGGAAAACAGAGAGATGACCGCCAACCTTGACGGTATGGCTCTTAAAGAATTCATCCTCTTTATCAGTAGATTCACAGGCAGCAACATTGTTTTCAGGGAAGACCATATACCGGCAGCCACCATCACCATGCACACCAGCGAGCCCATGAGTGAGCCGGAACTGCTTGCTGTGTTTGAAAGCATTTTAGCTGGGAACAATCTTGAACTTATTTCCCGGGACGAAATTTTATATATCTTGCCGGGCCCCATTGTGCAGGGTGTAACAGATCCCTTCTTATACCCACACGGTCCGGGAGAAAATCAAGAGCTTATAACCACAATCATCCAGCTGAGCAAGAATACTCCTGTCAGTCAGGCAGCCGAACTTTTGAAGCCTTTTATTTCCAGGTACGGTCTTATTCAAGAGGTTCCGCCGGCAAGAGCAGTGCTTGTACGCGACACCAGACAGAACATTAACAAAATCTCTGATATTGCTGCAACTCTGCAAAGTCTGGGAACTGACTGGACAGCTGAGCTCATTCACCTTGATCAGGCAGACGCTGTCAACGCTGCATCTAAAATTGTAGAACTGTATCAAGGCCTTTTAGAGCGAGGCCGCATGGGAGAAGCCCCTGTTGTCCTGCCTGTAGAGTGGTCCAATTCTCTTATGGTTGCTGGAGACCGGGACCAGATCAGTACTGTCCAGGGTTTGATTGACAGTTTAGATAGCATATCAGAGCGATCTACAGGCCTTATCATCTATCCTTTAAAAAATGCCAGAGCTGAAACTGCCTCTGAAGTGCTGCGAGAGCTTTTAAGTACTCCGGACGCCACTCGTGACAGGGACCAGGGTCGTCTTAGCACCAGAATGTTTGTTGTATCCCCTGACAAGGAAACAAATTCTCTGCTGGTGCTGGCAGATCCAAGCATGGTCTCCAAGGTTGATCGCATCGTGGAACATATTGACCGTCCCCTTTCACAAGTATTTGTGGAGGCCCTAATAGTAGAAACAACTCTGGAGCACAGTCAGGATTTCGGGGTGGAATGGCTTGCAGGTGGCGGAGGGGCTGACGGCATAGTCACAGGAGGCTTTGTCGCTCCTGATTCACGTCTGGGACCTTTGTTGTCCAGGCCGGCTCCTCCTGTGGCACCTGGCGGATTTTCCGTAGGAGCTCTTGGCAACACAATAACCTATGCAGGTAAACAATTTTCCACTCTCGGAGCCCTGGTCAACTTCCTCAAAACAGCAACTGACTTCAACATCCTGTCAACTCCTCAGATCATGACTCTTGACAACTCCGAGGCAGAAATTTTTATTGGTGAAAACAGGCCTTACCTCGTAAGCGAAAGAGTAGACCAGAACAACAATGTCATTCAGAGTTTTGACTATCGCGATGTAGGTATCAGACTGCTGGTCACCCCCATTATTAATACTGAATCCGGGGTCATTCGCCTTGATGTGCAACAGGAGGTCAAGAACGTCATTGACGCCACAGACAATCTGGCCCCCATCACCATGAACCGCAATACCAGAACCAATGTTCAGCTGCCCAGCGGTTCCACCATGGTCATTTCAGGTCTGATTGAAAATGCCTTTTCACAGACACGCAGAGCAGTACCCGGCATTTCCAAAGCACCCGGCATAGGCTGGCTGTTCAGAAGGGAAAGGATTGTTGCTCCCAAATCAACTCTCATGGTTTTTTTAAGCGCGCGCATAATTGAAACCCTGGAGCAGGCTGATGAACTCACCTCACAACGCATGGATGAGGTCCGTCAGGCAAGACAGAGACATGAAGAAATTCTGGAAAGAGAGTTCTGGGGAAGATCTGAAAAGCAAAGACAATCCTATGAAATTGATATGAATATGTATCTGCCAGAGCCTCTTATTGACCGTAATGAATGATTTCAATCTTAATTCACTCCCTGAAAAAGTCGTAAATGCCTACCTGGCATTTCCTCAGCGTAACCACTTTCTTCCGGTCAGTCTTGAAAACGGAGTGCTTAATGTCATGCTTCTAACGCCTGAAGCCATTATCCAGGCGGACCATCTCGTCTGGAAACTCGGTTTAAACATACGTACAAGTATAGCTGACGAAGAAGTATTCTATCCTGCCCTTGAACAGGCCTTGTCTTTATGGGAAGAGGAAAGCGACTCCCATTCCCACGAAGACGATCAGAATATAGATTCTCAGGGAGCAGACAGAGATCTGCTTGGCTGGTCTTACGAAGACGCACCCATTGTCCGTCTGGTAAACAAATCCCTGCACCAGGCCATAAGCCAGGGAGTCAGCGATATACATTTTGAAAACCATGACAGACACTTTGCCATTCGCTTCCGCATGGATGGAGAGCTGCATACAGTGCGCAAACTTGATACGAGGGTGCAGCCAACAGTTCTGGCCCGCATCAAGGTCATGGGCAAAATGGATGTTGCAGAGACGAGAGCTCCTCAGGACGGCAGGTTTGATGTTCTAGTGGGAAATAAAAGAATTGATCTGCGGGTTTCCACCATGCCCACTCTCAACGGTGAAAAGGCAGTACTGCGTGTCCTGGATCGGACCAAAAATATCCTTTCCCTTTCCCAGTTGGGCTTGCAGAGCACTGATGTCGAGAGTTTACGCTCCATCATGTCTTCTCCTTTTGGCATTATCCTTGTTACAGGACCCACTGGAAGCGGCAAGACTACAACCCTGTATGCCGCACTTTCTGAAGTTATTAATGACAAAATAAATATTATGACCGTGGAAGATCCTGTGGAATACCATCTAACAGGTGTTAACCAGGTCCAGGTCAACCGGGCTGCCGGAGTAAGCTTTGCCAAAGCTGTCAGAGGTTTTTTGCGTCAGGACCCGGACATCATTCTTGTAGGAGAAATTCGGGACCATGAAACTGCATCCACTGCTGTGCAGGCTTCTCTAACCGGGCATCTTGTCCTGACTACCCTGCACACCAATGATGCGCCAACAGCCATAACCAGGCTGCTGGAAATGGGCATTGAACCTTTTTTACTGGCATCTTCCATGATTATGGCCGTGGGCCAGCGCCTTGTCAGGCTGAACTGCCTTCACTGCTCTGTTGAAACCAGCATCAGCACTGCAACAAGGTCCATCTTAGAGCGGCAGAACATACACATGGCAACCCAGGTTGTGGGTCAGGGATGTGCCAGGTGCCGCCAGACAGGATTTCAGGGACGACAGGGAGTTTTTGAAATCATGCCGGTCACCGAAAATCTGCGCGGCATGATGATAAAAAAGTGCACTGTGGAAGAAATACGCGCCGAAATTCGTTCTTCCGGACATGCAGGTATGCTGGAGCATGGTCTTCAGGTAGTCTCCCAGGGCAAAACAACCATAGAAGAGGTACTGCGGGTAACAAGGTTTTAGTCCGGGTCACTACGCTTTTTCCAAAAAACCAGATTCATAACCTGCCAGAACTTATCGCAACACAGACAAATTCACTGATATGCCGACTTACAGCTATAAAGCCTTAGACACCCAGGGAAAAACCAGAAAGGGATATTTAGAGTCAGACAGCCGGAACTCTGCTTTCAGACGTCTCATGGAGCAGCAGCTTACGCCTGTAAGTCTGTCTCAGGTCAGAGAAGAGGTTCTAAGTGGAAAATGGAAACTTAAGACACTGAATCCATTTAAAAACAGCATCCGTCTGGATGAGGCCTTTTACTACCTGAGCATGATGCTTCTGGGAGGAGGTTCACTTGCCCAGAGCTTAGATATCCTGGGACGCATGAATAAAGGCAGTTCTGGTCGAATATGGCTGGATATCAGGGATTCTGTAGAATCAGGTTCCTCTTTTTCAAAAGCCTTGATGCGCCACCCCAAAACTTTCCCATCAATTTATATCGGCATGATACAGGTAGCGGAGCAATCTGGCAAGTTAGGCGAAATTCTTGAAAAAATGGCCTTTTATGAAGAAAAACGGCACGATATGAAAAGCAGGCTCATTACTGCCCTGTCTTATCCAATGATCGTTGTGCTTATAGGCATTGGTGCTGTATATTTTTTATTATCCGCAGTACTGCCCGGTGTGGCAGGGATTTTTTCTGCCACAGAGCAGGAACTTCCCCTTAGCACAAGACTGCTTCTAAGTACAGGCCACTGGCTTGACACTTATGGCCTGCCTCTTTTTATGACTTTTATCTGTCTTTTTCTAATCATACGGTACTGCTTTCGAAAATATCCGGCTCTGAAATTCAGGCGAGACAGTTTAATCTGGAAAATCCCCCTGGCCCGCAACTCCATTCTGGCCGATTTTTCCAGCCTGCTGTCATTTCAGCTTAAATCAGGCATATCTCTGGTCCAGGCCATGAACAGTGCTTCCAAAGGGGCTGGCTCATTATTTTTCCAAAAACAGATCAGCGAGGCATCCTCAGAAGTGGCTGCAGGCAATCCCTTGGAGCAGGTTCTTGCCAGACAGGACATCTTTCCAGACATGTACCTCACTGCCTTGAGCGCCGGTCAGAGAGCCGGCAAGGTTCCTGAGTTCCTGGACCGGGTGAGCAGAATTCTTGAGAAGGAAGTGGACAATACTTTACGCAGATTTGTAGGCCTTCTGGAGCCTATGGTCATCCTTGCTCTGGGCATAATCGTAGGTTTGTTTGTTCTGGCCGTCATGGGCCCCATATTCGACCTTACTTCCGGATTGTAAAGTGCATAACCACCAAAAACGATATCAGCTGCTCGATATGCTCAGGGGATCTGCCATTTTCATGATGGTGGCCTTCCATTTCTGCTATAATCTGGAGTTTTTTCAACTGGCAAACCTTAATATCAAAAGTGATGCCTTGTGGATTAATCTTCGTAACTTTATTGTCAGCCTTTTTCTTTTTATTGCCGGTGCAAGCCTGTTCATTGCTTCAAAAAAGCGGCCGGACTTCAAAACCCACTTGCGTAAACAGAAATGGCTTGCCATTTGTGCCGTTGCTGTAAGCGCAGCAACCTATCCCATATTTCCACACTCCTGGATATATTTCGGGGTCCTTCACTTTATACTCGTGGCCAGATTACTAAGTTATTTCGTGGTAAGTAAATGCCTGCTGTGCTTTTTTCTCGGTGTTCTGATACTCATTCTTGGATGGACCTTTGAACATGAAGCCTTCAACCCCAAATGGATCAACTGGATAGGACTTGCAACCCATAAACCTTTTACCGAGGATTATGTGCCCCTTATACCATGGCATGGGGTATTCCTGCTTGGATCCTTCAGTATGTGCCTGTTGTTACGAAATCCTTCATCTGAAAAGTTTCTATGCAAGTCATATCTTACTAAAACAGCCAAACTCCTGACCCTGGCAGGCAGGCACAGCCTGCTCATTTATATTCTGCACCAGCCTCTGTTGATGGCATTTATGTTCCCCTTGAGCAGGCTTTCTCTCTGAGTTGAGCTCTGCTTCACAGCTGTCTGCTTGACATCATAGCAATGACAGGTTTTGAGCAACTACATCCCTGACAGCTCAGGTGTCATTGCGAGCGAGTCTTCGAGCGCGGCAATCCTTGTTGCGAGCGAAGCGAAGCAATCTCGTGTTAAGGCTG
>NZ_JYNP01000038.1 GCF_000934755.1 Desulfonatronovibrio magnus
TCCATAAGGATAGAGGTTTTGAAAGCCTCGTCTGCCATATGGGTTATGTCATGCAGTAAATGCCTGAACTTAGGAATAAAAACCCTGAATGATTCATGGGGTATTTCAAAATAGTCTTCAAAGTCGCAGCTGAATGTCCACTTACTTACACCGTGATAGATAATCACTGGAATGACTATAGGCAAGTAGCCTGACAGCTTGTTACGTCTATACAGGTTCATCCATTTCTGGACCGAATAGTGAAGAGCTTGAAGCAGTGCATACTTGTCCAGATAACTTTTATGTTCAAAGAGGAAATAGAGTTCTGCAATCTCGTTGCTGTTTTTTAGCCGAACCCTGACAACCACGTCAGTACGGAACTCTTTGAACTCTTGAGCTACAAACCCGCTGATATCTATTTCTATTTCTGACAAATCCAGGTAGGCCTTGATTTCATCTGGTATGTAATAGTTGATGAAATCTCGGACCAGCTCTTCATCCTGGAAAAAAGTCTTGAAGCCTACATCGTGTGGGGATGGAATTTCAAATGACATAGTGGTCTTAAAATATTGTAAGAGGATTGTATACGTGCATGAGGTACAGATATAGTAAGGTTTTAAGGAGCAGGCAAGGGTAAATTGGTTCTTCGACGTTTTATGTGGAATTGCAGCAAAAATCATGAAGTGTCCGGAGGCTCTTTTCGCCCCCTTTATGGGGCACGAGCGCCAAGCCCGTCAAGGCAGTCCCCTTCGGGGTTGGCTTTCGCCATGCCTTGACGGGCTTAGCTTTCTCGTACCTACTTCAATCATGGGCGACGGACGGAGATGCCTCCGACGGGGACTCAGAACAGAGATTGCGCATTGTGCCAGACTTTTTCGTGAATTCCACATGAAACGTCGAAGAGCCATAATTTGTTGCAATTTTCTAAAAAGAATGTATTCATCAATTATGAACTTCGAATGGGACCCATTAAAAAACACAAGCAACCAGATAAAACATGGCATCAGCTTTGAGAAAGCCAGTGCACTATGGGCTGATCCTGATCGCCTGGAAATTGAAGCCCCGTATCCGCTGGAGAACAGGCAAATCATGATCGGTAAAGTCGATGAGTGCATTTGGACAGCGATATATACTTTAAGAGATTCTGCGGTTAGACTCATCTCGTTTACGATCGGGGTCGGACCTAACCATCATACTCAAATATCAGGATAAATTTCCCAAATTAGCCTGTTTTCAGAGCTTAGAAGCCTCTTTTTACCATCAAAAACATCATTGCAAGCCGACAATGGTTCTTTCAAAGCATATAGTCCAGCCTTACTCACTTCATGAACTTTGCGGCCACAAGCATTTCCGCCAAGCCTCACCTTGACCTTTTCTACAAAATCCATGTAGCCCACAGTAACACTTTCAGTCCAGCTGGCTTCTCTGGGAGTGCGCTCATCCACTGCTGCCTGAACCCATCCAGAGTAAACCTGCAAAAAACTATGCCACACATGATCAGGCAGAAAATATCTGTTTGCTCTGGGCATGTTCTCTTACATCTATGTTTTTGGCCCTAAAAAAGGTAACCTAAGGCAATTTTTTGGCCCTGTAGAGGACCTTTACTCAATTAGTTCAATGGTTTGGTTAGGTCCGACCCCATAAAAACATAAAAAGTAATAAGCCATGATGATGGGCAAAACCAGTGCCGAGGCCGGGCAGGAGCTTCTGGACCAGGGCAGATCCATGGACGAGATCAACAGTATTCTGCCCCACAAGGTCTTTCCCGGCAACAAGCCGTCCAACTCCATCTTATTGCCTGAACTTACCCCTGAAAATCTGGGCGCGCTCATCGCCCTTTATGAGCATAAGGTCTTTGTGCAGGGTGTGATCTGGAATATCAATTCCTTTGATCAATGGGGCGTGGAGCTGGGCAAACAGCTGGCCAAAGATATTGAGCCGGAGCTGGAAGACCCCTCACCTGTAAATAACCACGACAGCTCAACCAACGGACTGATTAATACCTGGAAAAAGATGTACTGGCTTTAACAGACCGCTCCCTGGTCTTCTCCTGCACCTGAGTCGGAGATGTCTTTTGCCAGGCACAGAACCCAAATGGGTTTTCCATGTTCGTTGCCAACAGGTTTAACCTGCAACTGATATGCTTTTTTCTCACCGGAGCCTGTAACTGATTTGCTCAAGACCTCCCCCTCTTCTCCACCGGCAAGCACCCTGCGGATAAGGCTAAGCTGCACACCATCTTCATCAGGCAGGAAAAGGTCGCCAAGAGTCTTCCCGAATATTTCTCCGGGCTTCCTTTTCAATTCCCGGGCAAAGGCGGTGTTCACAAAACGGTAAGTTTCATCGCTGTTGAGGATACATATCCGGTCTGTGGAGCTCTGGGCGAGCAAACGGTATAATTTTTGGCTTCGCTCCAGCTCATCCCGAGCCTTCTTCATCTCGGTTATGTCCACAAATGTCAGCACGGCACCCTCAATCACATTGTCCAGAGTACGGTAAGGCAGAATGCGCATGGTGTACCAGGAACCCATGCGGGTCTGAACTTCCACCTCTTTGGAGATCAAAGTGTCCAGCACGGCCTTGATATCTTCCACCAGATGGTCATACCCCACAAGATTGGAAACGATGTGAGCCACGGGTCGTCCTACATCGCTGGGAATCAGGTTGATGATCCTTGTAGCCGAGGGAGTAAATCGCAGGATACGCAGGTCATGATCAATAAAAATAGTGCCAATGCCTGTACCGGCCAGCAGATTATTCATGTCATTGTTGGCCCGGGTCAGTTCGGATACATTGGTTTGCAGTTCGGAATTGACCGTGGACAACTCTTCATTGACTGCCTGCAGTTCCTCTTTAGAAGTTTCAAGTTCTTCATTGGTGGATTGCAATTCTTCATTGACCGACTGCATATCCTCATTGGAGGATCTGAGTTCTTCATTGGAGGTCTGCAGTTCTTCAGTGGAAGTCAGGAGATATTCTTCCTTGGCCCTTAGTTCCTGTTCAAGGGCGGCAATGCGTGCTTCTGCGTCAATCAGGTCCGGCTGCCCTGTTTTTCCCCCATGGTCAAAAGAGGAGTCTTTTTGTCTTGCCGATTGCAGTTCCGAGACCTGTCTCTGTTCCAGAATTACCATATACAGATCAGTCTCTTGCCCGGTGTTTGAACCTGCAGCTATCGGTAAAACGGTCAGGTTGACAAAAATATAGTTACCATTGTTTTTGACCCGCAGGTCAGAATAACTCACCAGTTTTTGGTCCGAAACAACACTGTGCAGGGCGATGGTCAGGTTGTGCTTCAGACCTTCACGGGCCATCTTCAGGATGTTGTTTGTTCCGGCTTCGCCAGTAGCAGGCTCCAGATAAGATCCGGCGCGGCCATGCAGATACAGGATGTCGCCCCGGGAGTTAATGAGGGCCGCAACAGGCGACATCTGTCTCAAAAGGGCCTGTTCGGTCAGTTCACGCAGGGACGGTTTGCCGGGTCTGTCCGTCTTTGACGTAGTCGGAGATAATGGCCAGGCAGTTGATCTTGTGGACGGAGAAAAGAATTTAAGAGCCGCATGGTTGGTTTGGTAATGATCATCCTTACGTTCAAACAATTTTGACTTGCGATCCAGGGGGGCGAATAAATCGTTAAAATCCCCCACAGTCTCCGAAGTGCCAAGGAAAAGAAAACCTCCAGGATTCAGGGAGTAATGGAACAAAGGGATGATTTTTTTTTGCAGCTCCCCACCCATATAGATAAGCAGATTGCGGCAACAAATCAGGTCAAGCCTGGAAAAAGGGGGGTCCTTGATCACGTCCTGTTCGGAAAAAATCACCATATTACGGATTTTTTTGTGAATGCGAAAGGCGCTGCCATCGGGTTCAGCCACAAAAAAACGAGCCAGCCGTTCCCTGGTGATATCCGGAGCAATACTGGCCGGATACAGACCAGCCCTGGCCGTGGCTATAGCCTGGGAGTCAATATCCGTGGCAAAAACCTGAATATCGATACTTTGTTTCAGATTATCCTGATGTTCAGCCAGCAACATGGCCAGAGAATATGCTTCCTCGCCAGAGGAACAACCTACCGACCAGACCCGGATCGGATTTTTCTTTTTTTTCTTTTCGGATTCTCCGGTAAAAAGCCTGGGGATAACCTGTTGTTCCAATGTCTTGAAGGCTTCCTTGTCACGGAAAAAACTGGTCACGCCAATAAGCAGGTCACGAAACAATCCTTTCACTTCTGAAGGGTCCTGCTGCAGGAATTTGACGTATCCATCCATGGATTCGATCTGATGGACAGCCATGCGCCTTTCCACGCGGCGATGAATAGTGCTTGGCTTGTACTGGGAAAAATCATGTCCGGTCTGATCGCGCAATAGAATAAACATTTTTTTCAGGGCATTCTTAGGGGGCTGGACCATGGCGGACTTGGGGATATTGCCGAAGGCTTGGGCCACATAGGCCATGATCTGGGCGGGCATTTTTGCCGGCGGCAATTCATAGTCCACCAGCCCTGTGGCCAGGGCGCTGCGCGGCATGCCGTCATGCTCGGAGGATGCCAGGCTTTGGACCATGACCATGCCGCCCTCGCCCTTAATGGCTCGCACGCCCAGGGCGCCGTCGCTGCCCGTGCCCGAGAGCACCACGCAAATGGCCCGCTCACGTTTATCCTGAGCCAGAGACCTGAAAAAAAAATCAATGGGCAGGCGCTGACCCCGTGGAGCGGATGGTTCCAGCAGCTGCAGTGCGCCGTTTAAAAAGGCCATGTCGCGGCCCGGCGGGATTATATAGGCGCAGTTGGGTCGGACCGTCATTCCGTCCTCGACTTCAAATACCTGCATGCGGGTATAGCGCCTTATGAGTTCGGTAAGGATACTCTTGTGGTCCGGGGCCAGGTGCTGGACCAGGACAAAGGCCATACCAGGATCAATGTCCGCCGGCATGCCGGAAAAAAAGGCTTCAAAAGCAGCAAGTCCCCCGGCTGAGGCGCCGATGCCGACAATGGGAAAGTCCGGGGAAGAATCCTGGTCCGACTGTTTTATATCGGTGGAATCCGGTTCAGTCCTTTTTTCTTTGATGACCTTGGAAGATTTTGGAGGTTTTACCTTATTTTTTTGGGAGGAAGTCATGCCGGTCTCCTTGGACTTTGATCCTTATTAAAAAACGTCACTAATGATCAAGGGCAAGGAGTTTCAATTACATTTTACCGGTTAACAAAGCAAGATCATATCAAAATCCGTGATCTGTTGAGTTTTAAGTGAAAAGTTTTAAGCTGATTGTTGAAGAAATCAACAATCATTTCTGGCACTTGACAGTCAAAAGTTCTCTTAACCATTTGAATTCATTTACCATGATTCTACCTGTTCGTCATTCCGGCGAAAGCCGGAATCCAGTGTCTTTTCAATAGGATAAAAGACTGGATGCCGGATCAAAGCCTGTCCCGGACTTTGATCCGGCATCCGGCATGACCGGGAGAACTTTTGACTCTCAAGTTCTGGAAACAGATCATCCCTTAAGAACCGGAAGTGTAATGAAAAACCTGGATCCCTGGTCAGGGATGCTTTCCGCCCAGATTTGCCCTCCGTGTTTTTCAACAAATTCTCTGCACAGGATCAGCCCCAGGCCTGATCCTTTCCCCCCACTTTTGCCGGAGTGCCATGTTTTGTGGTCAGTGGAAAAAATTTTATCTATTAACTGCTGATCCATGCCGATGCCGTTGTCTTGCACGGAAACTGTGACCATATCATCGCTCTGTGTGGCCTTGATGACTACCGTGCCGTGGGTCTTACTGAATTTTACAGCGTTGGAAATGAGATTTCGCAGTACAGTGTTGAGCATATGAGGATCGGCGAAGATATTAAAACTCTCGGGAACAATGATTTTCAAGGCTACTGATTTCTGATCGGCCATGGTCTGAGTCAAATCCGTATTGTTTTTAACCATATCCTTCAGGTTAATCTCTACTGGTTCCAGTTCAATTTTTCCACATTGAAGGGAGGACCATTCCAGCAGATTTTCGAGCAGGAGAAACAATGTTTCCGCGGAGTTTTTCATTCCTGAAAAAACTTCCTGCAGTTTGTTCGGCGACCACTCAGTAATACCATTGGCCAGCAGCCTGGCAATACCGACAAATCCAACCATGGGTGAGCGCAGATCATGGGCGATTATTGAGAACAGTTTATCCTTTTCACTCAGCACCCGCTGAAGCTTCTCATCAATCTGCTTACGTTTGGAAATATCATTGATCACCACACGGCAACGGTTTGAAGGTTCTTCATCCTTAGCTTGTACTGTACTTCCCCTCAGATGCGTCCAGAGGGTTGTTCCGTCTGCTTTGAGCAGTCGCAGCTCACATTCCTGGGGTTCGCCGGTTTCAAAGAGTTTTTTATGGTGCAGGTAGTAGATATCCTGATCTTGTTTGAGGATGAATTGAGAAAGCGGCTTTTTCGCCAAAAAGCTGCGAGCCAGTCCCAGCAGGGTGGCGGCAGTAAGATTGGCTTCCAGGATCAGCCCCTGTTGGGAAATAGTGCAGTAGCCCACTGGGGCCAGGTCGTAGAGATCAAAATAGCGCTCACGGCTTTCCTCCAGTTCTGCCTGGACTGCGCGCAGTTCCTCGTTCTGCAGCTCCAGCTCGATCTGATGCACCCGCAGTTCATATAGTTTCCGGCTGATGTCTTCAGGAGACAGGACAGTAATGTCTTCAAGCTTAAGAGCATAGTCCTTCGAGGCAATTTCTTTGGCCTGCCGACGCAGATCAGAAACTCCTTCAATGCGATAATCCAAGCCCGTCATGGGATCCTCCTTCATTTACCGGTCCAGTAAAAAGTTCATTGTTAAGTCAGGATATGCATCTCAAAACCGTAACTATTCATCATGCTGTAAGGCCGGCCTGCATCCTGAATTCATTTCTGCCCCGGCAAACTCCCGGCATGAGCCCGCAAGTCAAAACTATAAGGCGCTTAGTACAAATTTTAAACCGACATGTTGTTTCATTTTGAAAGGCTGCCAAGAGGTTTTGCCCACGGAACACACGGAAGGACACCCCAGTGAAATAAGAAGAAATTTCACGGGGCAGGCGGAAGGAAGAAGTGATAATTTATCCGCCAGGGAAAAAGACGCCTAGCGGATAAGGCTTCGCCGCAAGGCGAAAGAATTTATTCCGTGCTTTTCCGTGTGTTCCGCGGGCAGTCTCTTTTGCCCCGAAGAACAATTACTCAAAACTTTTATAAGCCCTGGAATGTCGGCTTGTCTGCAACCAGGGGCAGCTGTTTACAGTTTGCCTTGTGGCGCATGCCCTGAAACATCTTCAGAAGGTTCAATGATGATGTCGCCTTTGCTGATGCAGCTGCGATCCCTGTAAACCTCCAGGGCCCAGCCCTGAAACTTTGCACCGCATTGGGTACATTTTCCCTTGAGCGGCAAATTTACTTTCTGAGCATTGTATTCCATTGTTGATTCAACCTTATCAGTGAGTTTGATCATTAAAAGAGGCCCCTTCCTGGCAACTGACTGCTATGCCTTTGTAAAGTGGGGCCTGCTTCCAGCAGGCCTTCTTTAAAAACAGCCGGCAGGATGCCGGCTCCACTTACAACTTCCATTACGACCAACATGCTGGTTTGAAATTTGTGCTAAGCGCCTACAACACCCTCAATTCACATACCTTCCTAAAATGGTACCCGTAGATGGCCAGGGTGACTGCCAGGGGCAGGGCCCTGGGACGCCGGAACAGGGTCCAGAAGAAGAGCTTCCAGTAGTGGAAGCGTTCTTTGCCCAGGATGCCCAGGCGGATAATTGACCGAATCAGGGCCAGCATGCTTTCCGAGGTGCTCCGGATATGCATCGGGTTTTTGTTGCTTGGAAAATTATACTCCCGAAGAAAGGTCATGACCCGCTGATAATATGCTGCAGGCGAATAAATGTTCTTCAACAGTTCCCTGTATCCTTTTTGCAGTGACTCCAGATTCATGACCGGAATGATATTGGTGGTCCCATCCACATTGTTTCCTGAAAAGCACTCCTGCAGCCGGCCGGACTGCTTGAGCCTGCTGTAGAGCCTGGTGCCTGGAGGGGCCTGGAGCAGACCGACCATGGCTGTAGCTATACCGCTTTCCTGTATGAACTCCACAAGACTGGAGAATATTCCACTGTCATCATTGTCAAAGCCGATAATAAATCCGCCCTGGACCTGGATTCCAAAGCGCTGGATGCGCTTCACGTCCCGGATCAGATCGCGATGGATGTTCTGTCCCTTGCCGCATTCGGCAAGACTGGCCTCGTTGGGGGTTTCAATGCCGATGAACACGTTGTCAAAACCTGCTGCAACCATCATGGTCAGCAGTTCTTCGTCGTCAGCCAGGTTGATGGAAGCCTCGGTGCCAAAGGGCACGCCTTTTTTATCTTCCCTCCAGCGGATCAGGGCAGGCAAAAGCTCGGTCTTGAGCCGACGTTTGTTTCCGATGAGATTGTCATCCACGAAAAAGATTCCGCCCCGCCACCCCTGGGCATAAAGACTGTCCAGCTCGGCGATCATCTGAGGCGCGCTTTTACTTCTCGGAATGCGTCCCAAAAGTGCCGTGATATTGCAGAAGTCGCAATTAAAGGGGCAGCCCCGGGAATACTGAACGCTCATGGTGGCGTACTGCTTCAGTTCCAGCAGGTCCCAGCGGGGAATGGGCGTCTGCCCCATGTCAGCATACTTATCCGAGGAATAAATGCGTTTTGGCCGCCCCTGATCCAGGTCCTTCAAGAATTCGGGCAGGGTCAGCTCGGCCTCGTTGAGCACAAAATAATCCACTTCAGGAAAGTGTTCATGCTCAACCGTGAACAGAGGTCCCCCGGCAACCACTTTCAGGCCCGCTTCCACGCACCTGTTAATTACCTTTCTGGATGATTCGCGCTGCACGGTCATGGCGCTTATGAACGCGTAATCCGCCCAGTCCAGATCTTCCATGGATAACCCCCTGATGTTCATGTCCACCAGACGCAGACTCCAGTTTTTGGGAAGCATGGCTGCTATAGTCACCAGCCCAAGAGGAGGCAGGGAGACCTTCTTGCCCACAAATTTCAGGGCATGCTTGAAGCTCCAAAAAGTGTCCGGAATCTCCGGATAGATGAGCAGGATATTTGGGGTATTTGTTTTAACAGGAGTCATATGCCCTCCTCATGAAAGTATTAGACTAAGTCTTCCTGTTGCTTCCGACAACCAGAAGCACTCCACCGATCACTACCGCTCCAATGCCGGCCCAGATAGGAATATTAACCGTTTCCCTGTCCTGTACAGACAATGAAAGTGGTCCGACACTGGTTTCATGGGTCGCCTTGGTGTAGGTGAAACCGCCGTAGGCCAGTCCCAGGACCCCGGCAAGGATCAGCGCGATTGCGGCAATCTTGATTCCATTCATCTGACATTCTCCCTTTGAGCAAACTGAAATGCAGAGGCTGATAAATGATGGGCCCCTGCACAACTTGCCCCTGTTATTTATTAAAAGACCTTTTCACGTCGCCGACCTTTTCCTGAGCCTTGCCGCCGAGATTCTCGACTTTTCCCTCTGCTTCAAGGTCGGGATTATTAACTGCTTTCCCGATGACTTCCTTGACCTTGCCTTTGGCTTGGTGCATCTTGCCTTCGGCCTCATCCCTTGTACTTGATTTCATGATCTTTTATCCTCTGTGGTTAGTTGGCTTCCATCCGGAAAGAAAGACTTTCCGGATGGAGACTAGTTAATTAAGGTTGAGCTCAACCCTGCGGTTCAGAGCGCGGCCTTCTCTGGTATTATTGTTAAACTTGGGATTAGTCAGGCCATACCCCTTTATTTTAATCCGATCTTTGCTTACTCCTTCCTGGATCAGGAAGTCAGCCACTGACTGAGCCCTTCTCTCGGACAGTTCCATGTTATACTGGGCTGGGCCTGTATAGTCTGTATGTCCTGCTACAATAACTGTTTGGTCAGTTCTGACTATAATCCTGGCGGCTTCCCTGAGGTTTTCCCTGAACTCGGATTTTATTTCGGTCCGGTCAAAGTCGAAGTTGATATTATTGAATACAATCACTTCTTCCACAGGCACAGGTCTGGGTTCAGGTCTGGGTTCAGGTCTGGGCTCAGGCGCAGGAGCAATGACGACTTCCCTTGTGTCAAAAAAGACTTTTTGTATGAAATCGGCCCTGACATTGTCTCCGGCCAGGTCAGCAGCACCAGCAACCGCCGAACACGGGTTCAGCCCGGCCCACTCATCCACGGCCGTCTTTTCTGCCTCAGACTGAGCAAAACTGATGAAATGAAAACAGATCCGATCACCATATCTGTTATACATGTCCTGCATGACGCCTTTGGGATCTGGTCCGAGGTTTGATTCCCCATCGGTCACCACAATTAGGGCTGTCCTGTCCTGAAGACGGGAAACTGGAACATCCAGACTCTCAAACCCGGTACCCATGGGAGTCCGGCGTCCGAAAATTTCAAAATCAACCGGGATGGTGTTAAAAGCATCTTCCAAACCCTGGCGGTTAAAACCGGACACCGGCTGGAACTCTTTATATGGCGCATAGGTATAGACCCCGAAATCGGCATCAAGTTCAGGTACTTCATTGTTTATGGTTACAAGCAGATCCCTGGCGGCCACACTTTTTTTCTTGCCCAGGGCTTCATACTGAAAACCCATGGATCCTGAATTATCAACATGATAAACAAAATTTTCAGCCTTTGGTTCCAGTACCTGCTGAGCATCGGCCGCACTCAAGCTGCCGAAACCGAGCAACAGGCACAGAGTAAAACAACCTGTCAACAAAAATTTTTTCATATATGTATGTCTCCTGTCTCTTTAGTTTCAAGTTTAAAAAAGTTTGATTAAAAGTTCGAGAAAGGTCGGGATCATCTAATCAGTCCGAGAATGCCGAATATGATCAGGTAGACCGCGACGATGTAGTTCAACAGTCTCGGGAAAACGAGGATCAGAATTCCCGCGATTAGAGCAGCTAACGGCTCAGGCGCTATACTTATTCCCATATGTTACCTCCTTGTTTTTACCTGTTAAGTCCGATGTCTCCAGAAAAAAACCATGCAGGGGGCACTCTTGTTCCCGAGTCCAGGCAAAAACCCTGGAAAATGCTTCCTACTTCACTATGAGATCGTTTTTAACAGCCGTGACCCCTTTGACGTCTCTGGTGATTTCAACAGCCCTGTTCACGGCCTGATGCGAATTAACAAATCCGCTCAGTTGGACCGTACCTTTATAGGTTTCAACGCTGATCTGAAAAGACTTGAGAAAATCATCAGCCGCAAGCAGGGATTTGACCTTGGTGGTAATGACCGTATCATCTATGTATTCACCGGTGCTCGACTGTTTGGATGATGATCCGCATCCCGCAAAGGATGCAATGAGCATAATAATTATTACGTAGCCGAAAAAAATATACATTTTTCTCATGACAATAGCTCCTTAGATACCCTGCCTTGTCCGGCAAGGTTGTTGGGTGATCAGGTGATCCTTCGTCCCTGAAGAACCTGAACCACGATAACAATGATGGCGATGACCAGAAGAATATGCAGTACACCACCCAGGGTGTACCCGCTCATCAATCCCAGCAACCACAAAACCAAAAGTATGACAAAGATTGTCCACAGCATAATTTACCTCCTGTACGGCGCGGTTCATTACCATCGAGCTCAATTACTGCTTCTTCATGGGCTCGCCGCAACAAACCAACTCGCCTTCACCTGCTTTCCTGACTTCCACGACATTGCCACATGCTTCACATTTATAAACTTCTTGAACCTTAGTCATTGCTTCCCTCCCGGATTATATGGTTATTTGTATGCATGGGATCTTTTTTTAATCATTCCCAAGCCTCTGCCAAAAAAAATCTACTCTTGCGTCATCTATTCTATTTTACTTATATTAATAATTTTCCAGATCCGCGTCTGTAGGGAAAACACACATTTTTCGTGAGGAATAATCCCGAAAATCAGGAATATGTCACGAATGGACATTGAGGACCGAAAAATCCGCTAGCCGGCATTGCCTGACGAGCCGTTGACCCTGGGTTGAATATCATGTTGAAGATATCCATGCAGGGGGTCGCTTTCCGAATACAAGCCTTTGTCCTTTTTCGGCATTTAATTATTGTAATTTCAGGTGGCCCTGAACAGGTCCTCTACACCATGGGCCATGACCATGAATTCTGGCTGCGGATGCCTTTCAATGATCCGGCTGTATTTGGAAGGTTCAATGATGATGTCGCCTCCGCAGATGCAGACGCGATTCTCGTAAACCTCCAGGGCCCAGCCCTTAATCCTTGCACCGCATTTCATACATTTTCCTTCGGGCTGCATATTTACCTCCTTAATATTGCATTTCATCCCAGGTTCTACCTTCTCTCTGATCGTATATACTCATGGTTCACCTCGTAAATCGGGTTGCTACCGATACCGATTCAGTTCCATTTCCAATGGGTCGAGCCTGCGAGAGATGTCTGCTCTCTCTTCGTGCGTGGTGGACCTGCCTCCTTCCGTCATATGCAGGTAATCACGCCGAATGGAGTCCAGCCTGTATTGAATTTCCCGACCCTCTGCCGAGGGCAAACGCCTGTTGATTCTTGCATCATCAATTTTCATTTGGAGAGCGTTAATCCTGTCCGCGTTCCTTGGTTCTTCAATTCTCAAAGGGCGAACAAGAGTCCTGTCAATTTCATTTCCAAGCCTTTCAAGTCGCACATTGAGCCTGTCCCATTCATCCCGGTGAACGGGTGTGTTTCTCAAATCCGTATAGTCTGTTCGAATGCCTTTCAGTGTCGTCAGAAACATCTGTGACTGGTCAGGAGTGAGCGCGCCGGTTTTCAGCCCGTCTCCAATCTTTTCCTGGATGACGACCATCCTGTTTTCCGCGCTTCGTTCATAATCCGGCCATGTTTGCGGCATGGTCGCGCATCCAGCGAACAATGCGATTACAAAAATCATGAATACTGTCCCTGCAATAGTGTTCTTCATTTTATTGCTCCTTTCTCTAGCCGGTATCCTAAGACAGGCATGATAAAAAATCACCGGAACAGCCGACTCCCGGCTGTTCCGGTTGATCCAGAACGAGGGTTACTGGACGGTCATGTTGTTGACCACATTCTTTACGCCCTTTACATCACTGGCGTATCTTGCGGCCAATTCCTTTTCCGCCGCGTTTTCAGCCTCACCGCTTAGCGTGACCACTCCGTCACTGGTCTCGACCTTGGTGTTCATGCCGCTGGTCGAGCGATGATACAGCAACGCTGCTTTGACCAGGGCGGTGATGGAGGCGTCGTCAATCTTTTCACTTACGGTTTTTTTGACCGGTTCTTTGGCAGCCTTTGCAACTGTCATCTCATTCTTGACTTTTTTAACTCCCTCAACATCCTTGGCGTATTCCGTAGTCAGATCAATTTGGGCCTGGTTGTCAGCTTCACCTTTCAGGGTCACTATTCCGTCCTTGGTGCTCACTTCCGTCATGGCGCTTACGCTGCGATGGAACAGGAGCGTTGATTTCACTTTCAGGGTGATCCACGTATCCGACATCTCAGCGGGGCGTTCACCTTTTAATTCCAGTTCGTTGTTCACACTCTCCACTCCGGGCAGATTCGCCGCGGTCTCCTGAGCCAGTTGTTTGTGGGATTCTTCGGCGACCGTTCCCGATAACGTCACAACACCATCCTTGGACTGGATTTGAACATCTCCGTCCTTGAGGAATGTCTTGAACACGTAAGAATCTTTTGCGGATGAGACGATGCGGTCGTCCGTTACGGACGCGAAACTGATGCTGTTCAATAACACGAGTGAGAGCATGGCAAATGCCACAGCCAAGCGATACATTGAACTTTTCACGATGCATTCTCCTTGTTTTGGTTATCTTCAGCTGAAGGTAACGCATTTATTGAACTTCTAACCGGACACTACTGATGTCAGATATCTGAAAAATCAAGATGTTATAATTGGTTAGTTGAGAATCAATAGCAGAATTATTTGTAGCTGAAGCTAAATATTTCAATCTGTGCATTGGGAAATACGGTCCTGATTTCCTGCTCAAACCGGACTGGATCGAGCACATCATCTGTGTTTGACATCTGTGAGGTCAACTCAGCAAACCCATCAACAGCATTATCAAAATAAACCAGATAAAACACTTCTGAGCCTGAATCCGCTGTAAAGCAGGACCTGGAAACTTTGTCAGGAAAGATCTGGGTTGAGTCTTTATGAAGTGGTCCTTCTAAATATTTAGTAGTCTGGCCTCCAGCATCCTGGTGCAGCAGGTAGGCATAGACGTCTCTGGTTGGGGTGAAGAGGAGCTGGAAGCAGTCTTTGGAGGAAAGAACAGCCCCGGATTCTGCGGTTATGACTGTCTCTGCCTCATCTGAGCGGGTCAGGGGCAATACCTGATACACACGCATTTCAAAGTTTATGTGCATCTGGTCTTCTTGGCGCAAGAGAAATTGGACAGAGATCACAATAAGAAATGCGGCCACTGCTGTGATAAGGACAATTGGGTTGCCAAGCCAGGCTTTCAGTTTCTCCAGCCAGGACTTTGGCTTGTCTTTTCCAACGCTTGAGGCTGGTCTTTGTGGTCGGGACTTTATCTTTTCAACCCCATCTGAATCCTCGACCGAGATAATAGATCTTACCAGGCCAGCCATGTCTGCTTTTCTGTTTCTGGCTTCAGCCTGGACCACATTCAGCTGTTCAATCCAATAATCAAGTGTGGCTTGAACTGCCTCTTCAAGGCTAAGTCTGCCTTGCTGGAGTAGATTCAGCCTTTGAATCACTCTGCCTGCAGGGTTGTCCGGGCTAGATGTTTCCTTGATGCGGTCAAATATTTTTTCACATTGCTCAAGCAGCTTAAAACGCTCTGCTTCATCAATATCAGGGGCAAAAAGAGCTGCGGACAGCCCCAGTGCAAACCTGTCCTGGATTGTCATTGTCGAGCTTTGCAGAAGAGACTGGCTGAGTCTGACCGCCGCTTTCTGTTCTACCATCTCAGGCAGAATTTTATCCAGATTTATTTCTTCCACGAACCTCCAGAGACGAAGCGACCAGTGAGTGTCAAGCAATTTAACGAACTTTCTGGCGATGAGGCTCTGTTTCTGAATATAATTTTTCAGGACCTGATCTTGCTGGATTTCTGCATAAAAAAGGGGAAGTTCGTCTTTGATTTCTCGAGGCAGGTTGTCTGGCTGGTTTATGTTTTCAGCAATAAGAAACAGGGTGTCAGAATCAACCTTGTTGAAAAGATCATACCAGGGGAAAAGGTAATGCTGCTCAGGCCGGATATATTCCAGAGCTTTTCGCCGATATTTGTGAAATGTCGACAAACGAAGCGCTGAAAAGTCATGTGAAAAGAAGAAGGAAGTTACTTGTTTATAACACCTTGTTGTTTTTTGCAGTAATTCTTCTGCCATTTTTTCGTCTTTGGGGGCAAGAAGTCTTTCTGCTGCTTCCATAAAAAAGACTAGGTTGTCCAGCCTGTCAAAGGCTTCAAGGACCGAGGCCTTGTCTGAGTCATCCTCTGTCATGTCCAGGATGTCTGGCTGATTAAGAAAATCTAACGCTTCCAAGGCCTTTTTGATAATCAGATCCAGGTCGTGGCGCAATTCAAGGCCTAACTTTTCATAAGAAAAGACATCTTTCCCCAGGTGTTCTAGGAGCTCCTGCTGCTCAATATGATCCCTAAAGGACAACCGCCCCCATTCCAGAAAGTTGATGGTTGAAATGTGTAATTCATTTGGGATCATGGTTTTTCTCTCTTTCAGAATATGGAAATGCCTGTATATGAAGCAACAATCCTTTGGCCGGACCATGCCTTGTCAATCATAATCATCTCCCAGTGCTTTCAGGACCTTATTGCGGGCACGGCTGATTTTTTTTGCGAAAGGCCGCATTGGTTCAGGCCCATCTTGCCAGCCATGCTTTTCTGAGACAGCCCCTGGACCTGCCATTCATAATGGTCAATGAGATGCGGTTCGGCCATGTCAATTTCATTTCCAAGCCTTTCAAGTCGCACATTAAGCCTGCCCCATTCATCCCGGTGAACAGGTTTGTTTCTTATACGCTTCAAGTTACGTAAGATCGAGTAGATAAAACACCCCATCCACAAACGGCAGATTTAAGAATCAAACTGGGCAATAGTCTTTTTATTAACCGTGTCTGTAGGGAAAACGCACATTTTCGTGAGGAATAATCCTATGAATAGGGACTTTCTCCCAGGTCATGCATTTCCCGGGCGAGGGGAATTAAAGCGTGTGGCGGTTCTAAGGAAGAAGAAACACTCTCCCCGTCGCATGAGATTTTTCCTTGCAAAAAAAGATTGTCCCCGTTTTCCGCGGCTCAATACCTGAAGATCGCGGCTGCTCCGGTTTTGGTCGGCATACGTTCGGTGGGGACGATGATCACGAGTCCGCCCCTCTTCAGGGTTAGCTCCCCAAGGTCGTCGAGCAGGTCGTCAACCTGTGGGTGGGACAAGTCGTCCGGATCAACATCGCCTGTAGCGGCGTTGATCCGGCCGGGAAGTACCCGGTCGGCTTCGATCAACAGGGTGGCGACCCGACCTTCCAGACCGGCCTTGGTGATTAGCGACGGATCGTCGCTGCCGAGTCCCTCGGACCATGCCTTGCCGAACTTTTCAACCAGATGGGCCAAACGCGCCAGGTATCGCGGCTCCACAAGCCGCCAGGCGAGCTTGCGGAGTTCTTCGACGGACGGCAGGGCATCCGGGTGGATATCGATGCTTTCCGGAATTAGAAACGGATTGCGGCTGAGTTCGTGGAACATATGGTGATGCTCAGGCAGGGAAGCCAGGATCAGCGGCAGGCCTGACGCCCGCGAGTGGTACTCCAGGATCGCCTGGTCAACGGCCCGGAAGAAGCGCTGTGCATCGCTGTCCACCTCAGACTCTTTACTGCCGTGGCCATGGTGCATGCCTTGTTCTCCTCCACCTGCACCTCCGTATGATGCGACTGTCTGATGCTGCTCGGTCAGTTCTTCTCCCAGAGCTTCGATCAAAGTCCGCGGAACGCCCTGAGCCGGTTCAATCTCACCCAGAACATCCCGGTTGCCCTCGAACAGCCTTATCGTATGCCTGTTCAATGCGAGAATCTGAAATCGGTCGGCCGACTGCAGAATGCGCAAAAGCGGCTTGATGTGGAAGCTGTCCGCCACAACGGCCAATTCCTGGGTCGGTCGCTGGAGGTTGTAGACCCGGAAAAAGCCTTTCGCGCCCAATATGGCCAGCCCGTCAAGGGTATGTTTCCAAAAGGAGGTGTCAACGGCTAACGCCCAGAAAGGTTTCAGCAGCGGCTGGATTTCGTCATCAGGGAAGCGTTGCTGAAGCGACTCCTCCAGCACCTTTACAAGGTTTTTAAAACGGATCCGATCCTGTTTGTTTTCCGGGTGCCCCCGGTGGGTCGACTGGTAGAGTGAAAGACAGGGGGGTTCGCACTTGCCCCAGATCGTGGACAAATCGTCTTTTCCAAATGTGTGCATTTTATTACCTTTTTAATTATGTGTCTGTTTAAAGAATCCTGACCCAAAGGGCCAGGAATTGAATTAGCCCCTGGAAGGGGCAAGACTGCCTTGCCCCCACAGGAGGCAAGGATTTACGCTGTCCCCGTTTGATTAATTATTGCTCGTACTTCTTTTCTTGCTCTTCTTGATATTTGACATATTTTCTGATTTTTTCTGAATCGAGGCCTACAGTGTCCACACAGTAACCTCGAGCCCAAAAATGATTACCCCAATAGGGTTTTTGCCTGAGCTGCTTGAACTTGTTCAGCACCCTGATGGCTGTTCGTCCTTTGACTGTACCCACAAAATTCGAAATCGATATTTTGGGGGGTACCATTACCAGAAGGTGCACATGGTCCAAAGGGATGCTGAGTTCTAATACCTCAGCTCTTTGATGTTGACAAAATGCCCGGATACAGCTCTCAACTTCTGCTGCCAATCTTCCTTTCAGTATTCGGAACCTGTATTTAGGGGTCCATACGATATGGTATTGGCAAAACCATATTGTATGGGATAGTTTTCGAAAACGGGCCATGGTTTACTTCTGTGTCAGGTTGTGGGGACAACGTGACATCGGGGTACCATGGACCGTTCAACTAGCAAAGCTGTTGAACTCTGACCCGGTCCAAAGGACCGGGATTTCTATGCCGATATTAAAAATGTTGCCCGCGCTGGTTTTTTAGCCATATTCAGTTTACCCCCCCCAGCTAAGGCCGCAATCACGAACCCTGGGCAGGCTTTCGAATTCGCGTGTAAAAGGTGATCCACGTATCCGACATCTCAGCGGGGCGTTCACCTTTTAATTCCAGTTCGTTGTTCACACTTTTCACTCCGGGCAGATTCGCCGCGGTCTCCTGAGCCAGTTGTTTGTGGGATTCTTCGGCGACCGTTCCCGATAACGTCACAACACCATCCTTGGACTGGATTTGAACATCTCCGTCCTTGAGGAATGTCTTGAACACGTAAGAATCTTTTGCGGATGAGACGATGCGGTCGTCCGTTACGGACGCGAAACTGATGCTGTTCAATAACACGAGTGAGAGCATGGCAACTGCCACAGCCAAGCGATACATTGATTTTTTCATGGTGCTTTTCTCCTTGTTTGGTTATGGTTGCAGTTCTTGAAATGTGTTCCGCGTTACACTTGTTTTTTGATTGTCATAGTATTTTCTCCTTGTTTGAAAATGTTATCTCTGCCGAAAACATGCAGAGTAGACTTTTTTTGAGGCAGATTTAAAAACAGCACGGCTTACACAAACGGCAGACTCAGGTGCTTAAACAGACAATACTCTTTTTATTAACCGTGTCTGTAGGGAAAACACACATTTTTCGTGAGGAATAATCACAAAAGGCGGGAATAATTCCCTGGATGGGCGAAAGGATGAATGGACGCGCTCCCCCTTTGTACATTTCGTGCCAGAACTCGCAGGCGGCGGCATGCTTATCCCGTGTGAAAAACGCAATCCAGCAGTATAGTCCAGGGTGGCAGACCCCGTTGATCTGTTCCTTTCAGTGGCTGTTGTCAGGCATAGGGGTTCACCGTGTTCTGATTATTTTGAGCGAATCGGTTTCGTGCATGTCTTGGGGTGATGCATCCTCAACCAAAATCACTCTCTCGTCTTTTTCAACCATTCCTGCCTTGTCCATAAACTGCATGACCCCATCGGCAAAGCCAGTTGTTTCATAGTCAATACAAACAGGATAAACCCCGTAAGACAGAGCCAGAAAATGATTCATTTTTTCATCGCCGCCACAGGAAAGTATCCAGCAGTCAGGTTTGAATCTGGAGATAAGGCAAGCGACGCCCTTGCTTTGCGTGCGGGTCAGTATGAAGCGCACATTTAATGCGTTTGCAGATTCGACGGCATTCAGGGAAACAATATTCTCAACTGTGGTATTGCCGGAACCCGCACCTGTTTTGAAGTATGCGGGCAGATCGGCCAAAGCACTGACAGCTTTTTTTTCCCGCTCTGCGGATGCTGCTATTTTGGTTATCATTTCAACCGTTTCTACAGGATATTTTCCTATAGCCGTCTCTTCGGACAACATCACCGCGTCTGTCCCATCAAAAATCGCATTGGCCACATCGGAGACCTCGGCACGGGTGGGCCTGATATTCTCAGTCATGGATAACAACATCTGCGTCGCTGTTATCACGGGCCGACCCAAAAGATTTGCCTTGTGGGTCAGTTTTTTCTGAACGGCAGGCACGTCTTCTAAAGGGATTTGAACCCCCAAGTCACCGCGTGCAATCATGATGGCATCCGCCGCGGAAAGAATCGCATCGAAATTGTCAAGGGCCTCGGGCCGCTCGATTTTGGCAATCACATACGCTGATTGCCCATCTTTTTGTGCAAAGCCCTTCACCTTGCGTATGTCATCCGCTGTCTCCGCAAATGAAACACCAAATGCATCCACGCCCTCCTGCAGGGCAAATGCGACGAACGCAAGGTCCGTGTCCGACACCGCATCTGCATATATATTTACTCCGGGAAGGGCTAATCCTTTGTAAGACAGGAGTGGACCGCCGATAACCGTTCGGCAGAAAACCTCCTCATCCGACACCCTGTCTACCTGGAGCTGTATGAAGCCGTCATTAAGGAAAATCAGGCTTCCCGGGCTTACACTCTCAGGCAGTCTCTTGTAATCAACAGGTATCTTGTTAGGTGTGCCGATAAGATCTTTAACGGTCAGTATGACCTCCTGCCCTTTTTTTAGAATAAGCGGCTCATCCAGGAGTTTACCGATTCGTATTTTGGGTCCGGGAAGATCCGCCATAATCAGGCAGTGACTTTGAAGCCTTGACGCCACCGCGCGTATCCGACGGATATCCTCCTTGTGCCCCTGCAAGGTTCCATGGGCGAAATTGAGCCGCGCCACATTCATGCCCTGCAGCATTAAGCGCTCCAAGACATCCTCTGAGCGGGAGGCCGGGCCAATGGTGCAGACGATTTTGGTTTTATAAGCCGGCAATCTCATGGCCGCCTCCCTGTTAAATTAAGGTAAATGGGATGGATCAAAGACTTGAAAGCATGTTTTCATACAACCTTTCGGCATCCTCTCTACGGCACAATTCCGTTCCCGGGGTCATGACGGCTGCCGTGCCGGCCGCCACGCCGAACAGGACGGATTCCCTGGGTGTTTTGCCCCGGGCAAGGCTCAAGACAATACCGGCCACCATGCTGTCCCCGGCCCCGACCTTACTGACAATCGGCACGGTCGGCGGCAGGATACGTTCGGAAATCTCGCTGGAAATCATCAAAGCGCCAGCCGCGCCCAGTGAGATGATCAGCATCTCGCAGTAGCCGTTCTTGACCATTTTTTGGGCCTCTGCCTTGATCTGTGATTCCTCTTTGATGTCCTTGCCGACCAATTCCCTGAACTCGCGAATATTGGGCTTGATCAGATACACGCCTTCCTTCAGCACCTTTTCCAGAGCTTCACCCGAAACGTCGATGACCGCTTTTGCGCCCCTGTTCTTTCCGGTACGAACCATCCGTGTATAATAGTCAGTGGGTACGCCCGGAGGAAGGCTTCCGCTGACCACTAAGTAATCGGGAGCCGGTTCTACGAACGACAATTCATCCAGGAACTGTTCCCTTTCTTGTTCTCTCAACTCTGGCCCCGGCATCCCGAAACGATACTGTCGGCCGGTGGATTCCTCCAGAATCACCAGACTCTCCCGGGTCAATCCCGCAATGGGAAACCGGTGATGGTCCAGGTCCTCCTGATCCAGGAGTTCTTGAAGTCTGGCGCCGGTCAGGCCCCCTGCAGGATAAAGGAGGATGGATTCCCCACCCAGTTTTTTGATGGCTCGGGAGACATTCACTCCGCCGCCTCCGGGTTCGAAACGTGGGGGTTTGCAGTACAGCTTTTGCTCGGCTACGACATGAGCAACACTTGAACTCTTGTCGATGGCCGGATTCAAAGTCATTGTCACGATGGTTTTCATGGATAGCCCTTTATCAGAATGTTTAAAAAAATTGTAACTGTTCACCACATATGGAATCTGACTATTCAACGGCAATGGATTCCGGCTTTCGCCGGAATGACGGAAAAGAGCAGCGGCCTGCTTTAACCGTCACCCCGGACCAGATCCGGGGTCCAGGTCTTCTTATTCGAACTTGCTGAATAGTTCCAAAAATTGTAACTGTTCAGCAAATTCCAGGTTGCTCCCTGTACCGAAGGCTGGATAGCGTTAACGCTATCCACTCCACTTACTTACTCGGATTTGCTGAGTAGCTACTTTTACTTTACCTTTTCAAATTTTCGATACACGACTTTTTCGAGTTCCGACAGGGTGAAGACCATCAGGCCGATACCCAGTGGAACCAGCCAATGGCGAAGTTCCAAAGGGGCTGAACCGAACCAGAGATTCATGAACGGCGCATAAACGAAAATGAGTTGGAAGAGGATCAGGACTCCGGAAGCGATCAAGGCGACCTTGTTGCTCAGAAGCCGGGAGGGCAGCCACGCGGCTTCTCGAAGAAAGCGGCTGTTGAACAGGTAGAAAAGTTGGCCGGCCACTAAAGTGTTCACACAGACGGTGCGCACGATTTCTACGTCCATGTCCAGGGACATTTCCACATGGAAAACAGCCAGGGTGGCCCCTCCGATAAGTACGGAGACAAAGCCGATCCGCCAGAGAAAGTAACCGCCCAGAATGGCCGTACCGGGACGGCGCGGAGGACGGGACATCAGGTCTGGTTCGGAAGGTTCAAAGGCCAGGGCCATGGCCAGGGTGATGGCAGTCACCATGTTCACCCAAAGGATTTGGACCGGTGTCAAAGGGAGCACGGCAAAGCCGGCGACGATGGCGGTGAGGACGACCAACCCTTCAGCGCCGTTGGTCGGGAGAAGAAACAAAATCGCCTTGCGCAGGTTGTCATAAATGGTACGGCCTTCTTCCACGGCGTGTTCAATGGTGGCGAAATTGTCGTCCATGAGTACGATCTCCGCGGCCTCCTTGGTTGCCTCGGTGCCCTTGATGCCCATGGCTATACCGACATCGGCCCGTTTCAGAGCCGGAGCGTCGTTGACTCCGTCTCCGGTCATGGCCACCACTTCCTTTTCGGCTTGCAGGGCCGTGACCAGGCGTAACTTGTGTTCAGGGCTGGTGCGGGCAAAAATGTCGTGCTTCATGGCCAGGCGGCGCATTTCCGTATCGCTCGCGGCTTCCAGCTCCGGTCCGGTGATGGCCGCCGTGCCGTTGCCGATCCCCATTTCCTTGCCGATGGCCATGGCCGTGGCCGCATGGTCTCCGGTGATCATCTTCACCCGGATGCCGGCTTCGCGGCAGATCTTGATTGCCGCAATGGCCTCGGTGCGGGGGGGGTCAACAATGCCCACCAGGCCGGCAAAGATCATCTTTTGATCAACGTCTTCCAAAGACAGGGCCTGGCTTTTGGTCAGTCGCACCGAGTCCGAATCTTCACGGGGAAGTTCTTGCCAGGCCGCGGCCAGGATTCTTTGACCCTGAGCGGCCAGTTCCTCCAGCCTGGCTTCCCACATGGCACGGTCCAGGGGCTCGGTGCCGCCGTCAGCGGCAAGCTGGAGCGTGCAACGGTCTAGCAGACGGTCTGGCGCACCTTTGAGCAACAGAAGGATTTTTTCTTCAGGACTTTTATTCAGGGTGGCCATGAACTTGGTTTCGGATTCAAAAGGAAGCTCCGCCAGGCGAATATATGGCGTTGGATCAAATTCAGCCTTGCGGCCCAGAGTGCGCAGCGCTCCTTCCGTGGGCTCGCCGTTCAGTTTCCAGCGACCGTCCTCCTCGAAGATAATTGCGTCATTGCACACGGCCATGATCTCAATAACCTGCAAGAGATCGGAATTGTCTCCGAGTTCGGCGCGTTGTTCGTCCGCCCCTCGGATGTGGCCTTCGGGAATGTAGCCGGTGCCGCTGACGTGGTAGGTTTGGGTCGCGGTCACCACGGCCCTGGCGGTCATCTCGTTGCGGGTCAGGGTGCCGGTCTTGTCCGAACAGATCACCGTCACCGAACCCAGGGTTTCTACGGCGGGCAAGCGGCGGATAATGGCCTTGCGCAGGGCCATGCGCTGCACGCCCAAGGCCAGTGTGATGGACAGAATGGCCGGCAGTCCTTCGGGAATAGCGGCCACGGCAAAGCCGATGGCCGCAAAAAAGAGGTCTTCCATGGGCATGTCATGGAGTAGCCACCCGACAGCAAACATCAGGCCGGCCAGGAAGAGAATGACCACGGACAGCACCTTGCCGAAGTAGGCCATCTGGCGTGTCAACGGAGTAGCCAGTTTTTCCACTTCCTGGATCATTTTGTTGATTCGGCCAAGTTGGGTTTGTAAACCGGTGTGTACGACCACGCCCACGCCGCGTCCGGCCGCCACAAGGCACCCGGAATACGCCATGCTTTTGCGATCCCCCAGGGGGGCGTCCTTAAGCACGGGGTCGGTCTGCTTGGCCGCGGCAACGGATTCGCCGGTCAGTGCGGATTCCTCGATGCGCAGGTTTGTGGTGTTCAACAGCCGTATATCCGCTGGAACCTTGTCCCCGGAGCGCAAACGGACGATGTCTCCTGGAACCAGCAACTCCGCTTCGATGTCATGAAAATCTCCGCCGCGACGGACCTGGGCGTGCAGGGAGAGCATCTTGCGAATGCCGGCCAGGGCCTCTTCGGCCTTGCCCTCCTGGAAAAAACCGATCAACGCGTTGATGACTACCACGCCCAGAATGACGAAGGTGTCTATCCAGTGACCCAGCAGAGCGGTGATGCCGGCCGCGGCCAGCAGGATGTAGATCAGGATGTCATGAAAATGTTTGAAAAAGCGTTTCAGTAATCCATCCGGCTCCGGCTCCGGCAGTTTGTTCGGGCCGAAGCGTTCCAGGCGCTTTTGGGCATCGTCCGGTTCCAGCCCGACAGCCTGGCTTTGCAACGTGTCGAGGCACTCTTGTACCGTGAGGGCATGGGGATGTTTGATGATGGTGTTGTTCGTGTCTGGTTGTGTGGACATGGTGAGGTTCCTAAAAAAGTTACTCTGGCTGCCTGAGGCGATGCCTGGATCAGTTTTTGCAGCTTGTCTAATATTCCCGCTATCGCAAACACAGGAAGTCCAAAGATCACATGGAAGAAAATTTGTAACTGCCGGGTGGACTCATAGTTGGCCAGATGGTCGTCAATATCAGCATGTCAGCACTACTTCCACAGTATGATCTTGTCTGTCATCCACAAGCGCAATGGTCATTTCCTGTTGTACCACCCCGTCCATCGTAACACTCGCCTCTCTGTCCCCGTCAGCCTGTTGTTGTCTGATATTGATATGGTACATGGTTTCCCGAAAGCGGTAACGGATCGTAAAAGCGTCCCACTGTGTGGAGAGGCAGGGTTCGAAAGACAATCTGTTCGCTTCCAGCCTGAAACCCAGCAGGGATTCCATGATCAGGCGGTACATCCACGCGGCTGATCCCGTATACCACGTCCATCCTCCCCTGCCTGTGTGCGGCTTGACAGCGTAAACGTCTGCCGCGACCACGTAGGGTTCGACCTTGTATTTGTTCGCTTCTTCAGGAGAATTTCCGTGATTGACGGGGTTGATCATGGCGAACAGTTCCCAGGCGCGGCGCTTGTCCCCCAGTGCGGCAAAGGCCATGGTCGTCCAGATGGCGGCGTGGGTGTACTGTCCGCCGTTTTCGCGTACTCCAGGGACGTAACCTTTGATATATCCCGGATTCAATGAGGATTTATCAAATGGCGGGTCAAAAAGCTGAATCAGGTTGTCTTCCCGGCGCACCAGGTGCTCGTCCACCGCTTCCATGGCCGTCCGTACACGCTCTTTGCGGCCCATCCCGGACAGGACCGACCAGCTTTGGGCTATTGAATCGATCCGGCATTCCGGACTTTCAGCAGAGCCCATGGGGGTGCCGTCATCAAAATACGCCCGAAGATACCATGCCCCGTCCCAGCCATGTTCCTCAATGTTTCTGCCAAGCTGTGCAGCCTCATCTAGGCATTGTCGGGCAAAGTCCAGATCGCCGCGCAGCTTGGCGACCTCGGCGAATCGGTTCAGCACCTCGCACAGAAAAAAGGCCAGCCACACGCTTTCCCCTTTGCCTTCGTGGCCGACCATGTTCATGCCGTCGTTCCAGTCGCCGGATCCCATCAGGGGCAGTCCGTGCTCACCGAACCTGAGTCCCCTCTGGATTGCACGTACGCAATGCTCATACAAGTCGGCAGTTTCTTCGGACCTGACCGGAAGATCATAATAGGATTCCTCCTTGTGATCCAGCTGGCGGCCGTTGATGAAGTGAATCGATTCGTCCAGCACCCCCGTATCCCCGGTACTCAGGACGTAGCGGCAGGTGGCCAGGGGCAGCCAGAGATAGTCGTCGGAACATTTGGTCCGCACCCCTCTGCCGGTTGGCGGGTGCCACCAGTGCTGAACATCGCCTTCTGGAAACTGGCGGCCGGCGCAGCGGAGTAGATGCGCACGCACAAGACCCGGCTCGGCATGGATCAGGGCCATGGAGTCCTGCAACTGGTCACGGAAGCCAAAGGCGCCTCCGGACTGATAGTAGCCGCTTCGGCCCCAGAACCGGCAGGCAATGGTCTGGTACAAAAGCCAGCCATTGACAAGGAGATCCACGGACTTGTCGGGTGTTTCCACCTGGACGGCGCTCAGGGTGTGATTCCAGTATTGCCATACAGCCTCCAGGGCTTTTCGCGCTGCAGTGGAATCACGATAGCGCCTGGCTAGACGTGCGGCCTCGTCACCGTCTCGCCCGGCGCCGAGGGTGAACACGATCTCGCGGTCTTCACCGTCGTCCAGATCAAAAACAACATGCATGGCCGCGCATGGATCCATTGCGGCTCCGACCCTGCCGGAGAGGCGGGACCGGGTCATGGCCGCGGGGCGGGCCAGGGTTCCATTGCGACCGATAAATTCGGTCCGATCCGCGGTTACCGTTCTGGTGGCGTGATCCACGTTAAAGAAGGCCACCCGTCTGCTGAATTCGGTGTTGTACGGGTTGTTCGCCAGAATCGCGCCGCTTTCAGGGTCGATCTCGGTGCTCACATGCATTCCTGTCTTGGGACGCACATCCCCCAGCACCCACTCGGCAAATCCGCTCACTGAGAGCCGTCGCGGACGGCCGCACCGATTGCGCACCTTGAGCACCGTGAACTTGACCGGCGCGTTCATGGCCACAAAGACCCATACCTCCGAACTGATGCCGCGCTCTGTGTGTTCGAACACCGTGTATCCGAATCCGTGCCGGGTGACGTAGGGAGAAGCGCCTCTGACGGGATGCGGCATGGGAGACCAGAAATGGCCGCGATCTTCGTCGCGCAGGTAAAAGGCCTCCCCGCTTAAATCCATGACAGGATCATTGTGCCATGGGGTGAGGCGAAATTCGTGGGCGTTCTCGCTCCAGGAGTAGGTTGGGCCGTTTTCCGAGACAATGGCGCCGAAATTCGGATTGGCCAGCACGTTGACCCACGGGGCCGGTGTGACCTGCCCGCGACTGGTTGAAATGACGTACTCATGACCATCCGGGGTGAATCCCCCGATTCCGTTGAAGAACAGGAGGTCTTCACGGGGCAGGGCCGCTACAGTGGGCTGCAGGGTGCGAAAAATTCGGGTCGGCTCCAGGGCTGGAATGTTCGGTTGATTAAGATCAACGCGGTTCAGTTGATCCTCGAGGGTTCCCAGGCTGTCGCGAATGACTATGCGGGCCAGGGCCTGAAAGATGATCCGGTCTTCCTCAGAAATTTGATCAGCGTTGCGCACAAACACTTCACCCGGTCGATCTGCCCGCTTGCCATGCACTCCGGCGGCGATAAACCCCATGATCTGGTCGTGCAGAACCTGCCGATAACCGGCATGATCTTCATTGATGATCACCATATCCACGGGCAGCCCTTTGAGTCGCCAGTATGCATGGGCCTGAATGAGCTGGCGGGCCAACTGGATGTTCTCCCGATCCTCGATCCACAGCAGGACAATGGGCAGGTCTCCGGAGATGGAATAGCCCCAGAGGCTGGATTGTCCCCGAAAATTTTTCATGATCAGGCTGGAATGGGGGCGCAGTCCTGAATTGGCGTAGAGAACCGAGGCCGCAAGCCGCCCGTAGAGCTGCGCCTCAGCTTCCGTGGCGTTAATCTGTTGCAGAAGGACCTGGCTATGGGTCCATGCCAGCTCAAAAACACGGTCCACAAGATATCGATCCCGGTATTTGCCCACCAGGCCCGCACAGACATCGCGGGTTTTTGCTGCTCCGGTGAATATGTTTACGGTTGCCGATGCTTGCGGCTCCAGGGTGATTTGACAGCGAATTGCTACGATGGGGTCAAGGACCGGACCTTCGCTGCCGGAAAGGGGAGAGAGGCTCTGCATGGCTTCTGGATCGGCAGGGGTGTTCCCGCGACCGATAAACCGCAACCGGTCGGTCTCATAGGACATCTCACCTATGTCCGCATCGTGGACAGCCATGGTATGAAACATCCACGGCGGTTTCTCGTCTGCAAACCGGGGCCTTCGGGTGGCCATAATTGCGCACTGGGGCCTGATTATCTCGGTCTGAACAAAGAGATTGCTGAAGGCCTGATGCGCTGCGTCGGATGCAGGGGATGCCAGGACGACTTCAGCATAACTGGTTACTTCGATGGTTCTGCGGGTTGTGGATCGGTTGGTAATGGTGACCCGGCGCAGTTCAGTATCATCCTCGGGTGAAACAGCAATTTCGGTATGGGTGTTAATATCCTCGTCCCGGCGGCGGAACTCAACCCGGCCTTCGGAAAATATTGCTTCGTAGTGATCAGGCGACTTAAGCGTAGGCTGGTGCGCCGCGGACCAGAAGACACCGCTGGAAATGTCCCGGATATAGCAGAAAGCCCCCCAATTATCGCATGTTCCGTCTTCACGCCACCTGGTCACGGCCAGATCTTTCCAGCGGCTGTACCCGGCTCCTGCATTGGTGACCATGACATGGTATGTTCCGTTGGACAGGAGCTGCACCTCAGGGATGGGCGTATTGGGAGTTGTGGAGATGCGCAGAGGCTTTTCCTTCAAAGATGCCGACGTCTTCCGTGATTCGGAAAGTTTCGATATTTGCGAATGATATGCCGTGGCCTTGGGCAGCCGTTCCTGAAGCAGCAGTACAGTCGCCTGAAACATGGGATTCGCTTCGAACCGTTTCTGCATGGGTTGGTCCAGCAGCAGATGCGTCAGGGCGAGCAGGCTCATGCCTTGATGGTGGGCCATGTAGGACTGAACCACGGCACTGGTTCGTCCGCGAGGAAGATGACTTGGAGTGTAGTCAATGGCCTCGTATAAGCCGTACCTGCCTTGAAAACCACGGGACGAGAGATCTTCAAGATTGCGACAGGCCGCCTCGGGTGCCACCATGAGCGCCAACGCCGAAGCATGGGGGGTGATGACCAAATCTTCGGCTAACCCTCGTTTCAGGCCGAGGCCGGGCACCCCGAAGGCCTTGTACTGGTAGTTGAACTGACTGTCGGTCATGTTGTAGCCTGATTCCGAAATTCCCCAGGGTACGCCACGTAGCTTGCCGTAGTCGATCTGTCTGGCCACGGCGGCCCTGCAGCTTTGATTAAGAATCGTCTGATCATAGGTGGGCATCAGCAAAAGGGGCATCAGATATTCAAACATGGAACCGCTCCAGGAAAGAAGGACCGACTCTCCGCCGGCAATGGTCAGCAGACGTCCCAGGGCAAACCAGCTTTCCTGAGGAAGTTGCCCCTGGGCAATGGCAACGAAACTGCTTAGTCGCGCTTCCGAAGCCAGCAGGTCGTAGAAGCTTCCGTCCCTGCGCCCCTCGCTGACGTTGTAGCCGATGGCCAGGAGACGGCGGGTGCTGTTGTACAGGAAGTCAAATTCCATGTTCCGGGCAAGTTCCTGGCAACGGTGCGCAAGATTTTCCAGGCGGACGATTCTTCTCCCGGCATTTAGGCTGGATTCGGTGATCAGCTGTTGGATCTTGTCCAGGCGTTGTTTTTCTTCCGGCGTCCCGCTGCTCTGGCGTGATTCCTCTATTAACGACATCACCTCGTTGTCCAGGCCGGCCACCCGGCGAAGTGTGAGGCTTTCCCCGAGGGAGGGAATGTAGTCGACAATCATCCCGGCAAGCGAAGGTTCGGCCCAGGGCGCCAGCACGTTCAGCTCGTCAATCACATCCCGGCACTGTTGCTCAAGGGACCGCGCCCACCACAAGGCGTCGCTCTCAGGGTCGGCTTCGAAGCTCAGGACCACCCCCCCGGCGGATGTGGCCAGCCGGCCGAGGCACGCCTTCAGGTCCCAAAGGGTCGTGTCCGGCGGGGTCTTCTCCGGCGGGGAAGACCGGACAGACTCCATGTCTTTGATAAATTGCGTAAGCTCCGCGGGTATGCTTTCACTCGAGACATCCATGAGTACCAGGGCTGTATCGACAATTCCGTCGAACAGTCGTTCTCTCGTGAGCTTCTCGTCGGGAAGCGCGAGCAACCCTTCCCGCAAGGTCATCAGGCTTGCTGCCAGGTTCCCGCTGTCCACCGACGAAACGAACATGGGCAAAAGCGGATTGAGGGTTTGGGTGTCGTACCAGTTGTAGAAGTGGCCGCGGTACCGTTCCAGCCCATCCATTGCGCCCAGGGCGTTCTCCGTGCGATCCATGAAGCGCCCGTCGGTGATGTAGCCGAAGTCGCGGGCCGACAGATTCGAGAGCAGCGCAAATCCCATGTTGGTGGGCGACGTACGGTGGGCCACCACCTCGCGCGGGGCTTCCTGAAAGTTGTCCGGGGGCAGCCAGTTGTCTTCAGGACCGACGAATTGTTCGAAAAAGGCCCAGGTCTTGCGGGAAAGCTTGCGCAGGAAGACCAATTGATCATCGGTCAACCGGACTCTCCGGGGCCTGATGGGCAGACTGATCCACCAGGCGATGAGGGGTGAGGCAAACCAGAGGATCAGCACCGGCAAGGCTGCGGGCAGGGCCATTGTCCGGGTTTGAAACAGATAAGCTGCCACAATGATTGCCGCGATCGGAGCGATCCACATCCTGCGATACGATGCGCCAAGCATCGACAAACCTGACCCTGTTCGTCCCGTGCCTTGGGCAAGGCCCGGCGGGTTCCATTCCAGAAGCCCCCGGCCGGATACGCCCATCCGCCACATGGTTCGCAGGATGGCGGCGCCATTGGTGGCCGCCTCATACGGCAGGCAGAGCAGCGTGAACGTAGATTGGGCGAGGCATCTCCCGATGACCTGGACCGAGCTTGCGAGGTGATGGCTCATCAGGGCGTGGCCGGTCGTATTGAAGAATCCCATCAGACAGTTGATCAGGGCCGGAACCAGCACGATACCGATGACCGCCGCGGTCCAGAACCAGGGCGAGGCCGAGATGGTCCAGCCGAATAAGAGCAGGAGGGTCAGCGCCATGGGCATGAGGCTGCGCCGGAGATTGTCGAAGATCTTCCACCGGGACAGGAATGAGAGCGCGTTCCTTGTGAATTTCGTCTTCGGGCCGGGAACTCCCGGAAACAGCCATCGCAGGATCTGCCAGTCCCCACGGATCCAGCGTACACAGCGATCCATATCCGCGTCGTAGCGCGCCGGATACTCCTCAATGAGCTGTACATCGCTGATCAGTCCTGATCGGGCATGGCAGCCCTCGATAAGGTCGTGGCTGAGGATCATATTTTCGGGGAAACGATCCTTGAGGACCTGCTCGAAGGCGTCGACGTCGTAAATTCCCTTGCCGATGTACGAACCTTCGCTGAAGAGGTCTTGATAGAGGTCTGAGGTAACCCCGGTGTAGGGATCGATACCAGCGTCAATTCCGTGCATGCGGGCATAGCGCGACCTGTTTGCTCCCGGCAGACTGACCGCCACCCTGGGCTGCAGGATGCCGTATCCGGACACGATGCGCCCCTGGTCCGCATCGTATTGGGGATGGTTCAAGGGATGGGCCATGGCACCCACGAGCTGCCACGCGCTATCCCGCGGAAGGTCCGTGTCCGTGTCCAGGGTGATGACGTATTTTACGCTCTGCAGCACGTCGAGGTTTCCAACAATGTGCGAGAAATTTACATCAGTGCCTTTATGGGAATCCCTTGAATTGCCGCCACGGAGCAGCGCATTAAGCGCGGCCAGCTTGCCACGCTTGCGTTCATGGCCCATCCAGATTTGTTCCTTTGGATTCCATTGGCGAGGTCGATGAAAGAGAAAGAAAATGTCTTCATTGGCCCCGTATGTCGCATTAAGTCTTTGGATTCCTTGCCTGGCCAGCAAAACCAGAGATTCGTCTTCAGGGGTCCTTTCCTCAGAGGCGTCCAGAAAGTCGGTCAGCAGGCCAAAGCGCAGGTTTTCCTCCTGGCCGGCCAGAAACCGGACCTCCAGAGCATCAGTTAATTTCGTGATATGTTCAGAACTGGAAAGCATGGCCGGAACCACGACCAGGGTGGACGATTCCGGAGGAATGCCCTTGGAAAAATCCATGCGGGGGAGTCTATGCGGTTTGGCAAGACGAACAGCAATGAGGTTGATCAGCGCCATGACCACCTGGCTTACCGCCAGCAGAGAGAGCCCGCCCACGAACCAGAGCAGCACTCCGTCCACCCCGTCTGAACGGGTTTTTGCCAGCAGGGCGGCACAAATAATCACCGAGACCAAGGCAATAGAGCCGAGATACAGGAACAAAGGGAACCGGCCACCGGGGCCGCGGATTATATCCAGAACCGTTGACCTGAACTTGACCCGGTCTTTGAGGTCTGCAAGACCCTGGTCAATGAGGTAGAAGCCAACATGACCCTCCCGGCTGTGGCCATCCGCCCGGACGCTGTTTTCCTTAGCTAGCTCAATGGCTGCACGGGCCACGGCCACTTCGTTGAATGCGCTTTTCCTGGCGACTTCCTCTATGATGTGCCGGTATTGGTCACGGGTGTTGAAATGCATCCGGCCATGAATTCCGGCCGGGTCCTGTTGCAGGATGTTCTCAACAGCGCTCAGGGTCTCCACGAATCCTTGCCAGTCGATGACGCTCAGAACGCGCAGGCCCGAGATGCTGTTGCTGATGGAAAGCTGATCAGCAGCCTGTTGTTGATTCTCAGACTGCACCATCTGATCGATGGTCAGGTTGGATTCTGAAAGTTGCTGCTCGATCCAGGCCAGAGGCAGTGAGAATGCGGTACCCTGTCCATGAAGACGCCGAACCAGCTCCGCGACAAAGGAACTGGTCATGGGCGGTGTTGCCCTGGCCATGTCGGCAACAGTGAGGATCAGTCGTTTCTGGTCGTTTTGCGCTGTCTCTATGATGTTATCAGCCCACTGCCCGGCCAGATCGCGATTTGTCCGGTTCACGGCGATTCGAGCGGCAATCCGCCTCAGATTCTCGATCAGAGCCAGGCGCAGCATGATCGGAATGGCCCACAACTCTCCCAGACACAGTGGCGTAACCGTCTGATAGGCAGCGACAAATCCGCTCAGGCTTTCCAGATCCACCCGTCCGTCGCCGTGAGCGATCGTCTCCAGGGCAATGTCGTACACCCGGGGAAGGTCTCTGGACGGGCCGTCCTTCAGACGGGGAAGCTTTTTGGCGTAGCCCTTGGGCAACAGTTTTCTTGCCACCAGAATCTGTTCTTCGATCAGATAGAAGTTATCCAGCAGCCATTCCCCTGCAGGGATAATCACACGGTTGGCCTGCACGACCTCAGTCAACAGATCGCGAACCTCGAAAAGGACCTTCTCGTTCTTGGCAAGCCTGGCCAGCAGTCGCTCCGGGGCTTGCTTCGCGCTCAAAGTATGCAGGTCCGCGAGAATTTTGCCGTGCTCCTCCATCTGGGAGGTGCTGAACAATTCGGAGCGCAGCGGGGCTTCGTCGCCTTTGTTCTCCTGAAAACGGGGATCCCCGCGCAGACGCCCCAGGAATTGCGCTGATTTCTCGATAATTGCCGATGTGGTAAGCGTCATGATAAAAACCACCAGCGCTTACCCAACGCGAATCCCTGATAAAGAGCCAATCACCCCGAAGACATTCAGCAGCCAAATAACCACCGCGATAATAACGACGACATTTAATATTGTTTTAATGGTGGACTGCATCGGTATGTAGTTGTTAATCAGCCACAGAACCACACCTATGACAACCAGAATAATAATTAAATTGATAATGGGCATAGTTTTTCTCCTTTTTCATTTGATGATGGCGCGTCGTTACACCCATGTGTTAGCAATTCGGGCTTGAAAAACGGATTCCGGCCCAGTTGTTTTATTCCCATCCGGGCCTGAGCCATAAGCCGACAACACCCAGCAGCAATAAGACAGACACAATCCACACGCCCATTTTTAGGATGCTCTTCATTTTTCGCCCTTCCTGATCACAATTGAGTATACTGCGCAAAAAAATTGCCAGCCACCTCGTCTATTTTCAATAATACATTTCTGTTTGGCCACGTCTATAGGGGAATTGCTTATTTTTTCCGAGAATAAATCCCGGGAGACAGGAATATCTCCCGGGTGGATATTGAGGAGGGTGTTTTAATGATTTGATCTAAGGGGCTGGAGGAAGGTGTTCTCCTATGGCATGACGCCCCATGGTTACCTGTAAATTACGGGTCTTCACCCTTCCAATGATCGATATCGATCAGACCGATTCGTGCCGCGTAACGAACAAGATCAAGAGGGCTTTTGGCTTGCAGCTTGTGCATGATATTGGTGCGATGGTTCTCAACTGTTTTCGGGCTGATATACAGCCGGTTCCCGACATCTTTGGTGGAAAGGCCTTCCACCAACAAGCGCAGGATTTCTTGTTCGCGGGTCGTCAGGCTCCTGTAATCGGTGTCAGCAACGTACACTTCCTTGTCTGCGGCTTTCAAAATCTTTGAAACCACTGCACGGGAAACCGAGTTGTCAAGGAAAAACTCGCCTTTTACGATGCATCCCAGTGCTTTCAAAAGCCCGTCACCGGCGGATTCCTTGACCAGGTATCCAATGGCTCCGGCCTGAAACGCCTCGATTATATATCCCATTTTGGAATGCATACTGACAATCAGGATATGCGTCTCGGGCAGGACGCTTTTCAGGGTCCTGGTCAGATCGATGCCGCTTTGATCGGGGAGTGATATGTCAACCAGGGCGATATCCGGCCTGCACTCCGATGCCCGCTGCAGTCCCGTTTGCGCGTCGCTCGCCTCTCCCGCCACCTCGAATTCCGGGCTGCGTCCAATGATTGCCTTGATGCCTTCCCTGAAAAGAGGATGATCATCGACAATCAACACTTTTGTTTTCTTAACCATTTTTCCTCCCTAAACACGGCACCTCGATATGGATTTCAGTGCCTCTTCCCGGTTGTGACTGAATTCTCATTTTGCCCCCGAGCAGACTGGCCCTTTCCTGCATGCTGCGAAGGCCCATGCGTTTCTCCCTGATCGAGGCTGAAAGCCGTTTCTCCGGATCAAACCCAATACCGTCATCTTCTATCCTTAAGATAATCGACGGATGGGAGGCCACCATTTTTACCGCAATCCGCTTGGCACGGGCGTGTTTATGGATATTGTTCATGCCTTCCTGGATCAGACGATACAGGTTGATTTCCGTATCAAAATCAAGAAGCAATTCTTGAATCCCCATAAAGCTCATATCCACATCCAGCCCTGTTTTCTCTCTGAAATCATTGCCGAATTGAATAATGGTCTGCATGAATCCGAAATGATCCAAGCCCGGGGGCCGCAATTCATAGGCAAGATCCCGGATATCCGAGACGGTCTCTTGCAGTAAAGAAGAAATCTCCGCGATCTTTTTTCGAGTCTTCGGAAGGTGATCCGGGTTCACATTGCCGAGGCTGTCAAAATCCATTTTCAATGACGCAAGGTTCTGTCCCACCCGGTCGTGGAGTTCACGGGCAATCATCTGGCGCTCGCTTTCCTGTGCCCTGATGAGCTGCTGGGAAAGAGCGTGAATGCTCCGTTCAGCATCCTTTCCCTCCGTGATGTCCTGGACCTGGGCCATATATCCGACCACGGACTCGCCCATACTCATCCCCAATGGGGTGATCAGCACATCCAGATACAAAGTCCCTGTTCTTGATGGATCAAACATGGCTGGGTCCGCGGTTTTCGCATAATCAAGAGCCAGTTCTTCTCGAATCGCGTTGCCTGCCAGCAGTCTTTTTTTAGTCTCGCTGCTCAGCAGAGGGTCGTCAAAGAGCGATTTTCCCATGATTCGAGTTGTATCAGATATCCCGTAAAGTTCAATATAGGATTTGTTCATGCCGTACAAAAGGCCTTGAGCATCATAAACCGCAATACCGATGGGCGACTCCAGAAAAATATTCTTGAGCTGTTCGTCGATCTCCTTCAATACCTGCTCGGATTGTATCTGAGCTGTAATATCCTCAAGAAAGCTCAGGAAGGCCGGCCGGCCCTTCCACTCGATCCGCACCCTCTTGTTCCGAAGCCATCTTGTTTGCCCATCCTTGTCAACCACCCTCAGATTATATGGCTTTGGCTGCATCCGGTCCTGCATTGCCTGCGTATGATATTTCATGACCATTTCTGCATCGTCCGGATGGACAAGATCAACCATGGTCAAGCCGGCCGACTCTTTTTTGGAATATCCTGAAATATCCTCGAATTTAGCATTTGAAAATTCAATTCTGCCGTCCTGAGTAACGACAATACCTTCATTCGCGTTTTCCACAACAATCCGGTATTTTTCTTCAGAATCCTGCAATTTCAGCTCGATCTGTCGGCGCTGAACAATTTCCTCCTTGAGCTCCAGGTTTGCTTCTGTCAATTCACTCGTGCGGGCCTCGACCTGTCGCTCCAACTTCTCGTGAGACACCTTGAGATTCTCCTCAAGACGAATTCGTGCGGTAATGTCAATGACCGCGATGTAAAGCTGGTTGCTGCTATGTTTGCCGTCATCCACGGACACGGTTTGCAGTTGGGCATGGAATTGTGCACCGTTCCTGTTCACAAGCACAAGTTCGCAAACCTGCCTGTCTTCGGACGCAAGCACTCTTTTTCGATGGAAATAGAACGTATCCTGAGAGCTAGGCGCGATGAAACGGGAAAACCGTTGCCGGATCAAACGCGCCCTTTCAAGGCCCAAGAGTTCCGCGCCGGCAAGGTTGACCTCCTTAATCAGGCCTTTCTTGTCCAGGGTGAAGTACCCGATGGGGGCAAAATCGTAGAGTTCAAGGTATCTGTCCCGTGACTGTGCAAGTTCGGCCTGGGCCTGACGCAATTCCTCATTCTGCATCTCCAGTTCAACCTGGTGTACCCGCAGTTCATGAATGAGCTTTTGAGTATCAACATCTGAAAATTCCGGCTGCCCGGCAAAATCTTTGCTTAGCGATTCTTCCGCCCTGCGGCGGAGTTTCTTGTCAGCCTCTTCTCTTTGCAGGTTTTTCTTGGTCATGATTTCATGTCCCTTTTCAAAATTAAAAATCCGGTGAATAAGTATTCTTTGGGGTCGGACCTAACCATCATACTTAAATATCAGGATAAATATCCCAAAACAGCCTATTTTCGGAGCTTAGAAGCCCCCCAATGAAACCCTGCTTTGCAGGAACGCTTTGCGTTGTTTCATAAGGTAAACATTTTACCCTCAAAAACATCATTGTAAGCCGATACAGGTTCTTTCAGTGCGTACATCCCTGACTTGCCTACTTCATGGACCCTGCGGCCGCAAGCTCTGCTGCCAAGCATTTCCTTGACCTTTTCGACAAAATCTTTGCAGCCCACTGCAACACCTTCAGTCCAGTCGATTGGCTTCAAATAACCATTTAATCCATGTGCTACGGTCCTTGGCGAACTTAACAGGCTGTTGAAAATCCTCCAATTGCTGCGTCGCTACAAAAAGTTCAAATTCTTCCGTATGTCTAAATACGCTGCGACCTTGAACTATTTTTGCTCCTTGCACTTGGAATTTTTGAACAGCCTGCCTGATAAGGACTTTTTCAACACGCTGTTAAGCAAAAATTCCTTTTTATGGCATCTATGGGTAATATGCCATACATGATCAGGCAAAAAATATCTGTTGGCTCTGGGCATATTTGCTTACAACTGGTTTTTGAGTATCGAAATGGGCGTTCTAAGGCCAATTTTAAACTATATAGAGGATATTTATACAATCAACTCAATAGCTTGATTAGGTCCGACCCCAAATCTTCCTGGGTGGCAAAATAATTGAGCTGAAATACCTTATCAGTTATCTCTGGTCATAATCCTGGGATTGCACGGACTTTGAGCTGCAGGACTTGGTATCTTGAGCTTCTTTGATCAATTGATCTATTAACAGCAAGCCGGAAATTTCGTCTTCAACTGGTATCCTGCATCCATTTCCCACGACATACCACTGAATGCCAATGTGTATCAGTTTGTAGTCAAAATTTTGTGCCATAAGTAGTTGTCTCTCCCTTCAGCTTGCTCGAAACAGATCTTCAAACATTCCCTCTCCAAAAGAGTTCATATGCCGTGGATAATTGCCAGCTATGTTTACAGTTATGTGGGGCTTTATCCATCATTACAAAACACAATCAATAATACTCCCTGATATACCCGTAAGCCTTATCAAAAAGTTCCTGGTCCTGGTGCAGACGGTATTTGAACAGGGTTTTGCGCAGGGCAAGCTTGACCTCGCGCTCGCCTGCATGGGTGCTTTGCCAGCCATCAAAACGCACGTATTTGACAATCTCGTCAATATCACCCACCACCCGTTCAACAATGATGGGGGTTTCTGAATTTTTGGCTTCTTCAAAAAGCTCTGTCAAAGCAGCCTTGCCCTGCTCTTCTCTTGCTACAGGAGGCTGGGTTCGTTCGGCATTGACCACATCTCTGGCCAGATTCAGCAGTTCTTTGAGAAATTCCACACTGGTCAAAAGACCCTTTTCATGTTTTTCCTTGAGATCTTCCAGCCGTTCACCCAGAGCCCGGAATTTGGGATTATTCAGCCGTTTCCGCAGCCAGCGCGACACTTTGATTTCAATCTCTTTGGCTTTCTTCTTGGGGTCAGGCGTGCCAAGGACAGCTTCCAGCAGGTCAGCGTCCAGAACAAGGGTCTCAAGATCATCTCGTACCGCGTCCACATGGACATGCTGATGGATCAGTTCAATGGTCTTGGCTCCAAGGGCGTGCCAGAGCAGTTTTCCACTGCCTGATGAAGGCCGGACAGAATCATAAACCTGAGACAGCCAGCGGTAGTCTGTCTCAAAAGGACTTAGCACCGGGTCCGGAGAAATTGCTTCCCAGAGCCTGCTGAGATAACTGTAGTCAGCTGCAAAACTGTCCCGAACTTCATTGTTGGGCAGGCAGTCCTGAGCAGCCATAAGGCCTTCATAGCCAGTAACTGTTTTGTCCACTCCTGGAAAATAGGTTAGGCATTTCTGCACGGCCTGGGGCAGTTTGGCCTTGAGCTCATTAATATTGGCCACCACCCGGGTAATGCCCTCTTCATCAAACTGGATGGCCTGGGCAACATCATCAAACACCCCGAGATAATCCACAACAAGCCCGTGAGTTTTGGCAGCACCGTATGGGCGGTTGGTCCGGCATATGGCCTGAAGCAAAGTATGATCGCGCAGAGGCTTGTCCAGATACATGGTCTGCAAAATGGGAGCATCAAATCCGGTAAGAAGCTTTGAAGTAACAATGAGTATCTTCAGGGGATCTGCAGGGTCTCGAAACCGGTCCAAAAGCTTTTCTTCAGCATCCCGGTCCAGCTTGTAATCAGCATATTTATCCTCGCCGCTGTTAACGGTCATGACCACAGCAGACATTTCTGCAGGCAGGTATTCATCCAAGGCATTTTTGTAGAGCACGCAGCTTTCCCGGTCAAAAGCAACCACTTGAGCCCCAAACCCGCTGGGAGCAACCTTTTCCTGAAAATGTTTTGCAATATCCTGACATATTGTCTGGATACGCTCAGGTGATTTGACCAGCACAGCCATTCTGGCTGCTGTTTTGGCCAGCTGATCCCGATCCAGATCGCTCAGGCTGCCGGTCATATCCTTAAAGGCTTCATCAATGGCCTGTTTATCAATATGCAGTTCAAGCAGTCGCGGCTCAAAGTGCAGAGGCTTGGTTGCTCCGTCCCGGATGGAATCTTCAAAACCGTACCTGCTCATGTAGCCTTGCTGATCTTCATCAGCCCCAAAAGCATAAAAGGTGTTACGGTCCGCACGGTTGATTGGCGTGCCTGTCATACCGAACAAAAAAGCATTAGGCAGGGCTTCACGCATTTTACGCCCCAGGTCTCCCTCCTGGGTCCGATGGGCTTCATCCACCATGGCAATGAGATTGCCGCGGTCATTGAGTATCCCATCTGCCTCGCCAAACTTGAATATGGTGGTAATGATGATTTTGCGAACGTCCTGAGCCAGAAGGCGCTGCAAGTCATCTCTGCTTTCAGCCTTGACCAGGTTGGGTGTGTCTGCTGCATAAAAAGTACTGGAAATCTGAGCATCAAGATCAATGCGGTCCACCACGATTATTACTGTGGGGTTTTTCAAAGCCGGGTGCAGACGAAGCTTTCTGGCGGCAAACAACATGAGCAGGGATTTACCTGAACCCTGAAAATGCCAGATCAAACCCTTTTTGGGATTGCCGGCCACAACCCGCTCCACAATCTTGTTGGCTCCGTCATACTGCTGATAACGGGTCACAATCTTGATTCTGCGCTTTTTCTTGTCTGTGGCAAAACAGGTAAAATTGGCCAGCAGATCCAGAAGTACATGAGGCCGGAGCATGGAATCCACTCCCCTTGCCACTTCCCTCATATCCGGGGAAACAATATCTGTTTCAATGCGCCACGGCCCCCAGAGCTCCACAGGCAATCCAATAGAACCGTATCGAAATTCCTTTCCATCAGTGGCAACTGAAAACAGATTGGGCACAAACAGTTCTGGAACATTACGCTCATAATCGTCATGGATCTGGATGGCCCCGTCCAGCCAGCTCTGACTGGAACGCACCGGAGTCTTGGCCTCAATGATAACCAGCGGAATGCCGTTGATGAAAAGCACAAGGTCGGCCCGCTTTTCTGCTGCCCCGGCTCTGAAGGTGTACTGAGTTGTAACCACATAACTGTTACTGCTAAGATTTGAAAAATCCATAAGCCGGATGGTCACGTGTTCACCGTCAGGACCAAAGGGCATGGACCGGCCGCCTGTAAGCCAGAAAGCAAATTCTTCATTGGCCCGGACAAGACCATCACTGCGCACACTCATAATTATAGCCCGCAGTTTATAGAGAACATCATCCGCCAGCTCAGGACGGGCAGCAATTTCAGGATTGAGTCGAATCAATGCCTCCCTCACCCACGGCTCAGCCAGCACCTCTTGGGTTTGCCTGGGCACATCCCCGGGCAGGGCATACTTCCAGCCGGTTCCGTAGGTTTCCTTGGGAGCAACAGCTGTCTTGGCTGAAGTGCCTGGAGTAAATCCGATGAGCCGATCCCGGATAAAGGCTTCAACTGTGTTGGATTCGGTGAAGGTCATGGATTTCCTCCTAGTATATTATCCAAGAATATTTTCATTTTATTCTGAAGAAAGTTCATTCGCACTTCAATCTTGTCTTTGAATGATAGCAGTTGCAGAAAGCTTTCTGATATTCTTTGCTGGATATCCTTTGAAGGAACAGGAATCTTAATTTGGGAAAAAGAGCTTTTATTCACAATCGGCACGGCAGTAGTGGCTCTATTAGCCTCAAGCTGTCGTCCAGACTCGATAAGGCACATAAATAGATACATTGAATCCATATCTTTAGGAACAACAGCATTGATCTGCTGATTGAATGTCATCGACACATTGCACAGAGCAACCTTGCCAATTGTTGATCCAATGCAGACAACCAAAACTGATCCAGCTGGAACAATTACTGAATGCTTAACTCCGTATTCAGTAAGCGCCCTTTGGCATGTTATTAGGTTTGGCTCAATAAAATCCATGTCTCCTGGGGTTGCAAAAGGGATACTATTTCCCCAACATCCTTTTTTAGAAGAGCTTGGCGTTCTTCCTGTAAAGATAGTTGCAACCTCTGAAAGACTCTTAATATTTGATTTATTATGTTTAAACATCTCAATTTTTGAATGAGCAAAAGAACGAACTAATTTCCAAGCATCAATTAGCAGACTATTCATAGATCCATACAAATCATAACTTGCCCCCAAAACCTCCGCAATCCTTCTCTGCTCATCCAGCGGCGGCAGGGCGAATTCATACCACGCAAGATCAGAAAAATTTACGTAAGGATTTACTGAACCTTTAGACTGCTTGATGGAATGGTCATGAAAGGACTCGGTCTGCATAATGAAAGGCAATAGTTCAGGCAGCAGTACGCTTGGGTCTTTAGGCTCTAAAACAAACGTCGTATTAGCAGTAATCCCTTCAAAATCAGCCAGCGCAACCTTGCGCAAATATGTTCTCCGTGAGCCGTAAAGCACATGCCCCGGTTTAAAGCGCATATGAAAAGCCGGACCAAGGTATCCATCCCCAATGATCCCCCAACGCCTTATTTTCAAGTCGTCAGTATCCATATGCTCACCAGCTACATAGCACTCTATATCTGTTTCCTCCGGGTTTACACGGTCACGAACCTGCCTGACTACATCCCCAAAAGCAACCTTAGTCCACCCCTTCTTCAGCTTATCCGGCATTATCAGTCTCCTCATCAACAATGCCGTCCAGCATATCCACAAGCTCATCCATTTGCTTCCAGAAATCCCGGCCCTCTGCTTCAAATTTTGTCCAGGCTTTTTTCAGATCCATGTCATTTCCATCATTGTTGTTATTTATCACCGGCCTTACATAACGGGGGATGGACAGGTTGGCGTCTTTGGAAAGTATGTCTTCCACAGAAGCAACCCTTGCAAAGCCCGGTTCATCCTCAAAAGACTGGTAAGCATTGAGAATGCGCTCCTGGTGTTCATCTTTCAGAAAACTCTGGGCCCGTTCCCGGGCCACTTCCTTGACAGCATCAATAAACAGGACTTTTCCCTGACGCTCCTTTGGCTTACTGGTGCGGCAGACCACAACACAGGCTTCCATGGGTGAATTGTAAAAAAGATTAGGGCCAAGACCCAATACGCACTCCAGAAGATCATGCTCCACCAGTTTGCGCCTCATATCAACTTCTTCATTGCGGAAAAGTATTCCGTGGGGAAAAAGGATGGCGCAGCGCCCAGTCTTAGAGTCCAGGCTTCTCAGGATATGCTGGAAAAAAGCATAATCAGCCCGGCCCTGGGGCGGGGTTCCCAGAAAATTTCTGCCCCAGACATCATTTTGCCATGCTTCCCGGTTCCATTTCTTGATGGAATATGGAGGATTGGCCAGAACCACATCAAAGGTGCGCAGCCGGTCTTCACGGGTAAAAGCTGGAGTGCTTAAGGTATTGCCGGCCACGATATGGAAGTCCTCAACCCCGTGCAGCACCAGATTCATGCGGGCAATGGCTGCGGTAATATGAATCAGTTCCTGACCATAAAGCCCCAGGGTCCGGACATCACCTCTCCTGCGCTTTACTTCAGACAAACAGGAAATAAGCATCCCGCCTGTTCCAACAGTGGGGTCATACACTGATTCGCCGGATTGTGGCTCCAGCATCCGGGTCATGAGGTGAACCAAAGTCCGGTTGGTGTAGAATTCCTGGGCTGTATGACCGCTGTCATCAGCAAATTGTTTGATGAGATATTCATAGGCATTGCCCAGTTCATCCTCTGGCACTGCGCTCAAGCTCAAGGTATGTCTGGAAAAATGCTCAATAAGGTTTTTCAGGGTGGAATCAGGCAGATGGGCCTTGTCAGTCCAGGGAGCGTTTCCAAACACCCCGGCCAGACGCTCAGGATTGGCAGCCTCTATGCTCCTGAAGGCATTGAGCAGTGTCCGGCCCACATCCTGAGAAACAGAGCGAACATCTGACCAGTGAGCTCCAGCAGGAATGGTAAAACGATCATCAGCAGTCGCCTTGGCAAACTCTGAATCATGGGTTTCAGTTAGACTGACATTGTATTCCTCATCCCACACATCAGAGAGGCGCTTGAAAAAAAGAAGCGGAAAAATATACTGCTTGTAATCCCCTGCATCCACCAATCCCCTGAGGAGCTTGGCCGCTCCCCAGAGATAGGATTCAAGTTCACGCTGGGAGAGATGGGTGCTCAATTCAACCACCCTCCTTTATTCAATACTTCGCGCAGTTTATCCTCAGCTTCTCTGGCCCTGGTCAGGGCATCTTTGAAAGCAGCGACAGCCTCAGGCAAAGGCGGGATATCTTCGCCAATGGGCGGCAGAACATACCTGGAAATATTCAGGGTCCAGTCCTCAGTCTTAATCTCATCCAAGGGAACAACCTTGGCCCTGTCCTTAACATCTTCAAAAGATTTAACCCATGATACAATCTCATTCACATGTTCAGAATCGAGAAAGTTCTGAGCCCGGCCTTTGCGCATCAGGCTGGAGGCATCCACTACCAAAACTTTACCTTTACGCTCGCTTGGCTTGTTGCGCCGAATAATGAGTACGGCAGGAGCCAGTCCTGTACCGTAAAATATATTGGGAGCCAGACCGATTACCGCCTCAACCAGATCCTGCCTAAGAATCTTCTGTCTTATCTTACCTTCTGCTCCTTTGCGAAACAGTGCGCCCTGGGGCAAGACAACTGCCATGCGGCCTGTTGGAGTGGCCATGGAAGCAACCATGTGCTGCACCCAGGCAAAATCCCCGTAACTTTTGGGAGGCAGGCCGTATAAAGCTCTGCCCCATGGATCTGACTCCCAGACCTCAATTCCCCATTCTTTGAGGGAGAATGGCGGATTTGCAATTACGCAGTCAAATGTGGCTAAGCTGCCCGTGCTGGAGTCAGTAAAGGCGGGGTTGCGAAGAGTGTCTTCCCTGACAATCTTGAAATCTTCAATACCGTGCAGGACAAGGTTCATGCGGGCAATGGAGGCTGTAGTCAGGTTTTTCTCCTGTCCATAAATTTTGCCAAAAAACCTTCTGGGATCGCCGCCATTCTGCTGAACATGCTCAATGGCCCCCAAAAGCATGCCCCCAGTACCGCAGGCCGGATCATAAATACTTTCACCTTCCCTGGGATCAAGGATATTGACCATCATGCGCACAACACTGCGAGGTGTATAAAACTCGCCCGCTTTTTTGCGCCTGGTTATATCTGCGAACTTGCCAATGAGGTATTCGTAGGCATCACCAAGGATATCTGAACTGACTGCCTGATTGCCAAGAGAAACCTGGGAAAGGCCTTCAATTAGATCCTTGAGAATTTCATCAGACAAAACTTCACGGTTCCCCCAGTCAGGAGAGCCAAATACCCGGTACAAGGTTTCAGGATTGGCCAGCTCTATTTCGCGCATGGCATGAGAAAGGGCCGCCCCGACATTGACAGGCGTCTCGCGAACATCCCGCCAGTGGCAACCTTCTGGTATGGTAAAACGGTGGATCTCAGGAAAATCAACCGGCGCAACCTCGCCAAACATCTCTGCTGCCTGGGCTGTTTCTTCATCCCAGACATCACAGATACGCTTGAAAAATAAAAGGGGCAGGATATAGGCTTTCCAGTCTGTGCGGTCCACTGCGCTTCCACGCAAAACCTCAGCACAATTCCAAAGGTGTGATTTCAGGGATTGAAGGTCAAGAGGCACTATTGTTCCTTATTGGGTGGGTCAGGAGTTTGTTGAAAACTAAATATGAATGAGTTTGGTGCAAAAAAGGATTTTGCACCAGATAGATGGCAAAGGACTATAAAAACAATGAATTGCAAATTCGCCCTTGTGCCCTAAATGCGGCAAAAGACTTTTTGCGCTGACATTTGAGTAGGTTTTATTGAGGCAATTTATGTAAGCAATAAATAGCGGCTCGGAATATGACTATCTCGGCTTCAAAACTGTCAGCAGTATGTATAAAAATCTTTATGCTCATGTATTTATTTTAAAAATACTTGATTCTTTATCTCATTTTTTAAATCCGCTGAGTGATTTTACAATGTATTTAAGAATTTTTTTTGATATATTCATACTGTCATTACTAATTTGATAAAGAGCTATTTTACTGAATCTTTCCTTAATTACTTTCTCCCCGTCAGTAATATATTTATTACGCAAATCATGTTCTTTATGCATAAATAATTCCTATATTCACTATATGTTGATTCCCAATAATTCACAGGCTCTATTTCCATCTAAAGGTGCTAATCTAAAGTTGCTGATATCTGCAACACCCTTTATGGCACTTATTGTTGATTCTACAACTTTTGTTGTAGCAATAAGATTTAATACATCTATTTGATTGGCAGCATTTTGTCTTATTATCTCCAAATGTGCAACAAGCTTTTGAGCTTCTTTAGCTCTTTCATTAAGTTTCGAAATTTCCTGACCAATTTTTTTCCATCTCTCTTTGACTTTGGTCCGTGCTTCTTTTCTATAGTTTATATCATCCAGCGTATTCAATCTTAGAGACTCTGGGGCCTCATCAAGAGATTTTTCTAATTCTAAATCTTTTCTTTCACCTTGCTCAAGGTCTTCAAAAACCTCTTTTCTAATTGTTTTAAAATCATCTATACCCTGCAAACCAAACTTATTTAAAAAATTTGCAGCAAAATTTGTGAGCTCATATACAAGCACAGCATTCTTAAAATACAACTTCAACTGATTATTGCTTTCATTTGCAGCAGAAGCATCGTTTATTTGATCCAAAATATCTTCATTAATTTGTTTAAAAACATCAATAACCACTGTAAGTGTTTGAAAAGATCCGCTTAGCTTTTTTTGTGCTAAAATAAGATTTTCTATTCTATTTTTGTCAAACTTGCTTAAGTCTAACTTAGCAATTTTATCATCAATTGACTTATACTGATCTTCCTCGATATAAAAAGCTGTTGCGTAAATAATTTTTTCTACATTTGCACTATAATCTAACACCTTATTTTTTATTTCACTATTTATATGCTCACTTGCAACAAGGTTATCACTTAATATTTCAATATTTTTAAGCTCAGTCTTTTTTTGTGTATCTGTCAAATAATCAATTTGAGAGATCAACTCATTTTTAATCAATTCCGTTCCTTGTAACAAAAACTTTTCTCTAATAGATTTATTATCATTACTATCTTGATTAATTAAAATACTGTTATCATTGTTCATTTCTAAATTCCTTTAGGTTGTTTCATGTCTATTATTTCCTGTAAAAATTGGTACAAAATCTTTGAAAATAAATTTAAAAAAATTCTTGTCCCTCTGTGCCTCCAACTGATCTTAAACCATAGCAAGATATACTCATGGTTCGTTTTTTTTTCAATCAAATCCCATTAAGTTGTCAAGTAATCTTTGTTCTGCTGTTGAAATCAAATGGTTTATTCTTTTTCCAATAGATAAGCTTAAACAAATTTATGTCGTACATTCTGTGATCTATTTGGACATTTTTTACTCCCATTCACTATACCAAATATAGCTCCTCGCACCTAAATTATCAAAAATGATAAGAAACTTAAAGCCTGAAATAGAAATCTTTGATTTTCTGGGCCATGAGCTTTCTTCTTTCCTTTAAAAAATCTTCATAATGATCAATGGTCATCTTATCCATATCCTCTGGGATACAGTGAAGCTTGAAATTAACTGCCAGCTGATCTCTGTCGGTAATGGCTCCATAGGCTGCGTTACCATTCGAACACTGCTCCAGGAGGCATGAAAAGTACCTTGATGGTTCCTGCGCACCAATGGAAATGTTGATTTCACTTTGCATCATAACATAATTGGCGATCTGATTGTATTTTCCTTTGGTTAGTCCATGTTTTTTCAGGTACTTTTTTGGGAAGAGATGGTGAACATCCCCTCTGTGGGTAATCAGGTCACGCACGGTTATATCTCTGGACAAAAAGCCTTTGTCGTTGTCAAAGACTTGGGATGCCAGATAAACTTTGAAATAGGGACTGCTGGCAACAGAAGTTCTCATCTGCTGGGGAAGGCCTGACTTCCAGAATGCGTCGGATAGTTCTGCCTCTTCTATTGAGTCCAGTGTGTTGCGAACACCGTTTTCATGGATCAGTTTGACATCATAGTCCATAGCAGATTCAGGAGAGGATGAATATCGCCCTGTAAGTACAGACATCACAAACCATCTGCGGACACACGATTCTATTTCTGGAGCAGGACGCTGGTTGCTGCGCATTACAAGATATATGGCATAAGCCATATTCAGGGTATTTTGAGAGCGAATAAGCGTGCTGTCTACAAATCCGGCTGAACGGATAATCATGAGAAACCTTTTGAAATGGTTCTCATGCATGAAATTGAAAATCCCTTTTTCAAGAGATGCAAAGGAGCTTTGAGCTATTGCCTCTTCAAAGTCTCTTGTCTCAAAATTTCTTCCAGACAAAAGAGCTACAAGATCTTCCAAGCGTCCTCTTCTGAACTCTGAGATAAAAGCAACTCTTAGTGCGTCTGTATAGGATGGCTCATAAAGGTCATCATTTTCATTCCGAAGCCAAGCCATCTTTCGAAAATAATCGGTACTGCTAAAATCCTTGTCCACTTGAGCGATTTGGTCATAAAATTCAGGCGCAGCTAATAAATGACAAAAATAATCAATACATTTCCTGAGATTATTACCGCCATATATTTCATTTGCAGCTATCTTGGACATAGCAAAGTCCGCTTGACTTAGAACCACCCCAGACGAGTTGATACGAATAAATATTTCTGTGACTGTTTCAATATCCAAATCTGAATTAAGTTCGATGAGACCAATATGGTTGTTCACAATGCCTTTTAGAAGTGAAAGGCTCTCGTAAACATCATCCTGTTTGTTTCCTGGATTTCTTTCACAATAATCATTCACCAGTTGCAACATTTTGGCATTGGGAGATAACACCTCGGAAATATCATGAATCCATTGCTTGTCCTTTCCAATGGCAGGATTGAATACTTCAAAACGCTTCTCTGCTGGATGGAAAGATATCTTGATCCTTGTTTTCCTGTAATTCTTATCAACAACCTGCATTCCCAAAATCGCTGCCATAAGAGCAGTAACCCGCTGCTGACCGTCAATTAAGATTCTTTTTCCATCAGATGTGCTTCCATCTTTCAGCCTGACTGCAGGATTCCTCCAGGCGATAAGATAGCCCACAGGATACCCTGAATAAAGGGAATCAATAAATTCGCGGACTTTTGTAGCAGACCAGACAAAAGGACGCTGTATCTCAGGGATGGCTATGTCTTTTGATTCTACCCAGGTAAGCAGGGTTTGGATGGTGTATTGGTTTACTGAGTACTTTTGGATGGTCAAAGTTTTGCTCCGGAAAATTGTGGTTGCAAACAGAATCAAAAAGGGAGTTCAACTATATTGAATATTCGAGCATTATCCTGTTTTCTTCAGAATTCACTATCGATTTTATTTCAGGCATTTTCTTTTGTAGTACTATGGAGTTTTCATTATGTTCACCAGCAATGATTGCCCTGTACTCTCTGTTAGCCCACTCTTTGTATTTGTTAATTATCATCTCATATTTCTTTTGTGATTCCTTTTTTATAAAGTCGCCAAATTCGATTTTTTCAAGCTGATAATAACCTTGAGACTCAATAAAAAAGGCCTTGGGTACAAGGTTAAGTGTAACGTTTATATAATCAATGACAATTTCTTTGTGTTCTGGAGAAAAATTATCAGATATATGTATAATGTTATCCAAAAAAAATAAATATTGATTCCTTAAATCTGAAAGTGAAGAAAGCTTTATTATTAAAATATCATTATTATCAACATCATTATTTGAATGATATCTCATTGCAATTAATTCTCGAGTAGATTCTACTGCCCCAAAGTATGCTGTCGTTTTTTCCAAATAATAAACTAAATTTTGTGATAAAAACTCTTGTTTAACAACTTTTTGCAAGTTATTTATTGACTTTTGTATCTTATCCAATTTTTTACATATATACATAGTAGATATAACTACAGCACCAATAATTGCTACAGAAGATAAGCCAATAGATCCTGCAATTAAAGCTTGTCCACCTTGAATTTGTTTGGCAATACTAATCAAGTCTTGCCCATTCCCAACTGAAATCTTTTGGAAAGGAATATGTTTAACAATCTTATAATTATCTAGCACATCCCTTGCTACACCATTCCTGATAATTACTTCTCCTGTTTTTATCTTCTTTATCAAATCATTTGATAAAGAAGACCAGTCAATTACATATAAGTCATCCATTATATGAACCCTTCTTTCTTTCCTAAAAGTTTGTAGCGCATATAACATATATGCAATGTGGCAGGCATAATTACTCGGTAAGCAGGGCCACTTACCAGGGGTAATGCTAATAAAGCTGTGATAGCCCAACCGATAGGCCCGGCAAACATGGCAACACCTCTTACTAGGGCAGCATTTGCTCCTAAGGCCAAACCTCTACCCAAGATTGCTCTTGCTACAGCATTTGCAACAATTACTGCCAACTTGTATGCAAGAAAGCCATTTAACTTAATTGCCGTCTGCAAGGCTGCCATAATGACAGGTGGAGCTAATATTTGAACATCTAAGTTAAAATCCTTAACAAATTCTGCTCGTTGCCTTTCATCCATTTCTTCCAGTGACTTTTCTACTACCTTCATTAAAAGTTCATTTTCTATCTCTAAAGTTTTAGAATTATCATTACATTTCAAGCTAAATTTGCTGCATACTCGTGATAAAATTTTTCTGTATAAGACACCTTTACCTCTGAAAAGATTTACAAAAGTATCTCCTCCAAAATGTTGCACTTCGGCTGCAATCAAGTCCCATATTTCACTATAGTCAGTGCAAGACTTAAACCGTTGTTCTTGAGTCAAGCTTTCTGTAAAACGTTGATTTCCACTTTTGGTCTTAGTCAAAATATCTACAAGCACCGATAGATCATCATGTTCGCAGTACTGCAGAAAATCTAGATCAGGATCAATTCTATATCGTAACCCCATAAAACTCCTCCATCTTATAGCTTATCACTGTTTGTAGTTACAGATACTCATATTAATTCAGCGATAATAACGTATTTCGCAAATTTACAAGATGAATTTTATCTTCAACACTAATATCACCAGTCAATGAATGTATTAAAAGAATAATAAGATTATTTTGGACCTTATGCAGCTTAGAAACGAGGCTACTATTTAATTTTTTACTATATTGAATACAGTATTCCTGCAAAGACTCTGCATAGACAAGCATCTTTTCGCTGATATGTTCAGAAACAGAATTCAAGTTGCGTTCTGTTATATCTTCACTATAATCTTTAAATCTATTGACAATATCTTCGGCGTAAGAATCACCCAAAAAATATTGATCTGACACTTCCTCCAGTACGTTGACTATGCTAAAATGATTAAGATTTATATCGAGGGTAAATGATGGGATAAATTCATCATCTGAGAACGTGCTGAATATTTTAATTCTATCTATTGTTTTTTTTGATTCATAATTGGCGAACTCGTACAACGATTTACATCTTTTTGTTATAGCATCATGCACTCTATCTTGATACTTTATCACTATAGGCCTTGCTTTATCATCCTTGCTGGAAAAGGGATTGATTGAGTCAATGAAGGAAATGTTGTTTTTAAGATCTGCTTCGAGCAGCTGAGTAATTGTGCCAATATCAACTTTTGCATTATAGCGTGTTTTGTCAAAGTAAAAATCATCCACTTTAAGAACAAGCTCTTCAATTTCAGACAAGCTAAACTTCTGAAAACTTAGCATGAACACAGTAGTGAGTAATACTTTTTTCATAAAAAATTCAAGCACATCCAGTGCAGGCGAGCTTTCTTTGATTTTGCCAACCAGGGACTTCAAGGCGCTAAAGGTAAATATTGCTACAAGTCGGTCACTGAGATCCTGTTCTTGAAAAAGCTTATTAACCTGTTTTACTTGCTTATTTATTTCAGATATTAACACCTTAGAGTCAGTACGCTCATTACACAATGCATCAATCTTATTCAAAATGACTATTATTTTTGCGTCCGAACCCTTCAGAGCCTGTAGAAACTCTAAGTCGTCCTTCTTAAATCCACTGCTTGTATCAACTACCCAGAACAAAACATCTATGGCGGTTAACAGATGACTCAGATCATCATGAGAAAAGGTCTGACCAAATCCGGGCACATCAAGAAGGTTCATATAATTCAGATAGTCATAATCTGCTCGAACCATTTCAATATTCAAGCTGGGATCAAGATCAGGACAATGATCTCTATATAAGGCAGTCACTTTCTGGGTTGTTTCACCAAGTCCCATTTTAAACTGATCTTTTGTTCCCAGAAGAGCATTTAAAAAAGTAGACTTGCCAGTTGAGTTTTCACCAAAAACCGCAACACTGGGCTTGAATTCATCAAAGCTATGTCCGCCCATAAACTGATCCAGTTGCTGGCTCATATCTTGAGCGGCCCTGCTTAACTGTCCAAATTGAATGGTGTTTGGCTCACTCATAGCAGACTGGATGAAATCAATTATATTCCTGAAGAAGCTCATCAATCACACCCCTAATCTCTTGTTGATATTTTTTATAGAAATCAGCTTTTTCCTTTTTCGCCTGAATTTCCAGTGAACCCTGCTCTTTGAGTTTTTCCAGGCTTACAAGCTCAGCACGTATCTTACCAAGATCAGCATGTTCATATTCCTGCATGAGTATCAGCTTATGATCTCGCAATGCATCTGTTATTATTGATTCGCATTTTGACAGGATTATTGAAGTCTGCTCTTCCACATTTGACTTAATAAACCAGCCACCAAAAGCATCGACAAGCTTTCGGACATTGTCTTGAACAACAGTAGCCAAAGGTCCTGCTACTTTACCGTACTTGGGGACGTGTGATGCTATCAGGGGAATATATGAAATTATATCATCAATATTTCTCAGGGCAGACAGCAGTAAATATCTGAATTGATCGAAATGAGGCCTGAAATCATCAGTTGAAATTGAACTAACCTCAATATACTTGGAAATATCATCAATGGCAGCCTTAACCAGTCCAGGCACTTCTGTTTCAAGCTTATCAAGCATAAACTCTGTATTGGGAACATCTGTAACGCACCTGTTAATTTCCTCAACAAGTTCTTGAAATCTCGAAGCTACCTTTGCTTGAATACTTTGAATTGACTCGTTCAGCTCCTTTTCGAGACGTTCCTTTTTTTCAATTAAACCTTTAAGCTCTATATCGTGCGCCTGTATTTTCCTTTCCAGCTCTTCGCTGCTTAAGCTTTCGTTTTCTATTAAAGCGTTAATTTGAGCATCTGCAAGCTTGGAGATATTTCTGAAAGACCTTTGAACCCTTTCAGAAAAGACCCTTTTTTTATCTAATGCATTAATGTATGTATTGAGACTTTTTTCAAAAAATTCAGCCTTGCTCTTGGCTATCCTCTCCGAATCACCTTCCAGAATGCCAGCCAAAAACTTAAGGGCTGAAACAGGAAAAACATCGTATTGATTCATTATTTCTCTGGGCAGGATGCTGTCCAGACTCTGATTTTCGTCCAATGAGTCAATCTTATTCAACACTATAAAAATCTTGTCCTTATGAGATAGTACTACCTTGCTCTGGAAAAACAGCTCTTCTTCTTTGGTCATTCCTTTGGAAGAATCCAGAACAAAGACAACAGCGTCTGCAAGAGGGACATAGCTCAAAGACCTTCCTTCCCGTTGACCGGAAATATCGTCAATACCTGGAGAATCAATAAACCTTATCCCCCTGTGCTTAAAGTCCTTGAGTTCAATACTGAGATGGGTGACATTATCATCTTTACCAGCGTCAATAATTCTCTGCTGTGTCAAATTGTAGTTGGAAAAAGAACCATCATTGGAATGAACTGTCAGGATATCCTCAGGTCCATATTTGATAGTTGTAATCAGGGATGTTGTTGCCCCAAGGCCTGCGGGTAAAAGATTTTTTTTGATTAGACAGTTAAGCAGCGTAGATTTGCCATTGGCCACTGTTCCACAAAATATTATTTCAATATCTGTTTTTTTTGATAGATGCTTAATGTTATCTAAAAAATACTGAATGTCATCGTTGTTCAGGATCTCCAGCTTATTTACCAAGTGCATAATGCTCATTATTTCCCCCAGTCTGAATTTTTGAAAGTCTTTCCTGAAAAATATTGATCTCGTCCATCTGCCTTTTCAACTTCTCTATCTGCTTCTCTTTTTCTTCAGGTTTTTCAATGGTATCCAAAATTGTTTTAAGTCTTATCTGAGCAGCATGAGATGCCTGCATTATTGCTGTTTTGATTAGATTCAACTGGTCGAGAATACTGGTCATTCTCTTTTCCAAATCTTCTCTCATACCAGATGCAATCTTATCAGAAACTTCATCAGCGATCTTTTTATTGGAATCGGTAGAAGATCCTAACAACGTTAAAACAATAGTTAAAACTGCGCCAACAATCAGGCCAATACCAGGAATCATAAAAGCCAGCCTTGTAGCTATAACCTGGGCTGCTACTCCTCCAATCGCCCCGCCAGCAACCCCTACAAGCAAATCTTTCGCAACCCCTAAATCATCAGCATAAGATGAATTTGGATTGAATTCATACTCTCCAGACAAGTTTTTCTGAAAAATATCTAAACGTTCGATATTATCTATATTGTAACCTTCAAATTCATTAATTTTATCGTTAATCAGATCGATAACAGTGTTAATTTTGTTTTGGCTTTCAATGTAAGATGAAAAAATTGAATTTATATAGTTTGAAACGCTGCTGTTCATGTCTGATTTGGAATCATTTATTGCTCCTACAATACACTTCTCATATTTTCCTTTTAAACCAAAAATTATGGCTTTATCAAAAAAACCAATATCACTATCCAATCTATTCTTAATTTTATCCTTAAGAATAGATTTTATAGTTTCAACTATTCCATGAATGCTATATGTAGTTGTTGACAAGCTCTTGTTAATATCATGCAAACTGCTTATTTTATGATTAAAAAATGATTTCAATTCTTCATTTCTTTGAACTAAATCATTTTTAATTTTTTCTATTTGCTTAAGGTTATTTTCACTTTCCTTTTTTCCAATACTCAAAACATTTGCAATTTGATCCATACAGCTGTTTGCAGACTTTATTCTTGTACACAATATTTCGCTCTTATTTTTAATTATATGATCCCAGAAATCATCTTGAAACTCCTTAAATCCAGATTCAATAATCTTTTCCTTGTTGTTCAATATATAACCACTAAGCGCTTTCAATGATGATAAATGATAGTGCCTGATTTCATCCGGATTAATTTTAGCACTTTCTGCAACATTGATAATTGCTTTTTGGGTAACATCATGTATCTGTTTCTCCACCTCTTCATTGGACATTACCACTCGCATGTCATCATTTATTACTGTATCCATCTTGTTAAAGACCACAAATCTCTTGGAAGATTCTATCCTGTTGATTACTTGTCGCACAAACCTATCTTCGCCTTTCTTCATCCCAGAATGAATATCAAGTAACATGATTGTCCCATCACTCTCTTCAACAGCCCTTTCTATGATATCAAACACAATACCCTCATCTAATGAACCGAATCCTGGGGTATCGTAAACTGTAATGCCCTTCTTAAGCATAGGGTGGCGGACGCCTACATTCACAACATTTTTATTATATTTACCTGTTTTATCTTCTATATTTCTTCTTTCAGACTGATTTAATTCCACAAGGCATCTTTTTAGTTCATCTATGCTTTCACATTCAATAGCTTTGCTTCCATCTTCATAGAAATATTTGTCACTGTAATTAATCTTAAAAAGTCTTGCGGTAACAGCACCAACCCCACTATGAAGGACATCACCACCGAATATCAGGGCATTGAGAAAAGTTGACTTACCACTTGACACTTCTGCCACAATTGAAATTGTAATATTTGGATTTCCAAACTTTTTAGAGAGCCCCTGTAGCTTATGTTTACAATTACTTTCGCTGAGTGGACTTACGACTTGCTCAATATCGCTGGAAAGAATATCATTCACAATATCAAGAGCTTTGATACATTTTTGCTCATAATTTTTAGACTGACTATTATAATAGTCCAAGCTATCAATCGACATATTGACTCCTTTTGCAAGTTAAAAAAGTGCATTATCTCTAAAGCCACGACCAGACATCTTAGTACAAAAAAATTATGCAGTAATACTAACCTTTTCTTGATCCGTATTCATGGCAATAACTTGTTTTTTGCACCCAGCATTAAAACTGTTTCTATAGACTTTCATCCTTGAACCCCAAAAACTTAGAAGGCTCCCCATAACTGGTAACCAGAAGTGTCTTCCTTGCTCTGGTTGCAGCTACATAGAGCAGTGACCGCTCCATGACCTCGTTGTCTCGGGCAATAAACTCATCGCTGGTCGCAAAATGCTCACTGTCATAAGGCACAATGGTCTTGTTCACCGAGGCTATGATCATATGATCAAATTCCAAACCCTTGACCCTGTGCATGGTGGCCAATCGGAGCCCTTTCTTTTCTGAGCTGATGGCATCACCTGGTAAAATCTTGATGACATCAATATTTAAATCTTCGAGTCTTTCCTTGTATTGTTCCAGTATTTTGTTGGTACGAACAGCAAGGCAGACACAGCTCAAGTCTTCACCTGCCTGTTCAAGTGCCTGGATATGCTTCAGGATATGAGTAATTTCATCTTCAAAGGTGGGCAGGTTATGGACTGCCGGCTGGAGCCCATGCATCATGGACAAGTACCCATTACTTTCTTTCTGTGCTTCACCCAGGCTCTCACCGGGGATGCTGCTAATGATACTTTCCGCCCAGATCCGGTTTTCTTCAGTTGTCCGGTAATTTATCCTTAGCTTTTTTCCCCTGCCGCGAATATTAATCCCGCATCTACCAAGCACTGCTTTACGGCGATATATTCTCTGGTGAGCATCTCCGGCTATGAACAGATCATTTGCACTTTCTGGAACTAATTGCCTGAGAAGTCTGAAGGCCAGAGGCCCCATGTCTTGAGCCTCATCAACTATTGCAGCACTGTACTTTACCAGGCCGGGATTGTTTTCAAGCATGACCAGGGCGTCATGCATGGCATCATCTGGTTCTTTGAGCATGTTGTCATTCAAAAGCAGCCTGTACTCCTCAAAAACAGCCCATAGAGCCACTCGCTCTTTGCGGCTTATCCTTATGCCTCGTCCGGTCCTGTCTGTATCTAAGTATTGCTGCAGGGTAGTAATACCTTCAGACTGAATAAGGTGTTCCCACTCCTCACGAAAAAATGATTTATCAAATCTGATTGATAAATCACCTGAGGCACGCTTCAGAGCTTTTTCCCAGAAAACGAGGTGTCTGCCATCATAGGAAATATCGAATTCATATCCGTTCTGACGCAGAAAGAGATTGACCCACCTATCTAAGTTGACCACTTCAATCTTGCTAAAACCATCTGCTGAACAAATCTTTTCCAGATTAAATTCAAGATCTGCTGCCAGATTTCTGGTGAATGTGGTGAAAAGTATCTTATCGCTGTTTTGATTAAATATATTTTCTGCCAGCCACTTGGCCCGGTGCAGGGCAGCAACGGTTTTGCCTGTTCCGGCTCCTCCCATTGCCCGAACCGGTCCGTTCCAGGAACGCTCCACCAGCATTCTCTGGGCAGGGTGAAGGAATACTCTCCATTTTTCCAGGGGAGCCTCAAGCATGGCCATCAACTCCTTATCATCTGCAACTACTCGGAAACGGCGCTTTGAATCAGGATGTTCCAGGGCTTGAGCAATGTCCTGCCGGTCTATATTGGAAGGCTGATCATAATTAATAAGCTCGTTGAAAACCTCTTCCACAGAAAACCCTTCAGCAAGAAAATAAAGCGCCTCGTATGCTTCATGGGGCAAACCTGACGACATTGCCTCCAGCTGCTTCATTGTTCTAATATTTCTGATTTTGGGAAGGAGCTCCTCGGGAACTCCCATTTTTTTCAGATGTCGATCATGTACGCCATCAAAAAGGCAAGGCTCACTTAAGTCAAAGGTATCTTCTTGTGGTTCGGCTTCAAAAACGCTTTCATATATCTGAATACTTCCTGTTTCGGGATTGATTGTGCACTTTTTATTTCTGGCCCAGCTGTATGCGTCATCATGCTGATCAACCCACAACAAAACATAAACATTTCCTTTTGCAGGTTTGAGCACTATTCCTCTGTAAGCATCATCAATCCGCACTGAACGGTAGTTGGAATCAGCAGCCACATTAATTTTTTCATAGTTGATACCCGGAAGCATTGGATTACTCTGGAATTTCTGAACAAAATTCGCCACCCGTGACTGTTTCTTGGGGGGTATCTTAGAAAAAGAATCAAGGAAATCACTGGAAATGGCTACCTTGATATGGGGATGAGTCATGATCTGTCCTTGCGGGTTAGAAAGAAATCATTCGGCTACACCGGGTTCAGCGACTCGGAAACTTGTTTTTATGGTCAACAATCAATTCAAGCGCTTCATAAAGACTGTCCTGCTTGATATCGTCCTGACTGGAATGTTTTGTCCTTTCAGGATTGCTGATCACCTTAATTTTCTTGCGGTATTTACTCGGAACACTTTCAATCTCAGGTAGTTGCTGGCACTTACGCATGGTTTTATAGATTTCCACTCCGATCTTTGCCACAGCTTTGACCGATGAAGATGAACTTTCCGATGAAATGTAGGTTTGCTCAAAAATATCCACCACAGCATCAGCAGCCCTGACAACCTGCTCGCTATTTTTTTTGCCGGTCTTGCACCAGGTTGCAAAGTGCTCGCAGTTGTTGAAAAATAGATTATAGCTGTCTTCACCCAGGCGACTGAAGGCTCTTTCAAGTGTCTTGTCCGCTGAGTCATGCTTGCTGTAGTAACGGATCATTAAGTTACCGCCGGCAGTAAACTCGTGGATGTCAGTCCTTTTGACCGCTGCGTTGCGCTTTTGACCGGGTTCGCCGGTATAATGAATTACAGTCCCATCCCCGCAATCTATGCCATGATGTGAGTACAATGCTCTTTGCACGAAAATGTGATCGCCTTTGGCCATTGATTACTCCCCTATTTCAGCTGACCAACATAGCCTTGCAACTCTTCCCGCAAACGCCCAGTCAACCTCTCATCACCCACAATCCTCACATCCGGAATCCAATGCTTGACAAAACAAAGCACCTCAATATCCCGGTGATA